>DASZFK010000359.1:0-8984 GCA_035939855.1 Candidatus Angelobacter sp.
ATATCGCAGCGAATTTGTGGACCTGCGCGATTATCACCTGGACGCGGAGCTGTTCAAGTCGATCCCTGTAGACCTGATGTTTCGTTACAATTTCGTTCCCTTGCAGGAACAGAATGGAAATCTGTGGATTGCCATCGCCGATCCCAGCAAGCTGATGATGATTGATGAAATCGGCCTGCTGCTCAATCGCCGGATCAAGACCAAAGTGGCCACGTTAGGCCAGATCAACGAGATCCTGAAAAAGACTGAGCAATCGCAGCGGGTCCTGGACGAGGCCAGCGAGGGTTTCGTGCTCGACGTGGTTCACGAAGAAGAAACTACGGCCGAAGAGAATCTCTCCATCGACAGGATTACCGCGGAAAACGACATCAGTCCTATCATTCGCCTGGTGGACACTACGATTTTTACCGCATTGCAGCAGCGGGCGAGCGATATTCACATTGAATGCGAGAACGATTCGGTGGTGGTCAAGTACCGCATCGATGGCGTGTTGCAGCCGGCCATGGAGCCGATCAAGAAAGAGCATCAGTCCACCATCATTACGCGCGTGAAGGTCATGAGCGAACTGGATATCGCCGAGCGGCGCGTGCCCCAGGATGGACGCTTTCGCGTGAAATATAACCATCGCCTGATTGATTTCCGCGTCTCCATCATGCCCACCATCCACGGCGAAAATGCGGTGCTGCGCGTCCTCGACAAGGAATCGATGAGCGAGAAGTTCCGCAACCTGGTGCTGGATGTGGTGGGTTTCGACGAAGAGGACTTGCGCAAATTCCGGCGCTACATTGCCGAGCCTTACGGCATGGTGCTGGTGACCGGTCCAACCGGCAGCGGCAAGACCACGACTCTCTATGCCGCCTTGAATGAGATCAAGTCCGACGAAGACAAGATCATCACCATCGAAGACCCAGTGGAATACCAGATCAAGGGAATCACGCAGATTCCCGTGAACGAAAAGAAGGGGCTGACCTTTGCTAAAGGGCTGCGCTCCATTCTTCGCCATGATCCCGACAAGATCATGGTGGGCGAAATTCGCGACCAGGAAACCGCGCAGATCGCGATTAACTCTGCTCTTACAGGCCACCTGGTATTCACCACGGTACACGCCAACAACGTGGTCGATGTGCTCGGCCGCTTCCTTAATATGGGAGTAGAGCCCTACAACTTCGTTTCCGCCCTCAACTGCGTGCTGGCGCAGCGGCTGGTACGCGTGATCTGCCCTCATTGCAAGCGGCGGGTTGTCTACGATGATGATGCCCTGCAATCCAGCGGTCTCGACCTGCAAGAGTGGAGCAACGTGACTTTTTACGAAGGGCAAGGCTGTATCGAATGCGCGGGTTCGGGTTATCATGGTCGTACCGCCATCCACGAACTGCTCGACCTCACGGACCGCATCCGTGAGCTGATCCTGGAGAAAAGGCCATCTTCAGAAATCCGCAGGGCCGCGCACGAGGAAGGAATGAAGTTTTTGCGCGAATCGGCGCTCAACAAAGTAAAAGCCGGGATCACTACGCTCAAGGAGATCAACAAGGTCACGTTTATCGAGACCAGCCGCTAACTATGGCACGAAGCAAACAGTCCGGAGCACGTCCATTACTGGCTTGCGAGATCACTCCCAGCCATGTGATTACGGCGCGTACTTCCAAAAAGTCGCAGATACTGGATATGATCACCTCCCGCCGCTTGGCCGAGGGCGCGCTCAAACCCGGCATGAGTGAAAAAAACGTGCTGGACGCCGCGGCTCTCGCCACCGCCATCAGCGGTGCTCTGGGATCGGTCGGCGGCAACTCTCGGGACGTGATCGCGATAGTGCCTGATGCTGCTATTCGTGTTTTGTTGCTGGAATTTGAAACTTTACCGGCCAAACCGCAGGAAGCGGAGGGCGTTGTGCGCTTCCGGCTCAAGAAGGCGTTGCCCTTCGATGTGGAACATGCAGCCCTTTCCTATGAATCGCGCCGGGCCGGCAACTCAGTTCAGGTGGTAGCAGCGATTTCGCCCAAGGAGGTCGTGGAAGAATACGAGTCTGCTTTTCGCGCCGCAGGCTACACTCCTGGAATGGTGCTGCCTTCTTCCCTGGCCGCCTTAGGCCTGATTGACGGTCAAAAACCTACGCTTATGCTGAAGGTCGATCCCCACAGCATTACCGTCGCGGCTGCCGAGCAAGAGCAACTCCGCTTGATGCGGACGCTCGAGAATCCTCACGGTGAGAATGTGAGCGCTACGGAACTTGCGGAAGCAGTATTGCCATCGATCATGTTTTTCGAAGATACATTTGGAACAGGGATTGAAAAGATTTTTGTGAGTGGCATAGCGTCCATTCAGGAGGTGGGGCCCATGCTTCACGAGCATACTGGTGCGCGCGTGGAAGAGCTGGCGCCGATCATCTCGAACGGGCAGCTTCTGAGTGGTGACAACCTTCCAGCCTCGATGATGGCCGGAGTTGCGGGGGCCTTGCTCGGATAATGCGTTTCACCATCAATCTAGCCTCCCAGAAATACGCTGACGCCCGGCAATTCTATCTGCGCTGGGGCGGAGCCGTGGTAGCCCTGCTTTTACTTACCGTGTTTCTCGGCATGAAGGTCCGCGATAGCTACCTGAACGCACGCCAGTCAGGGAGGCATATCGCTGAGCTGAAAGAAAAGATCAAGATCAAGGAGCAACAGCGGGCCAAAGCCGAAGCCGTGCTCAACCAGCCTGAAAACCACGATGTGCGTGACCAATCCTCATTTTGGAACGACCTGTTTGAGCAAAAGTCGTTTTCCTGGACGGAGTTGTTTACCGACCTGGAAAAAATCATGCCGGGCCGGGCTTTTGTGGCCTCGATTACACCCGCCCTTACTGCTGATCATCGGCTGCAACTCAAGATGATGGTAGTTGGAGAAAAGGTTGAAGATGGCCAAGAGTTGATTAAGAAGATGGAGAAGTCGGAGCGCTTCCGCTTTCCAGCTATCGAGGGCCAGTCGACGCTACAAGCGCAAGGTAAGGGGACACCGCTCACCCAATTTACCATCAGCACTTTTTACACGCCGGCTAATTGGATCCAACCGGCGCCCGTGGCCGGCAAGGAGGGCATGCCATGACCTCCTTGGGAGCGATGCGGCAGAAGTTTATTATTGTCTTGATAGTTTTGGGCGTAGTGGATCTTGGGTTGGTTGCCTTTCTTTTCTGGCCAGGACGATCGACTGCGGCGGAACGGCAACGCGAAGAACATGATTTGCGGCAGGAATTTGCGCGCGTCACGCGCGAGGCTGGTCCCCTTGAGGGAATCGATCAGACGTTGAACAAGACCCGGGAAGACGTCAAGAAGTTTTACAACGAGCATGTGGCCAGCCGCTGGTCGGAGGTCTCGGAAAAGATCAACAAGCTGGCACAGGAAAATGGCTTTGCTCCTCCGCTGATCCACTACAAGGCAGAAGATACTGGGTTGCCCGGTCTTAAGCGCGTAAAGGCTGATATCACGCTTGCCGGAGATTATCCGAAGATTGCGCATTTCATTAACGCCATGGAGCGTGACAAGCTATTGTTCGACATAACCCAGATCAATCTCAACGGCCAGCAAGGAGGAAGCTCGGTCGAATTGCAGATCAGGGTCGATACCTTTTTGAAGGAAACGTAAGTGAAGATCAGAACTGAAGACAAAAAGAAGGTTATCTGGATGGGAGTGCTGCTGGTCATCGCCCTGCTGGTGGTGTGGCGCGCCCTGGGTTCGATGGGGTGGCTGGGTGAATCCGTAACGACGGCCGCTTCGGTGAGACCGGCGCAAAATACGGCAGCGCCGACAAGCATCCAGAAAAAGGGCAACGCTCCGCGAATCCGGGAAAACAGCCTTGATCCTACTTTGCGCACTGACCTTCTCGTCGCCAGCCAGAGAGTGGAATACGAGGGAGGAGGAAGACGTAATATCTTTCGCATGGAAGCCCCGCCTCCACCGCCACCGCCTCCGGTAATGCCGACTCCGGTACAGCCGGTACGAGTCGAGCCATCAGGGCCACCGCCTCCGCCGCCTCCACCGCCCATTACCTTGAAATTTTTCGGTTTTGCCAACCGCGCTGGGGAAGCCAAAAAGGTGTTTTTGTCGGATGGCGACGACGTTTTCGTGGCGAAAGAGGGAGATATTGTGAATCGCCGGTATAAGATTTTGCAGATCAGCAACACCTCAGTGATGGTGGAAGACGTGCTAAACAACAACCGCCAGCCGGTTCCGTTGACGCCTCAGAATTAATATGAAATCACGCAACCAAAAAGGCTATGTGCTGCTCTCGATCATGTTGCTGATGGCTTTGATGCTGATTGCCCTGAGTGTTGAACTTCCGCGAATCCGGCAGCAGATCAAACGGGAGAAAGAGGAAGAGCTGATTCATCGGGCCCATGAATATACAAACGCAATCAAGAGATTTTATCGTAAGTTTGGGCGCTATCCGCTTTCCATCGACCAGCTTGAAAATACCAACAATTTTCGTTTCCTGCGCAAGCGCTACAAAGACCCCATGACCGGGAAGGACGACTGGCGGCTGATTCATCCGGGCGAGGCGATGTTGAAGGTCCCCGGCAGCGGAGGCGCGTTAAGTGTGAATGGTCCGCAGGCAGGCAACACTTTTGGACAGCCAATCGCTGGTGGTGGAACTAGCCCCGGTCTTAGCCAGCCATCGCCCAGTCCGACGCCGACTGCGACTCCGCAAACCTCGGGCGGCGACCCTTCGGCAAACTCCAATAGCGGCAGCGGATCGGCGTTTGCTACCTTCCAGCCGGGGGCTGGTGGGATCATAGGAGTGGCCGCTACCCGCAAGGAAGAGTCGATCAAGATTCTCAACGACAAGAACCACTACAACGAGTGGGAGTTCGTCTACGATCCGCGTTTTGAGCAGCAGCAACAACTTGGGGGCGGCATGAATGTACCCAATAATCCCAATGCAGGTACAGTAATGGGAGGCGGCAATGGAGCGGGCACGCCAACGGACACGCGAGTGAAGCAATGATTAGACGCTGAAGGAAGAACCGCAGCCGCAGGTGCTCTTCACATTCGGGTTCTCAAACTTGAAGCCCGCAGCCTCAAGCGTTTCGACGTAATCAACCACGCAGCCGTTGAGATACATGGCAGAGGTAGCGTCCACGAAGACCTTCAGATCGTCGAAGTGATACACCTTGTCCATAACTCCGGCCCCGTTCTCAAACGACATCGAATAAGAGAATCCAGAGCAGCCGCCGCCCACTACGCCAATGCGTAAGCCCGCTGGAACCGGATTCTGCTGGCTCATGATCTCCTTCACCTTGCCAATGGCAACAGGGGTGAGGACGACAGGAGTGCTTACCGGTGCTTCGACATTCGGGGTAGTGGTGGTTGTGGCCATGATGGGTTGTATCTCCTAAAAACTCAATTATAGCACTTCCATTGGATGTCGCCAGCTCCTTTGTCGTCGCAAGATCGTTGCCCCCACCCCCGCCCGTAAAAAAAATGTGGTATCTCAAGGGATTTGCGGAGATATAATCGGCTCAAGGTTCCACTCTACCCATCGCCGTTTTGGTTCCCAAACGGCCTTCGAGTAAGCGGGACCGGTTCCAAAATAAAAGGTGGTGTCCTATGATGCCTGCACTGCTGATTCTTTGGGCCGGTTTTTTCACTGTTCTCGTCGTTCTCCTGATCTACCGGAGCACTCTCTCGATGCATGAAGACGACCAGCTTTTCCTGGATGATGCCAACATTCACTTGGCCAAAGAGCAGGAAGAGCTCACTGTAAGAATGGACCGGCTCAAGCCGTGGATACGTCTGTCGGGCGCAGCTTCAGCCCTGCTGATCGTGGTGATCGCAGGTATGTTCGTTTACGCGCGGATTAACCAGTAGAAGGCTAACGGTCAAGTAGGCTCTCGACCATTGGTCTCTACGGGAGAGTGTGGGGGATGTGTGTTTTCTCCACACGAAGTTAGCTTTTCTATGTGGTTAAGCGGCTGAAGGCAAAAAACAAAACCCACCGGTTTCCCTGCCACAGCGCTGAGCGCCTAACCGATGGGTTTAGCTTGTGGCTGCGCTTCCGGGAGGGAAAACTACAGCCATTTACTTTAGAAAGCAGCTCTGCCGAAAAGGTTGCCGCTTATTCATTCGTTTCTGCCGGCTTCAGCGAACGCACAAAGGCCACAAAGTCAGGATCTTTTCGGAGCCCTGCAAATTCGTTGTCTTTAAGAGCATCCTTTACAAAGGGATAACCTTCTTCATTGGCCTTGCTCAGATAAAGACGGCACATCTCGGCATCTCCCTTGTGTCCATACATTTGCGCCAGCACATAGTGATAATGCCCCAAATCGTTCGACGAAATCAGCTTTACCGAGACGCCCCCGGCATTCTGGTGTTCGAAGATGGTGGGATCGAGTTGCATGGCGCGCAGATACTCTTTGGTGGCCTTGTCATATTGTTTGCGTGAAAAATATGCGGTCCCCAGATTGCTGTGAAAGCTGGCGTTTACGTCGTTAAGCTTGATGGCTCTCCTGTATTCCCGGATTGCCGTGCCAAACTCCCTCATCTGATAATGAACAGCGCCTAAATTGTTATGGGCTTCAGGATATTTGCCGTCTAGTTTTATGGACCGCTCGAATTCTCTCCTGGCCTCCGAATCACGCTTCAGCAACAGTAGAGAAACTCCGACTTTGTTGTGAAGGGTGGCCGTGTCGGATTTCTGGATGGCCGCCCGATAGTAATCCAGAGCATCCAAATAGTCCTTTTGGCTGCGCAAGACATCGCCTTGACGTTCCAGATCGGCGACCGATGCATTGGGCGGGGGTGGGCCAACTTGCGCTGCCGGGACTTCCACCGGAGAGATCGGGTTGCTGGTTGAAGGTTCCTGGCACAGAAGTGGAAGGGCGCACAACATTAGGCAACTGCATACAGCGCGGTTGAAATGGTTCATCGTACCCTCCTATCTACTCACTGTCATGATCCTCACTGTGGCCTCGGGGGTGGATTGCCATTTGTGGATCTGTCTTTCTCCTTATTGTCTCCCTTATCGTCGCTTCCGCCAAATAAACGTCCCCAAAAGCCTTTCTTTTTAGGCTTTTCCGCCCCAGCAGGAGACTGCTGGCTATCCTGCGCCACATTCGTAGCCGGGACTGAAGAAGGCGGAATTATCTTAGGATTAGACACCGGCGGCGGTGGCGCGGGTTTCGGTTCCATACCAAAAAGTTTCTGGAAGACGTTCCGATGATCGGCGGTACCCTGCTCGCAGGTTTCGGTTGGCTGGGTGCCGTCGATAAATGACATCATGTAATCATCAGGACAGGCCGGGGTCGCAATCTGCCCCGTAGCTTTGTCAATCGAGAGCTGCACTATTCCTGTCGGCGGACTAAAAGGTTTGACGTCGGAATAGCTAGGCTGCGCGACCGCTCTCTTCATGAACTCCGCCCAGATGGGTGCGGCGATCGAAGCTCCGCTCAGGTGAATGTCGCTGTAATCGTCGTATCCCACCCACACGATGCACAGCAGATTTGATGTAAAACCGGCGAACCAGCCGTCGTGGGAAGTACCGGTTTTACCGGCTGCGGGTGCCGTGAATCCACGCCCCCGCACCACTGAGGCAGTGCCATTGTTCATCACGCCTTGCATCATGGCGGTAATAACATAAGCTACTTTGGGATCGAGGATTTGTGTCTTCTGCGGCTCGAAGTTGTCAACGATATCGCCATTCGCGTCGCGAACCGAACGCAGCAGGGTCGGTGTGACCCGTTGTCCGCCATTGGTGAAAACCGTGTATGCTCCCGCCATCTCCAGTGGGGTTGCATCGTACGCGCCCAGGGCTATCGCTGGCGTAGCCTTAACCGATACGATACCAGCCGATTTTGCCAGCGAGGCAACCTTGTCATATCCGACCATTTCAGCAACTTTTACGGTGGCATTATTCAAGGACTTGTTTAAGGCAAATTGGGCGCTCACGCGGCCCCAGAACTCTTCTTTATAGTTGCGGGGTGTGTAGACATCGTCGCCATTGGCAAAGACGGTCGGAGAATCGTCGACCATGGTGGCCGGAGTAAAAACAGGTTGCTCGCCGGTGATGGCGTTGTTGATCGCAGCTGCATAGACAAAGGGTTTGAAGATAGAGCCTGTGGGACGTTTAGCAACGGCGTGGTTCAACTGGCTGGAACCATAGTCCCGTCCCCCTACCAGGGCCAGTATTTCGCCGGTGTGTGGATCAAGGGCTACCAGTGCCACCTGGGCCTTCGGTCCCGGCCGTATCTTGGTTTCGTATTTTCCTTTGCCGATCTTGACCTTGCGAGTGCGAAGCTTTTTGACCTGCGCATCTACTTCTCGAATACCGACATCGACTGCGTCAGCAGCGGCCTTCTGCAAATTGGGGTCGAGAGTAGTGTAGATGCGATAACCATCGCCATTCAGTTCATCTTCGCTGTACTTGCTGAGCAATTGCTCACGAATCAGGTCCACAAAATATGGGGCATCACTGGCTTCCACATTTTGTGGGGCCAACTTTAGAGGCGTAGCCTTGGCAATATCAGCCTGGGCGCGAGTGATGGCGCCGGTTTCGACCATGGCTTCGAGGACCAGATTGCGCCTTTCCAATGCTCGATCAGCGTGTTTGTAGGGATTCAACATGCTGGGACGCTGGATCAATCCGGCCAGCAGGGCTGCTTCGGGAAGAGTGAGTTCTTTCAAGTCCTTGCCGAAGTATGCCTGGGCAGCCTCGCCAAAGCCGGTGATCGTAAACGATCCCCGCTGACCCATATCCACCTGGTTGGCATAGAGTTCGAAAATCTTCTTCTTCGAGAAACGCTGTTCTAATTCGATAGAGATCAGAATCTCAGTCAACTTGCGTTTGAGCTTCTTTTCCCTGGTGAGGAAGAAGCCTCGGGCCACCTGCATGGTTATGGTAGAACCGCCTTGACGGTTGCCCCCTTCGCGCAGGTCGATCCATCCGGCCTTCATCAGCCGCCAATAATTCACGCCGCTATGGAAGAAGAAGCGGCGATCTTCAATCGACGTTACGGCA
>DASZFK010000360.1:0-8587 GCA_035939855.1 Candidatus Angelobacter sp.
TCTTCGTCCTCGCCAATCTTGCGGAGGTCGTCCACCTTGCTCTTGAAAACATCGTTCGCTTTCTTTCGCGAGTCTGCGTCCGAAATGTTTGCCAAGAGGTAGCCCTTGAGCATGTCAGTCGGACTGAGACGGGGACCGCGATCATTTCATCGTCTCGAAGATCGTGTACGCATCATCATCTGATGAAGTCGTTATCTCAATCAGATCAACACATTCCGTCAACCAGTCAATAAAGTGCAGAAGCGCTGCGTTTTTCAGCTTTTCGGGAAACAGTTCGCCGATATCTTCGTACCGGGCGACGAGGTTCTGAACGGCTTCGATTTGGCCATTTGTATTGAATGGCTTCTCTGTAAAGAGCGCCTCAAGACACTCCCTTCGATCTTCGACATCCATGTTGAACGACTTCTTGCCGAATTTCTCTGAGTAAATGAGGTGGTCGATTGCGACACGTTCTGTCCGATCACGCTGAAGGTTGTTGAGGAACATTAGAAGCAGGGTCAGCGTCGTGAGTCGTTGTTGGCCATCGATGAGGAACCGCTGCCCGTCTCGTTCAGAGACGATGATCGAACCCAAGAAATAGCGCTCGTAGCTTTGAACCTCAGAACGATCATGGTTCTCGTCATAGCTTAGGAAGAACTTCTGCTCCAAATCTTGCAAAAGCTCCTCGACCTGTCGGCGCTCCCATTTGTATTCGCGCTGATAGTAGTCCAGGCCATATTTTGCATGGCTCAAAAGCAGCTGGATCGTTCGTGGATGACCATCTACCTTCTTCATGAGAAAACTCCATAGCACTCGCGCTCGGCAAAGAGCTCACCTGGCAAAATGTCTGGACCCTGGGCTATATGGTGTAGCCCCGTCCTCCAACCAGAAGAGGGCAGCTAGACTCTGTGAGCGGGCCCATTTTCCTTCGTAAACACTGTGTTTCCAGGGTTATAGCGTATCCGGACACGATGTCCGGTTTGGTGTCCGGATAGCTGAAATTCCTGCTCCTTGGCGGATTATCAGGACACCGAATCCGGCTTCATGTCCGGATAGTCCCCTTCACGTTCCGTAGCCCTTCACATAACCTCGTATTGGGTCGACGGCCCTGAGCCAGATTTTTTCGCCAATCCTAGCTCCACAAAATGATTCAAATGGCGGCGTGCAGTTCGGTCTTCCATCCGCATGGCCTTGGCATATTGACTAGATTTCGCTCGACCTGTCGTAGATAACCACTGCCAGCCCTTCTGTTCTGACTCCGTGAGCGATTCCAATATGCGCGGTGTCAGCGTGCCGGAGGCCGCTTCAATGCTCCTATAGATCGTCAGCACAAGATAAGGGTCTTCCCATGAATACTTCGGCAACGGAAGTTTCACATCCTGAGCGCGGTTCTTCAGTGACCTGAGACCGAGTCCCCGTTCCTCAGCCATTTCCATCTTCGCAAACACATAGTGCAGCTCAGGGTTTCGACTCAGCATCGGCGCATTGAATGCCTGCAGTTGCTCCAACGTGATCGGAGGTAGCGGACCGCCAGGGCTCTTTACCACAATCGTTTCAGCCGTAACGCCCAACTGACACTTGCCCTCCCGAATGTCGTAATCGCGGTGGACTAGAGCGTTCACGACTGCCTCACGTACCATCTCAAAAGGAACGGCTGGAACCTCGCGTCGCTGCATCTGGCTCCGATCCAATACGGCAGGCAGTTTGTCACGGAGCCACGCTTCCACTTGCGCAGGAATCAAAACCAAAGGTCCATCGAAGTCACGAGTCTCCTCTTTACCATTGGGGTAGTGGACTGTTCCTAGGAGTCCCGCCTGCGGCAAGCTGGTTCGCGGCTCCTTCCCAAACAGAAGCAGTCCAAATCCCGTCGGAGTGAATTGCCCGTTCTCCTGCTTAAGAAGCCCTTGCTGAACCAGACGCCGGTTGAAAGCGGAGGAACCGACCTCGTCCCTAATCTTCGCGATTTCGCGGAATTGCCGCAGCGCTTCATCCGAGAAGTCTGTTGTCGCTGCAGCGGCGAACGGGTTCTCCAGAGTTGAAAGGCTTACCACCTCAGGCTTTTTCTCCTCTTCAGCCGCTGCGGCTCGTTCCAGCGCTTCACGAATAAAATCCTTGTTCGCTTTTTGAATCTCCTCTTGAAGGTCGCGATCGAACATACGAATGGCCACGCCTTTGTTTTGCAGGTACTTGATCCCTTTGCGGTCTACTGTCGGATCGGGATCTTCAATCCCGACCCAAACCTGCTTAATCCTGGCCAGCACAATCCTCTCGGCGCAAGAGAGTTTAGGATGACGCCGCGATCCGGGCGCACAAGGCTCTAAGGTCGTGAACAAGAGTGCGTCGTCAAGCTTCTGATCGCGGTTCTTCCGTTCCAGCAATGTGTATTCCGCATGATCTCCGTAGCGCAACTCACAACGACAACCGGTCTCAATCGTTCCGTCTCCCTTCCTGAGGACGGCCCCCACCAGCGGACTGGCCTTTCCGTCGTCGCGTGGCTCGTGAATTGAACCGCGCATCACCTCGACGGCCATCTCCATCAGCTTTCGTGGGTCGAATCCGCGCGGTGGCATAACTAGGTGGCCCTTCCCACGATCTGTTCGACATCCCTGAGGCGAATGGAGCCTGACATCAGTTTTGGAAGAAGCGCGTCACGCAAGGCCGACAAAGTCCTCGATTGGTTAGCAGTGTTCAGTGCTGCAGCGACAAGGGGGTCGACGACGGCGTCAAACGCCTTAACGATGGAGGCGGGCGGACAAATGACTCGCAAAGACTTCTTGACCTTGTCGAACCGGTAATCCGTCACCCGGTCCAACCCTTGCTTGCCTTGGCGATGGTCAGAAGTGTTCTTGGCTTTCGTAGGTTTGGTGCCCATCGGGTCCTTTTGAATCTTGTGCTTACCTGGAATGGTTGTATTGTATGTTACGAGCGCCACCATCCTCATCGGGTTTTTACCGCACGGACAGATTAGGTAACCATCCAAACCCATATTGGGACCACAAAGAGATTCTTTCCGCCAGGATTTTGATCATCTCCTGGGAAATCTCTCTTTTGCGGATCAACCCGGCGTCTGGATTATTCATCATTTGGCCGTCGCCATAAGTGCAAAGGCCGAGAGGGACAGACGCACCGGAGGCGCGTCAACAACTCAGCCCAGAATGAAGCGCAGCGCAGCCTTGGGATTAATACAAAAATGAACACGAACCCCGGGTAATACCATGCTCTGGTTTCCTGAACAGCTCATGTCCTTGGCTGAGTATGGCTACTGAGAACTGCATGAATAATGCAATGGATAGATCTTCGCGAGGGACGCAGGTGCAGGGGTAAAGCCCGATTGATTTTTTGACCTCTTTACGGCACGGCTAAAGCTCCTTCGGCAAAACCTCAGGACAAGCTATGCCCTGATACCTTCAAAGGCTAAAGCCGCTGAATTTCCGCAAGCTCTAAAGTCGTGCCCTGATACAAACCATGCGCCGTTCGTACTGCTATGAACCCATTCTGGCATTGCATTCATTATGCAGAGGTCAATAAAAGAGCGGGTCACTACCCCTCTGCTCTGGGGTTTCTGATCGATAGGCGGAAAGTTTTTTCCATTCACCTTGGGCTGAGCTGTCAAATGCGTTTTTCCTTCGGCGAAGCCTCAGGACCGGTTCTTCGGCGAAACCTCTGTCGAACATCAATGTATGTCGCCCGCTACGCGGGCTTTGGGGCTTGCTTAAAACTGTGCACCCACAGCTTGCGCTGGTGGGCTACTTGTATCATCGCCCGCTGCGCGGGCTTGGTATTCTCCGTAATCCAGCATTGGGTTGGGCGCTCAAGAACAGCGCCGAACCATGCTGGGCTGCTTTCAATACGGAGTTTTGATGGTGAACTCAAGATGATTTTAAAACGGCACGCAGGCTTGCCCTTTCCGCTCTGGGCAAGCTGTGCTGGCACTTTCTTCTTTGGAGGACGGAATTCTCGTGGACGATGTGGACACAGTGGACCTTGTGGACCGGTGGACGATGTAGGCGGTCTACGGTAATCCTCTCTAGTGCTTAGGTCCCAAAGCCCAGTTCTCCAGGTCTCCGGTCTGGCGCAAGAGTTGCACCTGGGTTTTATCCAACTGAAAAACCGAATCGATATAGGCTACGTAGCGGTCGTGTTCGGTGACCCGGGCGCTTTGTTCATCTTTTAATGTGGCTGCGCCGGACTGGATTTTTTCGTGAGTGGCGGTCACATCGGTTTCAGCCACCTGATGCTCCAGCCGGGAGACGTCGCGGGCCGCTGATAACTCTTGGACGGAACGCTGCAGCTTGAGGGTTTCTGAACTTACCTGGTCCTTGGCAATTTGGGCTTCTTTTTGGGCCTTGGTAGCTTCGGCCTTGGCCGCATCGGCAACCGCTCGTTGTGAGGAATTCAAAATCGGAAAGCGAATGGCCACTCCGAGCGTGACGTTATGGCGCTGGAATTTGCGGAAAAATTGATCGTAGTTGTTATAGCGGGCGAGAACGGAGTATTGAGCTACCAAATCCAGCGAGGGATAGAGTTGCTTCTCCTCGCCAGTGGCGCGAAGCATCTTGGTCTGCGCGGTTAAGCTCGCCGTCTTTACCGCAGGATTTTTGCTCAAGGCCTGGGCCATCAGATCTTCGTCCGCAGAAACGGGAGGCAATGGAGGAATCGTTTCGGTGGAAGTCTGGATGGAGGCGGCCGGCAGTCCAGTCAGTTGGGATAGACGGAGCCGTAGCTGGTCCATGGCCGACTTGGTTTGCGTCAGTTGCAGGCGCACCTTGGCTGAGGCCAGCTTGGCCCGATTGAGATCGACCTGGCTGTCGAGCCCGGACTGCACGCGCTGGTTCACAATGTCTTCGAACCTGGCGGCAAACTCCTGCTCTTCGAGCTGTACGTTTAAAGAAGACTGAAGCAAATCGAGCTGCATGTAATCGATTGCGGTTTCCACGATTACCTCATTGCGGCGATCGGCGTTCAGGGATTCGGTTGTGGCGCGTTCGTTTTTGGCCGCTTTCGCAAATTGCCGCTGGGCCTGGTTGAAGAAGAACTGTTGCGCATTGACATTAAAAATGGAAGGGGCAGAGCCTTCCAGGCTCAGGGGGAATCCGTAAGAAAATGCCAGCCCGGAACCCAACGTGACCTGGGGCATGAACAGGTCGCGAACCTGATGATAGCCGGCGCGCGCGCGTTCCAGATCGGCGCGGGCAATGCCTGATGTGGGGCTATTTTTTAACGCCAGCTCGATGGCGGTGCGAAATGGGAGCGGGTTTTCCTGGGCCTGCATATTGCTTGAAAGAACGATGAAAAGACAGCCTGCAAGAGCGAGCAAACGGGTGCGAGATAGCATGATTCACCTGGTAGATGAGAATGATGGCGCGGAAATCGTGATTCTATCGGGAAACGCGGGCCAGCGCATCCTGGGCCGCGCGATATTGCGATGCTAAGGCCAGGGCAGCGCGGTATTCACGCGCGGCATCGCGGGGCGCTCCTTGCTTTTCAAATAACATTCCCAATCGGTAGTGAGCTCGAAAGGCAGGGCCGTCTTCAGCGAATTTGTCCAAGGCAAGATATTGCTGAAACATCTGGATGGCGGCGGGGAAATTGCGCCCAGCCTGCAGCAAGAGAGTGGCGCCATCAAAGAGCGCGATGCCGTTATCCATGCGGGCCTGGCGAGCGTTGTTGAGGGTGGCCTCCATGTCGTTGAGGCGTCCTGCGCGCCGATAGAAGCCGGCCAGGTCTACCCAGTAGTGCGCCAGATTTCCACTGCTCTCGATGGCCGCTTTGAATTCGCTCTCGGCTTTGTTCTTCGCTCCCAGCTTTTCTTCCAACCGGGCCAGCATGTAATGGGCTTCGGCGGCATCATGGCGCATCACAGTTTCGGCCAGCTTACGGGCCTTGGCTTTGTCGCCCCCCATAAACGAAGGCGCTTCGATATAGAACTCTGCCAAATCGGCATGGGCCATGACATTGTCTTTTCCAAGGGACTGGGCGCGCTCGAATTCTGCTTTGACTTTGCGCACCAGGGTAAATGCGCGGAGCGCGCCTACATTTTCCGCCTTCAATCCATAGGAACGGCCCAGCCACTCGTGATACTCGCTGTTTTGCGGTTCAAGCCCGGCGGCTTTTTCACAGGCGCGGATGGCGTCATCCCAGATTTCAAGCTGAAAATACAGGCGGCAGGTCACATTGTAGGCAAGCGCGTTTTGCTGGTCGTTACGAATGCGAACGTCAAGGTCGTGCAATGCTGCGTCTCGATTGGCGGTATAGAGCAGAGACTGAACGTTCGATAACCCGACGCTATCCGGCGAGTCGTTAGTTCGGGCCTGGGGCAGGAGCGTAAGGCTGAGCAGCAGGATGCCAGTTCCAAGAAGTTGCAAGATCCTCAACGTTCAACCACCTTTACCTCTGTGCCGTTTTTCAAGGGCTGCGCATTGGTGGAACCAGGAGCAATTCTCGTTCCTTCGGAAACACCGCTCAAGACCTCGACACGTGTAAGGCCGGCGATTCCAGTCTTTACTTCAGCAGGCCTGATTTTATTGTTCACGATTTCATAGACGATGCGCTTGCCGTCGAGATCGTGCACTGCTTCCCGGGAAACTGTCAGCGCATTGTCATGCCGGGCGGTCACAATCGTGACGTTGACGTTTACATTGGGTAGCAGCGTTTTATCGGTATTGGCGATCTGGGATGTAATTTCGCCGACTGTCCTGGTGCCTAGACTAGTCACAACGGTGGGGGTTTGTGTGAGAGTTCCTTCCCACGCCCGTCCAGCGATGGCATCCCAGGTGATCTCCACCTTCTGGTTCTTGGCCAAGCGTCCGATCTCCGGTTCATCTACGAAGGCCCTGACCTGCACCGTCTCCAGATTGGCAACCTGAACGAGAAGCTCGCCAGCATTGACATAGGAGCTGGGTTTTACCGGCAACTGATAAACAGTTCCAGCAAAGGGAGCATGGATTTCAGAGTTTCGCAACAGATCTTGAGATGCAGCATAGGCGGCACGGGCTTCAGAAACTTTGGCCTCCACTTTTTCGATCTCAGGATTGGAGAACCGCTTGGAGAGCTTGGATTGCAGGAGCTGGATTTCGCTTTCAGCCTTCGCCAGCCGCTGCCGGGCCTCGTCAACCTCTGCCGGAGCCGCGGCTCCATTCTGTTGTAACCGCTGGACCGTTTGCAGGTTTCGTTGCGCCGCATCCCGCTCTACCTGCGCCTTTCCCAACTCCGAGCGCGTGGTAAGCACTTCCTCCTGGGTCCCGCCGCTCTGCACGGCATGAAGGTCGGCCTCGGCGGCGCGAAGCTGTGCCAACGAACGCGCCGCGCTGGAGCGGGCCTCGGCGTCATCCAATTCCAATAAGAGTTGGCCTGTCTTTACCTGTTCTCCGGGTTTCACCAGCACCCGTTTCACGGTAGCAGGGGCGGGAGCATGGGCCTCAAAATTCTTCACCGGCTCGACTTTGCCATTGGTGCTGATCACGCTGGCAATGGGCTGGCGAATCACAGTTTCGGCGCGCACTGGGACAATGCCTTTGCGCATCATGCCGCTGGAGAAGATCAGCAGCACAGCAATCGCAACGATCGCGCCCAAGACCAGACGGTTGCGTCGCCAGAAACTCCCATTGTTATTACGTGCCATAGTGGAGAACTTTTTAGTATAAACAACTGGGGTTCTGAATCCACTCTGAACTTAAGCGTCTCAAGAGTGATGGCGTGCCTTTCATCCATTTATAGTTGATTTGCCGAAAGGTGATTCGGTGATCTGGGTTCAAAGATGTGCGAAATTTTCGTCCAATTATTTTGCCCAGAGGGTATCCAATCGCCAAGGCTTTGTTGATGAAATGAAGAGATTGCATGGTTTAGGGAAGTAGAGGTTATTTGAGCTTCAGCACAGAAGGATCCCCTCGTACTTCTCCTGGCGTATGTTTTTCTAGGCCCGTTGACAGAAGGCCGCGAAATCTTTACTTTGAGGGCATGGAGATGGTGCCCCTCAAGCCGGAACGTAAGGCCCAATTGGACGAGTATGCCAGACGGCACGGCCAAGATCCCGCTGCAGCGCTTGATGATGTTCTCGCAGCCTATTTTAACGAGGAACAGCAAGACTACGCCCAAACCGTACAGGCTGTGCAGGAAGCGTATGAAGACGTGAAGGCAGGGCGCACCCGGCCCGCCGCCGAGTTTTTGGAAAATTTACGCTTGAAGCATGGCCTTCCGCGTTGAAGTCACCCCCCAAGCCGAACGGGACGCTGACACAATTCTCGAATGGCTCCTATCGCAGGATGCTGGTGAAACCGGATTGCGCTGGTTTCTCCGACTGAGAGAAGCCATCGATTCGCTTGCCGAGATGCCGAAGCGTTGTCCGCTTGCGCCGGAAAACGCTTCCGTTCCTTTTGAAATGCGCCAATTGCTTTATGGCCGCAAGCCGCATTTCTACCGTATCCTGTTTACCATTGAAGACTGGTTTCTTGGGACGATTGTTACAATTAGAAAACGATGTCAAACCGCACAGGTTACACCGAGCACCACGCCAAGGCGGGCTTGGACCATCGGTTTCCTGAGATCGATACCTGGCCGAACCAGTTCCCTTCATACGAGATCATGGTGGATGTGCCGGAGTTTACCTCGG
>DASZFK010000361.1:0-1780 GCA_035939855.1 Candidatus Angelobacter sp.
CGGCATCAATCTCTCCTACAGCAACTCGGCGCCGATTGGAACATCGGACGCCGACATGCTTGTGAACCTGTCCGCCAACCACCATCCGACGGACAATTACATTCACCAGCTCCGTCTAACACTCCCCAAACAGTTTCCGGGTGTGAGCTTTGCTTTCTTGCCCGCAGATATGGTCGGCCAGATTCTAAATTTCGGCTTGCCGGCTCCGATTGATGTTCAGGTCGTGGGAAATGACCTGGAGGGAAACCAGCGTTATGCAAACGCGCTGCTGGGCCAATTGAAATATGTCTCAGGAACGGCTGATCTGCGGATCCAACAGCCGTTCGATCAGCCTTATTTGCGCCTCAGGGTCGAACGTACGAAAGCAGAACAGCTTGGATTTACGGCTCACGATATTGCGCAGAATCTCCTGGTATCACTCAGCGGCAGCTTCCAGACTTCACCTACATTCTGGGTTGACCCAAAGAATCGAGTCAGCTATCAAATCGCGACTCAGACGCCGCAATACCGCACGGACACGTTGCAATCTATAGAAAACATTCCAATCACCGGTACAGACCCAGCGGCTCCCCCATCGATAATGGCCAGTTTGGTCTCCACGCAAAGGGGAGTAGGCATGGCGGTGGTTTCTCATTACAACGTAGCGCCCGTGATTGACATCTATGGCGCTGCCACGGGACGCGACCTGGGTGCCGTGGCCGGCGACATCAACAAGATCGTTCAAGCCACGCGCCAACAATTACCGCGCGGATCTCGAGTCGTAGTTCGTGGGCAGGTCCGGACGATGCAATCCTCCTACGTCGGCCTTCTGAGCGGCTTGGCATTCTCCATCGTTCTTGTATACCTGCTGATCGTCGTCAACTTTCAATCTTGGCTGGACCCTTTCATCATGATTTCCGCGCTGCCCGCAGCGCTCGCCGGGATTGCCTGGTTTTTGTTCATAACGCACACGACTCTGAGCGTGCCGGCACTCATGGGAGCCATCATGTGCATGGGCGTGGCAACCTCAAACAGCATTTTGGTCGTGAGTTTTGCTTCGGAAAAAATGATGGAAGGAAAAGATTCCGTCAGCGCCGCGCTGGAGGCAGGCTTCACTCGTTTTCGCCCCGTGCTGATGACCGCACTTGCGATGATCATCGGCATGGTGCCGATGGCCCTCGGCCTAGGGGACGGCGGTGAGCAAAATGCTCCGCTCGGCCGTGCAGTCATAGGTGGACTACTTTTCGCGACGGTTTCGACGCTGTTCTTTGTCCCGGCATTTTTCAGCGTCCTGCAGGGTTCGCGCCGGCATCCGGCCCAAACTAGAAGTCAGCAATAGGCACCAATTTGTGTGGAGTCAATATGTCATCTCAAATTGAAAATGAAAGACAGATGGGCGGGCATTCAGGCCCGTCGAATGGTGCTGCGGTAGGAAGCCCTCGCCACAGGAGATGGATCTACCTGGCGATCGCGCTGATTGTGGTTGTCACTCTCCTGGCGACGGGAATTTGGTCACGAGTCAAGGCGCGCAAGAACCTTAACGCGGAGACCGCGCAAGTGGCTCTTACCAGCGTGTCGGTTGTATTGCCAAAACAAACTGCTCCCGCCCAAGAGATCATCCTTCCGGGAAACGTGCAACCGTTCATCACCGCGCCGATTTACTCCCGTACGAACGGTTATCTGAAGAAGTGGTATTTCGATATTGGGGCGCACGTTAAGCAGGGCCAATTACTTGCTGTAATTGAAACGCCAGAAGTTGATCAGCAACTCCAGCAAGCCCGCAGCAATCTGTTAACCGCAC
>DASZFK010000362.1:0-3828 GCA_035939855.1 Candidatus Angelobacter sp.
ACGAATGGTCAATCGACAAGAATGTGGGCGCGATTGCCAATTACTTCAACAAGATTGCTACTAACGAGATGTATGCCCATTTTCGCCAGCGCGCTGCGCAGATTGTGGAGAAATACGGCGGAAAGACAGTGCGCAGGGCCATCAGCAAAGCTGAACACTCAGCCAAGGGAATGCTTTGGCCGAGCGTGCTGTTTGAAGAGTTCGGTCTTACTTACTATGGGCCGCTCGACGGTCATGATCTCCGAAACCTGATCGCGACCTTCAAGTTTCTAAAGCACCAGCAGAAGCCTGTCCTGCTACATGCCATCACCCAGAAAGGCAAAGGGTTCGAGCCCGCGTTGTCGAAGCAGAAGAAGTTTCACGGCCTTGGACCGTATGATCCGGCCACGGGAGAGACCAAACCCGCTGCCCAAAAAACCTACTCCGAGATCTTTGGCGAGACCATGGTCAGGCTGGCCGATATGAACGACAAGGTCATCGCCATCACTGCGGCCATGCCCAATGGAACCGGCCTCGATCTGTTTCGTCCCCACCATCCCAAGCGTTATTTCGACGTTGGCATTGCCGAGGAACATGCTGTGCTCTTCGCCGCCGGCATGGCTACCAAGGGATACAAACCTTTCTGCGCTATTTACTCGACATTTTTGCAACGCTCCTTCGACCCAATCGTGCACGACGTATGCCTGCAAAACCTGCCGGTCGTGTTTTGCATGGATCGCGGCGGGCTTTCGGGTGATGATGGTCCGACGCATCATGGTCTTTTCGATATCAGTTATCTGCGGGGCATACCTAACATCGTCCACATGGACCCCAAAGATGAAGAAGAGTTCGCCAACATGCTGTACACGGCGATGCTCTACGAGGGTCCAATTGCGGTCCGCTACCCTCGGGGCGCAGGCATGGGTACTGTTCCGAAAGCCAAGTTTCGCCAGATTGCAATTGGCCAATCGGAGCTCATCCAGGCAGGAGAGCAGGTCGCTATTTTTTCATTAGGCGCGATGCTGCCAGTAGCGATGGAGACAGCCCGCCAACTGGAGGCTGATGGGTTTTCGGTCGCAGTGATCAATGCTCGCTTTGCCAAACCTATAGATAAACAGTCAGTTCAATACTGGGCCAAACGCGCCGAACTGTTGATCTCGTTTGAAGATCATGTATTGAGCGGAGGCTTCGGAAGCGCTCTGCTGGAAGAATTGAATCGCCTCGATTTACGTGTTCCATTGGTCCGCATTGGCTGGCCGGACCAGTTCATTGAACATGGGAAGCCCGAAGCATTGCGGCTGAAATATGGACTGACGGCAGAAGCGGCTGTTGAGCGAGCGCGTCCGTATTTGGTCAATCGACAGAGGAAGGTTATGGCGGTGCGGTAGTTACGCTCGACAACCACTCTCCTGTCATCCCGAACGAAGCGCGGCAAGAAACTTCTTAGCTACGAATAAGATTGGCGCGGGAGTGAGAGCCTGTCCTGAGGCGAGCCGAAGGAGACCCCGAGAGCGTTTAGGGCTAAATTGCAGATACGAGGTGTTCTACCCGGATTGGGATAATGGAAATGGTCACCTTCGGTGAATCATAAGTGACAACGATCTCGACTGCGAAACAAACTTGCACTCTTGTCCTTTTTGCAGGATACTGACTTTGCTCTGGTCTTAAAGCCTCTCGAACGCGGTGGCATCTTCGCGCAAGTACCTTCATGGAACGAATCAAGTGGCAGGATTTGAATTCCACCACTTCCCGGGTTACAGCACAATCTCTGCGCTGGACTGACATCGAGCCTGTCCCTTTTTATTACGACGTCTTGCAGGTTTCTTCTGCTGCCTGCCCGGAAGTCATTAAGGCGGCTTACCGCGCGCTGATGGAAAAGCATCATCCTGACAAAAACGCCGAATCCCGCCGCCACATCGCGGAAGAGATCGCCCGCTTGCTCAACGAGGCTTACGCGGTACTTAGCGACCCCGGGAAAAGAAGGGAATACGACCATAGTCATGGCATCAGCAACGGCCTCCACCGAAGCTATTAATTTCGAGGCCCGCGAAGACCGTTATTCGCGGCAGAGGCTGATTCCTTCCTGGGACCAGGAAAAAGTGTCGAACGCGAAAATCCTGGTTGCCGGCGCAGGGGCTTTGGGGAACGAAGTTTTGAAAAACCTGGCTCTGCTCGGTACCGGACGGATCCTTATCATTGACTTCGACCGCGTGGAAACTTCAAACCTCTCGCGCAGTATCTTATTTCGAGAAGAAGACTTGGGATTACCCAAGGCCTCCACAGCGGCGCGAGCATTGCAGCGGCTCAACCCTGAGATAGTCGTCGAAGCCATCGATGGGGACCTTGAGTGCGATCTTGGGCTGGGCGAACTCCGCGACTATGACATCGTCTTAGGATGTCTCGACAGCGTCCACGCCCGCTGGCTCCTGAACCGCGCCTGCCAAAAAGCAGAACGCCCCTGGATCAATGCCGGCATCAATGCTTCCGTAGGCGAGATTTCGATGCACCTGCCGGGGCAGGGCGCCTGTTTCGAATGCGGAATGACACGCCACATGTGGCAACAGATTCACGAACGTCGCTCCTGCATGTCCCTGCCACGCAAGTTTTCTTCCACAACGATTCCTACAACAACAGTCATCGCCTCTCTTACCGCTGCCTTACAGGTCAACGAGGCGCTCGCATGTATCCACGGAAGACCGCGCCTCAGTCCTGGAGAAATGGTGATGGCGTCGCTTGCTCCCTATTCGTTATCCAGCTTTACTAATTCGATGAAGCCAGATTGCCTGGCGCACGATCATTATTCGCCTTCGATCTTCATCGATGCATCTCCTGATGAACTCAGTTCTACAGAACTGTTGAGCAAGATTCCCGGAGGCGTCGCCGTGCAACTGGATTTTGACGTCTTGGAAGGTTGGCTGTGCTGCAATTGCGGCGAACAACCGGCAGCCGAGCGTTTGTCGCTTCGTTCGGCCGCACGCTTGCAATGTCCCGATTGTCAGGCGCAGAGGTCGCCACAATTGACCCACGAGATCGGTCGGTCGGAACGCCTGGCCAATGTTTTTCTAGGTAGGTTAGGCGTTCCACCCCGCAGCATTTTGCGCGTCAAGACCGAATCAGGACCACGCCATTTAGAACTTGCCGGTACACGGCGTAACAGGAGCAGTCGATGAGCGTAATCACGATCACCATTACAACCTACGATCGAAGCCGTCGCGCCGAGGTCACCCTACCGGACTCTTTGACCGTGGGGGCCCTCCTCGATCAATGCCGCAAACGATGGCAGCTCGATTCATCCGAGATTTTTGCGATCCGCCATGTGCAGAGAAATGCGCGCCTGGACGAAGACGATTCGCTTTCCACCTCGGGCGTGGCCACTGGCGTGGAACTGCAGATATTTCCGCTGGTGGAGGGCGGTACGCAATGAACACAGTCCGCGAGCGCCGTCTTCAGTCCGATTTCTCCCGGTTGAGCAACCTGGCCTCGACCCACAACACCAAGCTGACGATTGAAACCATGCGCGGAAGTCCGCCGGAAACCTATCTCATCGTATGCAGGGGGCGCAGCATTGCGGCCGTCAAAGGCAACGAGGTAAGTTTCTGCAAAAAGCAGCACCTGAAAATCGAGTTAGGAGCTGAATATCCAGCCATGCCGCCTTTGGTGACCTTCTTAAGTCCTGTTTTTCATCCTCATGTGTGGCCGCAAAACAATGTAGCCTGTCTTGGACCATGGAACATCGGCGAGACCCTGGAAAATCTTGTGGCGCGGCTCTACTCCATTGTTGTGTTTGATCCCGATCATATCAATTGGAAAAGCGCCGCCAATCAGGAAGCAGCAATCTGGGCCAGCCGT
>DASZFK010000363.1:0-10820 GCA_035939855.1 Candidatus Angelobacter sp.
ATCCATGCCGGAGTGCTGGTGCAATACCTGCCGCTGGTTTCCAAGCGCATCACTGGCATTGTGAGCCGTGGCGGCGCCATCATGGCGCAGTGGATGGCCCACCACCACAAACAGAACTTCCTTTATGAACGCTTCGATGACATCACCAAGATCATGAAGAAGTACGACGTTTCGTACTCACTCGGCGACGGCCTCCGCCCCGGATGCATCGCCGACGCCAGCGACGAAGCCCAGTTTGCCGAGCTGAGAACCTTAGGCGAGCTCACCAAGAAAGCCTGGGAGTTCGATGTTCAGGTGATGATCGAAGGGCCCGGACATGTCCCGCTCGACAAGATCAAGGAGCAGGTCGATAAAGAAGTTGAATGGTGCTATGGAGCGCCTTTCTACACGCTGGGACCACTAGTTACCGACATCGCCCCAGGATATGACCACATCACCTCAGCCATCGGCGCTGCCATGATCGGCTGGCACGGCGCATCGATGTTGTGCTACGTCACACCCAAAGAGCACCTTGGTCTGCCCAACGAGAAAGATGTGAAAGACGGCATCATCGCCTACAAGATCGCAGCCCATGCCGCGGACGTGGCCCGCCATCGCCCCGGCGCGCGCGACCGCGATGACGCCCTGAGCTACGCCCGCTACACCTTCGACTGGGAGAAGCAATTCGAACTCTCGCTCGATCCCCAGACGGCGCGCTCCATGCATGATGAAACCCTGGCCGATGACTATTACAAAGAAGCTAAGTTCTGCTCGATGTGCGGGCCAAAATTCTGCTCCATGAACTATTCGCAAAAGGTCGACGAGTTCAACAAGCGAGTCTATGGCATCGAGAAGACAGATTATTCGGGGCTGGTGGACAAGATCCTGAAATAAGACTTGGTAATTTGAAAATTTATAATTTGTAATTTTTGGGAGTGGCGCTTCCGCGAAAATAGCCTTGTGCTGCAAGTGCGATAACAATCTTGAGGCGCTATGAGTTTTCAATTCGGCCCAGAGCAGGAAGAGCTAATTGGACAGGCGATCCAAGCCGGGATCATACATGCCGCGAATGAAGTTGTAGATATTGGGATAGAGACTTTGCGGCAGAGATTGGAGGCCCGCCTGGTATCGCCTGTCGCGATTACTGCCGAGCAATGGTCACGCGAGTTTCATAACTGGGTGCATAGTCATTCCACAGCTACTCCTCTTCTTTCGGATGACGCGATCGACAGGGATTCCATCTACGGAACCCGCGGCATGTAAATGGCGATCCTGATCGATACTAATATTTTATTGAGACTTCTGCAGAACTAATTGAAATGCGATTGCCCGAGGAGTTATACGATGCCATACAGCGCGAAGTTAAACAAGTTGACCGTCGCGAGTTGGCCCAGGCATCGGCGCAACTGACGCAACAATACCAAACTGCCGATTTCGCTTCCCGTCCTTTGCGGAGCGAGGCCCACCGTGCTGCTTACTTACTGGCACGTCTGCCCGCAACTTACGCCGTCAACATGCGGGTGTTTGCCGAAATCCAACGACTTGCGCCCGAGGCGCATATCAGCAGCCTTCTCGATCTTGGCACTGGTCCGGGCACGACGCTCCATGCCGCAGCCCATGTTTTTGATTCACTCCGCTACGCTACTTTGATCGAAGGGGACTTGGCCTGGCTTGAGCAGGGCAAACGCATAAGCTCAGAAAGCCCTTATGAGCAGGTGAGAAATGCCCGTTGGATCAGGCATGACCTGAGAACTGAACTACCAATCGATCGTCATGATTTGGTAGTTGTTTCTTATACGTTGGGCGAACTTTCGCAGCCCGACGCGGAGAAAATCGTACAACGAGCGTGGGCCTCCACACAGAAATTTCTGGCGGTGATTGAACCCGGCACTCGAAGAGGATTTCGTGTGATCGACACAGCGCGGTCCGCTTTGATCGCCTCTGGGGCATATTTACTCGCTCCGTGCCCTCACTCTCTGGAGTGTCCGATGGCAACAGCGGGAGACTGGTGCCACTTTTCCCAACGCCTGGAGCGCAGCTCAGAGCACCGGCAGTTGAAAGGAGGAGCGCTCGGCTACGAAGATGAAAAGTTCTCCTATGTGGTCGCTGCCCGGGAACCCCTCGCTCCGGCAAAAGAGCGTATCGTGCGCCATCCACGCAAGCACAGCGGACATGTACAACTCCTGTTATGCACGCCGCGAGGACTCGAAGAACGCACGATTACCAAGTCGCAAAAAGAAAACTATCGCAAGGCGCGCAAGGCCGAATGGGGAGATGCTTGGGAATGATCAGATAAACATGTCTACACTCACCTTAAAAAAAGAAGCAAGCTTTTTGGCCTGGGTCTTGCTGATGGAGCGTTTGCCACGTACGACCTCAGATGTAATTCCCTTGGAGCCAAGAATTCCCCACAGGTCTTTCTGTGTTAATCCGCGAGCCTCCATCAAATGGTGCAGTACTTCCACGGGAGCAGCTTTGCGGATAGGATAACGGCGCTCTTCAAACTGCTCTATCAGCACGGTGAGTAGTTCGGCCAGTTCTTTCTCTTCGGGCGAAGGATTGTCGCGCTCGTCCAACTCCATCAACTCGGCCGTGAGCCGCTCATACTCTTCATTGTTGCGGATGATGTGAGGTAAAGTTCTGCGCAGCAATTGGCCATAGGCTTTTTCGTTGATGTGAAGAGCAGTAGCGGTCATATTTTCCAACCTCCCTTGTCATATTCGGCGTGAGTCAGCACGTAAAGCACATAGACCCGTTGACCAGCATAGTTTACGCGACAGATCAGTCGATATTTGTTTCCGGCAATATTGAAAATCGTACGACGGCCATAAATATCAGCATTGTGATACACCCGCTTCATCTCTGCAGGTGTTCTCCAGATTGCTTGGCGGACTACGGTATACCAGGATTCAAGACTGGACTTAGCATCCGGGTATTGGTTCCAGAACTTCTCCAGAGCCCCACGCTTTATAATCCGCATTCGAAATATAGGTTCTCTTTATGAGAACCATTTGTCAAGAGATTTACATATGTCCTCAGAAACGAGAGGAAATGAAAATTAGAAATGTCTAATTGTCATCTTTTTCACATGTCCTTAGTCTAAAAGAATTGCTCTTCCACGATACTGCGCTACACTTTGACTCAATGCTTTCTGAAACGGATACGGCTGGCATGGGTGTCTCTCGCGGAGAGGGGTATGGCCTCGATTTTGTGGTGGTGTGTGATGATTATCCAGCGCTACGCGCCATTACCAAGGCAGTCACAGATTCAGGCGGCAAGTTGAGTTGTGCTCCCAGCCCGGCAGCCGCCATGGAGTACATCTCTCGGCGAAAACTCGATGGCATCATTATTGACCTGCGAGTCAAAGGTGGGTTGGAGCTGATTGGGGCGGTCCGCGGCGGAAAATCCAACAAGTCTTCTGCGATATTCGCTTGTGTGACCTCTTCCAATGAGGTCACTTTGGCCCTGAGCCTGGGCGCGAATTTTGTGGTCCATCATCCCTTCACCGCGGAGAAGATCAGCCAGCTATTTCATTCGGCAGCACCGCTGATGGCTGCTGAAAAACGCCGCTACTTCCGTTATCCCCTGGTCACGCCGGTCAACATGAAGATTGACGGCAAAGACTCGCGGGCCACCATGTCAAACCTGAGCGAAGGCGGCATGGCCATCTGGTGTCTTGAACTGCAGCAACTGGGAGCTACAGTCGGATTCGCCTTTGAGTTGCCATTCGGCGGCAAGATTGAAGGCCGTGGCGAGGTCACGTGGGCCAACACCGAAGGCCTGGTAGGAGTGAAGTTTCACTTTCTGCCGGAAGGCGCCTACCAACATCTGACAAGCTGGCTCGATCGCCGAATGAGCGTCTAAACATTGCCACTTCGGCACGCCTCAGTGCAAGCGTTGCCACAACGGCCAAAATTGCCATAATTTTAGGAAGGTTTAGTGGCGCGCACGAAGGCGCTCATGAACTTGCCTTCCACCTGGGGAGCGATGGCATCCACATCGATGCCTCGCGCGTCCAGGAAGGTCCGCGCATCGCCGATTTCATAGACACGGGTCGGCTCGATCTCAACGGCGGAGAAGCCGGCGCCGGCAAGTTTGTCCTTATATTCGGTCTCCTGCAGTGCGCCGGCGATACAGCCCACCCACAGAAGCATGCTCTTACGGACATCGTCGGGCACAGGGCCGCGCACGACCACATCGGAAACCGCAAAGCGTCCGCCAGGCTTGAGCACCCGGAAGGCTTCGCGCAGCACGCGGTCTTTATCGGCTGAAAGATTAATGACACAATTGGAGATGATCACATCCACCGAGTTGTCAGGCAGAGGAATGTTTTCCATCTCGCCCTTGAGGAATTCAACATTCTCGACGCCCGCTTTGCGTTGGTTTTCACGCGCCAGGGCCAGCATGTCATCGGTCATATCAAGGCCATAAGCTTTGCCGGTTGGACCAACCCGTCGCGCGGAAAGCAATACATCGATTCCTCCGCCCGAGCCAAGATCGAGCACGGTTTCTCCCGGATGCAACTGGGCGAGGGCTGTAGGATTTCCGCAGCCCAGTGATGCTTTGACCGCAGCTTCCGGCAACCCGATGACCTGAGAACTGTCATAAAGATCTTTGGTGATGGGATCCACGGCCGTTCCACACGGCGACGATCCGCAGCAGGAGTTTCCTGTTCCGGCAACCACCCGGCGTGCGGCTTCGCCATATTTTTCTCGAACTACGTCCTTGATGCTTTCGCTGTTCATAGATTCCCTCCGGCGATCAGGTCGAGCGGATTGTTTCGTTTAGCCACAGCAAACCACGCGCTGCGGCTCTATCGCTTTGTTACGGGTGCAGCATTCGGCATACAGAAATCCGAGCAGTTCTTCCAGCGCCCCAGTGTTGGCGGTACAGCGCAGGAAAGTGCCCTCGCGCTGAATGCAAATGAGGTCTTCATTTTTGAGTTTATCCAAGTGGTGCGAGAGTGTGGAGCCAGGAATTTCGAGTTCTTCGCCAATCTCGCCGACCACCAAACCTTGAGGATGAGCCGTAAGAAGCAGTCGCATGATGCGCAGTCGCGTCTCCGTACCCATAGCAGCAAGCATATCCGCATAACGGACAATATCTTTGGTATTGGGCTTGGCGGCCATAATTCAATGCTCCAATATTTCTAGAATAATCGAAATACTGAAAGAAGTCAAACACCTGATTTGGAGGAGTTGTGGGTCAGTTACAATTCAAAATATTCGAAATCAAAAAATTACAAATCTTCTTGCATTCCTTTCGGGTGCCTTTGCGTATTCTCTACGCAGGCCTTTTTGGGGAGCAAAATGCGCGTACTCACGTGTTTGTTCTTGATGTTAGCCGGCGTCGCTTTTGGCCAGGAGGTGCAGCTCTTTCGGGCCAACACGAACCTTGTCAATTTGACTTTTTCCGCACGCAACTCGGCTGGAACCTTGGTCGACAATCTCACCAAGGATGACGTAGAGGTATTTGAAGATGCGATTCCTCAAAAAATCTCATTCTTCTCCCGCAGCGTTGATCTTCCCTTGACTCTCGGTTTGATCGTCGATTTCAGCGATAGCCAGCAGCACTTCTACAAGCAGCACAGCCATGACTTGGAAATCTTCCTGAAGGATGTTCTTGGCCCAAGAGATCGGGCATTTCTCATCTGTTTTGGGAATCATTTGCGCCTGGCCAGTGATTTTTCCCAGTCCGGCCCGGAGATATTGGAGCGCTTAAGAAGGTTCGATCATGGCGACCGCGACTTTCCCGAAATCGGCCCTCTCGAGGAGCGGGAATTGGGCACTGCCTTCTACGACTCCATTTACTATTCAGTCGTTGAGAAGCTGGCCAAGGAGAATGGCAGGCGGGCTCTGTTGATGTTCAGCGACGGCGAAGACAACTCCAGTTCTCACGACATGATGACTACGATTGAAGCCGCACAGGCCGCCAACGTTCCGATCTTTGCAATCCGTTACACGGAGACAAATCACGGCAAGTTGACCGCGCGAAACCAATACGGAATCAGGGTAATGGACCGCATCGCCAAAGAAACCGGCGGAAGGCACTTTGATGCCAAAGCCATCAATCCCCATGTTTATTTTCGCGAAATCGCCGACGAGCTTCGGACCTCGTACGAGGTGGCGTACTATCCCTCCAGGCCAATCAAGGACGACACCTTCCGTAAGATTGTCATCCGGCCCCGGAAGGAAGACTTGGTGATTCGAACTAAGACTGGATATTTTGCGAGGTGACCCCTGGCCTCCTATCGCTCACAAATGATCCATATCATCAGTGATAGAAAGAGCCTCTATCGCTCATGCTTTGGAACTGGCAACATGATTGGCCAAATTTTGCAAAAATGTCGACCGCTTCGTTTCATGGTAGAGTCAGATTTATCGGTCTCTATGGCCAACGAAGAACGCGCCAATCCGGGCTGGCTGGATTTGCTGTGGCTGCTCTTTCTTCTCATGCTGGCTCTGCTGCCTCCTGTGCGGGAATGGCACAAACAGCTTATTCTTGTGCTGATCGGAGTTTTTCAGCTTCTGGAAAGCGGTTTTGTCCGCGCAGTTCCGCGATATGGCGAGACCCTGGCTGTAGTGATCAAACTCGCCCTGGCGGCGATTCTCATCCTGCATACCAACGATGTGCCGATCCGCAGCAGCTACTATCCCATTTATTACCTTCCCATCGTGACGGCCGCCATGTATTTCGGCCCGCTGGGGACGCTTCTCTGGACATTCTTGACTTCGGCAGTCTACTGTTCCTATCTCTATCCGGCGCTGAAGCAGTATCGCTTGACGCCCGAGGGGATCGCTGAACTCTCATTGCGAATCGTTTTTTTCTTTTTGGTGGGCATGATCGTCAACCGCTTCGTAATGGAATCCAGGTTGCAGACCCAACGCTACCGAATCTCGGCGGAAAACTTGAGCGAGGCCAATCGCAGCTTGAAAAAAGCCCAGGACGAAGCTCGACGCGCCGAGCGACTGGCCGCGCTCGGGCAGCTTTCCGCTGGGCTTGCCCATGAAATCCGCAACCCTTTGGGGGTAATCAAGGGCTCCGCCGAGATCCTTCATCAAAAGCTAGGCGACTCCGATTCTTTGTCCAGAGAACTGGCCGACTATATCTATACCGAAGTCAACCGGTTGAGCGCCCTGGTCAGCCGTTTTTTGGATTTTGCCCGTCCGTCGCAAATGCAGCTAAGATCGCAGCAGCTTCCCCCCATCGTAGAAAAATCTTTGAAATACGTGCAGGAGCAAAAGACGGCAAGCAAGGTAGAAGTTCATCGAGACTACGGTGCGGCGCTTCCCAACGTGATGGCCGATGAGGAATTCTGCGATGTGGTCTTTACCAACCTCCTGCTCAACGCTTGTGAAGCCATGGGGGAAGCTGGTGGCGATCTGAAGGTCCGAATTCATTCTGTCGAAAAAGGAGACCGTAGAGAAGTAGCGGTAGAGATCGAAGACAGTGGTCCCGGTATCCCGGCAGAATCGCGGGAGCATATCTTCAACCCATTTGTGACTACCAAGCAGTCGGGGGTAGGGTTGGGATTAGCCATTGTCACCAAGATTGTCGACCTGCACGGGGGCACAGTCAAAGTGACCAGCGAGCCGGGGGAAGGCGCCTGTTTTGAGGTGTCACTCCCTGAAGCTGTCAGTGAAACAACATCCGCCGAAATGGAAGCAAAGTTGCATTGATTCCTGCCATGTCATCCATCTTGATTGTCGAAGACGAACCGAAAATGCGCCGGTTGCTGGAGATCAGCCTGGGAGAAGAAGGGCACGTTGTGCATACGGCCGCCGAAGCTGAGACGGGCCTGAAATGCCTGCGAAGAGAGGCCATTGACCTGGTATTGACCGACCTGAAATTGCCGGGCATGAACGGCCTGGAATTCCTTCAGGAAGCCAAGCGGCTCGATTCCAGTATGCCGATCGTGGTGATGACAGCCTACGGCTCGGTCGAAACCGCGGTAGATGCCATGAAGGCGGGCGCCAGCGACTATGTGCTCAAGCCGTTCACCATGGCCGAGATGAAGCTCGTGGTTCGAAAAGAGCTAGATGTCCAGAAAGTGCGTGATGAGAACCGCAGTTTGCGCGAGGCTTTAGGTAAGCGCTACCACTACACAAACATTGTCGCCCGCAGCCGCAAGATGCAGGAGGTCTTGGCGATGGTGGCGCGCGTGGCGCCGACCCATTCGACGGTGCTGCTGGGAGGGGAGAGCGGAGTAGGCAAGGACCTGATCGCTCGCGCGATTCACCAGAATTCTCGCCGTTCCTCCGGGCCGTTCATCAAGATCAACAGCACAGCGATTCCCGACAATCTCTTTGAGAGCGAGCTTTTCGGTTACGAGAAAGGCGCATTCACCGGCGCCAATAACAGCAAGCCGGGAAAATTTGAGTTGGCTGACAAAGGCTCGCTCTTCCTGGATGAAATCGGCGATGTTCCGGCAGCCATCCAGGTAAAGCTGTTGCGCGTGCTGCAGGAGCGCGAGTTCGAGCGTTTAGGTGGAACCAAGACACTTAAAGTTGATGTTCGCCTGGTGGCGGCGACCAACAAAGATCTGCGTGCAGCCCTGGAGCAGGGAACTTTTCGTGAAGACCTCTATTACCGGCTCAATGTCGTTCCGATTGATATTCCTCCGTTGCGTGAACACAAGGAAGACATTCCCGACCTGGTGCACCATTTTCTCGCGCGCTTCAGCCAGCAGAATGGCAAAGAAATTGAGACGATTACGCCGCCCGCGCTCAAGTTGTTGATGGACTACCATTGGCCCGGCAATGTGCGCCAGCTTGAAAATACCATTGAGCGCGCTGTGGCTCTCTCCTCCGACGACGTGATCGACGCGGATGATATTCATCTCGACTCGCTTTCAAAAGCTGCAGGAGCAACGGCTACAAATTCGTTCCTTCCAGAAGGCATGACCCTGGAGCAGTGGGAAGACGAGATGATCCGTGAAGCTCTCCGCCGCGCCCAGGGCAATAAGAGCCAGGCTGCTCGCCTGCTGGGACTTTCCCGCAACGCGTTGCGGTATCGGTTGTCGAAGATCGGAGTTGCGGACGAAGAAATTTGAAATTTGCGTGTCTGCAACTCTCCGAATCGCTTGCCCTCCCAGCTCCCTGTTGGTTGTCATTGACTGTCTTTGCCGAGTTTCCTTATTGTAGAGGTAGCAACAGAATAGAGTCGAAGCAATGACATTGAAGGTAGAACTGAATGCCAAGGTGGAAGCAGGACTGATGGCTCAGGCGGAAGCCCGCGGGCTTTCGTTAGAGGCTTACGTGAGTCGGCTGCTTGAAGAACGCAGCAGCCAGTTGGTGCGAGGAAAGCGACATCCCAGTGGGATGAGCGTTGTGGAACTGTTTGAACCTCTCAAGGGACTCGAAGTGGAGTTTGAGCGGAACCACTCGACGGGCAGAGCCATTGATCTATGAGAGGCTACCTTCTCGACACGAGCCTCTTAATACGGCTGACGGTTTGATTGCCGCGACTGCTCTTGAACACAACCTTAGCTTGGTCACACGCAATGAGAAGGATTTTGCGGGGTTGGGTGTCCAGCTAATCAATCCCTGGGAACTGTAGTCACCTACCTCCATGCGATTTTGCCGGTTTGTAGTGTTTGGTTTCTAACTCGATTGGTTCTCGCCCCACGTTTCTAAGCAAAGAAGGTTCCACGTCGCTCAAACTTCGGCCCAAATTCACCAACTGCTGTGGTTGAAATCCACCACTTTCCCCTGCCCTGTTGCCAAATCCGCGGAGGAATTAGGTGCTTACATGCCCACCCAGGGTGCATATCCATCCACTTGAATAGCGGCGGAGGCTTAAGGCCAGTTGATTCTAAACGCTTTGTGGCACGGGTAAACTGTTGCCATAACGCGGCTGGTGTGTTTGGCATGATACTTGCGTTAGCTTGAGTAGAGTAAGTAATGAGAGTCAGTTCTAAGGTGAGGCTGACTATGAATATGAAGATTATCAAAACGTTCGTTCTCTTATTTGCGGTGACAAGCTTTGCAGTAACCTCCCAGGCCCAGGGACCTGCGGAACAACCTTCGACGGGGGTTGGACATATCAGCCTGATCCATGGAGATGTCTCCATGCAGCGTGGCGACTCCGGCGACTGGGCGGCGGCTGGCCTCAATACTCCGTTGGTTCGCGGCGACCAGATCGCGACGGGACAAAAATCACGCGCCGAGATTCAACTTGACTACGCCAACATTGTGCGCCTTGCAGCCGCTTCTCAGGTCAAGATCGCCGATCTCACTCGCTTGCGTATTCAGATCCAGGTGGCCCAGGGATATGCCAATTACAGCATGTTCAAGGGTGGCGAAGCTGACGTAGAGATCGATACGCCGAACGTCGCGGTGCGGCCTTTAAAACAGGGAAGGTATCGCATTCAGGTGAATTCCGACTCTGAAACCGATGTCATTGTGCGCGATGGCGAGGCTCAAATCACAACGCCTCAGGGAAGCACGACAGTAAAGTCAGGTCAGCAGATCACGATTCGAGGCACAGACAGCCCTGAATACCGCGTAGACAATGCTCCCGGCAAAGACGATTGGGACAGTTGGAACAAAGATCGTGATCGGATCATCCATGACGCAGAGGGCTGGCGCAGGACCAACAGTTATTACACAGGCGTTCAAGACCTGGATAGCTATGGTCGCTGGGTCTACGTGCCTGGTTACGGGCAGGTATGGCAGCCATATCAGACGATTAACTGGGCGCCATATCAGCTTGGGCACTGGGTGTGGGAGCCTTATTATGGCTGGACATGGGTTTCCTACGAGCCTTGGGGATGGGCGCCTTATCACTATGGCCGCTGGTTCCTCTATGGTTCTTCGTGGTACTGGTATCCGGGGCCGGTG
>DASZFK010000364.1:0-1864 GCA_035939855.1 Candidatus Angelobacter sp.
GGCGCGGGCGGCGACCAGTTCCGCACGGCTCCCTTGTGGGGCCTGGGACAGCGGATCTTCCTGCTGCACGATGGCCGTTGCACCGACTTGCTCTGCGCCATCGAGGCCCATGAGAGCAGCGGCGGCGAAGCTACCAACGTAGAATTGATCTTCGACAACAATCTCTCGGCCAGCCAGCAGCAGGACGTCCTGAACTTCCTGCGCTCGCTGTAGTTTTTTTACTTGCATTGCCCTTTTGGCCGCGGACAGTTCAACCGTCTGCGGCCTTTTTTGATCTGTCACCAAATATTAACAACTGTTTATTAAGCATAGTTTGTCACCAGGATCAACATTCATTATGCCTATCGCTCAAATAGGAATTGAATATCAATTCTAAGTGTTCTTTTATCTTGACATTCAATCCAGGGCTGAGCATAATTTCGCGCGTTTTGAATACTGTGGTTGTAAACACTTTGGATACTGCGATAAACAATTTAGCTACCATCGAGAATACTGAGGAGACAGTTACCCCCAGTACCCCCAAGAAACCTGAGATTACGCAGGTAGTTCTGCCGAAGCCCGTCATCTCTTCAGATTGGCCGCTGAAATCTGGGTGCGGGTGGCTTCCAAAAATCAACGAACCCCCGGCGCTCACGCATGAGTGTGTTGGTGCGGCGGGATAGGAACGGCTTGAAACAGCGGCGCAACCAGTGGTTCCCGGCCACCGGTGCGCCGGTACGGAACAACCAAGGAGAATCTCTCAAAATGAAGACAGCTAAACTCGCGTCAGTTATATTGCTATCAGCGCTGTTCCTTTGTGGAATGGCATTTGCTCAAACCGATCCTGGTGTTCAGGGCGGCAATCGCGGCACAGGTGCGGCACTCGCTTCGGTAGCTTCCGATGCCGGGCTCGCCGCCTTTTTCAGTGACGGTCAAAAACGCTTCCAGGATGTAGAGTCGGTCTCCAATAGCCCGACTGGAAATAACGGACTGGGACCGCGATTTAACTCGGTGAGTTGCGTCTCCTGTCACGCACAACCTGCAGTCGGCGGCACCGGTGCTGCTGTCAATCCCCAATTCAAGTTCACCAGCAACGGCACCGCGCCTAAAGACACCACCCCGTTCTTCATCACCGCCAACGGCCCCACCCGGGAAGCCCGCTTCCCCTTCTTCTTTAACGCCGACGGCACCGCCAACACCAATAACCCCAATGGCGGCGTGGAAACCCTGTTCACAGTGACTGGCCGCCCAGATGCCGGTAGCTGCGTCTTGCAGCAGCCCAGCTTCAATGCTGCGGCGGCCGCGAATAACCTCATCTTCCGCATTCCTACGCCGGTCTTTGGCATGGGCTTAGTCGAGAACTTGGACGATTCCACCCTGCTCAACAATCAAGCCAATAACCTGAACAACAACATCGGCGTGGGCGGAACCTTCAACCACAACGGCAACGACGGCACCATCACCCGCTTTGGCTGGAAGGCGCAGAACAAGTCGGGGCACATCTTCGCTGGTGAGGCTTACAACGTAGAGATGGGCATCAGCAACCTGCTGTTTACCCAGGACCGCCCGCTGCCCGGAGAAGACGGAAATGGTGGCACCGGTGGCCGCGGACTTCCGGCCAACTGCTTGAACCTGAGCGGAGGCGGATACCCGGAAGACAACTCCAATCCCAACTCGTCACCCAACGCCGCGGTGCTGGATGACGTCTCGGCCTTTGCCAACTTCATGCGGCTAGTGGCCCCTCCGCCCACCGGTGGAGTGGTACTGAATGGAGTGGCGGTGAGCGCCACCTCCATCGCCAACGGACGCGCGGACTTTATCGCGGTCGGCTGCGCAGTCTGCCACAACCCGACGCCTGGCACTACGCAAGCGTCGAGCACCACCG
>DASZFK010000365.1:0-6010 GCA_035939855.1 Candidatus Angelobacter sp.
TGGGTAAATGGGTAATTTGGTAATTGGGTAATTTATGTTTGGGTAATTCAGTTTCGGAAGGGATAAGGAACAACATAGTACGGGACGCGAAGGCTTTGCTTTTCAATTACCCAATTACCAAATTACCCATTTATCCAATCTAGTAAAGCGCTTTCTGCAAGGGCAGAAGCGTATCGATCGCTGCAAATAATTCCTTCGCCTGTAGCGGCTTGGCTACATAATCGTCCATTCCGGCACCCAGGCAGGATTCTTTGTCGCCCACCATCGCATGAGCCGTCATGGCGATGATTGGGACGTGACGGCCGGTCTTTTCTTCCATCCGGCGGATTGCTCTTGTGACCTCCAAACCACTGATCTCGGGCATTTGAACATCCATCAGCACGAGATCGAACGATTGTTCAGAGAACATCGCAAGCGCAGCCTTACCGGTTTCGGCTACGCTGACTGTGTGTCCCCTTTTTTCAAGCAGGCGCACAGCCAATAATTGGTTTACAGCATTATCTTCAGCCACCAGAATCTTTAGACGTCCGGGAATTTCATGGGATGAATCGGGGATCAGGACCGGGGATTCTACAAAGCGCTCGTGCGAGCCCATCACCATCTTAATCAGGTTGAGCAGATTGGAACGCTTCACCGGCTTGGGAAGATAGCCTTTGATGCCCAGTTCGCGACAACGAGCGGCATCCCCCACAAAATCCGCCGAAGTGAGCATGATGACATCGGGCGGAGCGAACTTCGTCTGCTGTTGAATCTGCTCTGCTACAGTGAAGCCGTCAACTTTGGGCATCCACGAATCCAATAATACAAGCGAAAAAGGGCGGCCGATCGTTATGGCTTCTTCCAGCATGGCTAACGCCTGCGCTCCGTCCTCAGCCATCGCCGGCTTCATGAGCCAGCCATCGAGCATCTCGAAGAGGATGCGCCGGTTCGTAGAATTGTCATCGACGATCAGCACGGAGACCGCGCGCAGCATTTCCGAATCGACAGGCTGGGGCGATTTGAAAGGAACATTCTGTAACCGAAAATGCGCTGTGAAATGAAAAGTGCTTCCGGCTCCTGGCTTGCTGTCGACCCACATCCGGCCATTCATCATAGCGACCAGCCGGGAAGAGATCGCCAGTCCCAGGCCCGTGCCGCCATACTTGCGCGTCATCGAGTTGTCGGCCTGGGTAAAGGCGTCGAAGATGGCGCGATGTTTTTCTTCGGGAATCCCAATGCCTGTATCGGTCACGGCAAAATGCAGGACAACCCCATCCGCGCTCTCCTCCTCCGCATTGACCCGCACCACGACTTCACCATCTGAGGTGAACTTAATGGCGTTGCCTACCAGGTTGATGACGATCTGGCGCAAGCGGTTGGGATCGCCTTGCAGTGCGTCTGGAACACCGGGCAGGACATGGCAGGCAAGCTCCAATCCCTTTTGATGGGCCCGCAGGCTGATGCCTCGCATGGTCTCGTCGAGCGTGTCCCGCAATTGGAAGTTGATGATCTCAACATCCAGCTTGCCTGCTTCTATCTTGGAGAAATCGAGAATGTCGTTGATGATGGAAAGCAGGGAGTCCGCCGAAGACTTCACTGTAGTCAGATACTCGCGCTGTTCCCGCGACAGCTTGGTGTCCAGCGCCAGCTCCGTCATGCCGATAACGCCGTTCATCGGGGTGCGTATCTCGTGGCTCATGTTGGCCAGGAACTCGCTCTTGGCCCGGCTGGCTGCTTCCGCTTCACGCTCTGCCCTGGTGCGGTCGGCAATCTCCAGTTGCAACGCCTCATTCGCTTTAGCCAGGTCGGCGGTTCGAGTTTTGACTCGTATCTCTAAACTATCTTGCGCCCGCCGCAACTCTTCTTCGATCACATGGCGTTCGGCAATCTCTTTGGCCAGTGATCGGTTCACGCCCGATAAACGTGTTGCATGCTGGGCTTCGCTGCGGAAGATGGAAAACATGCTGATGAAAAGTCCAATCAGTACGAATCCGTATTGCCCGATCTTGATCACATGGGCCGTCATATAAGGGGCATCGAAAATCCGTGCGCAGAACATGAAAACCAGATGGCCCACGACACCCAGAATGAGCGCCAGCACCAGCCAATGATCGAAATCGTCGGTCTTCCACGTTCCCTTGGCCAGATATCCAAACGTAGCCACCCCCCAAACGAGGACCGGCAGCAAATCCAGGGGCCGGCGGAAAATAAAGTTTGGATAATAGGCAGGTGGAAGAGATACAAAAGTAAAGCAGAGGACGCAGAGCGTAATGCAAATTCCAATCAAGGAATAGACGACGCCTTCCCTGATCTTAGGAACCGCTGGATTTTGCTGCTCCCGTTTCCATACTGCCAGGCTGGCGCACATGACGAGAGCAAGGAACATGCGTGCAATTACGCCTGTCCAGGTGCTGAGGTCCGCAGGCGGGGTTGGAGGATGTCCGGTAAAAAACGAGGACGTCACCAATGTGTGGTATCCATCCAGGATCGCTGTCCCTAGAAAGCCGCCCCCCAGAATTAAGAAGGCGTTGCTCTTTTTTGCATAGTAGCGCACCAGCGCCATAGCGCCCGTAATGAGCGCCAGCACTGTTGCCATGGCCTCCACCAGGGTGTGCAATTCAACGCCGCTCTGCCATTTGCCTCGGTAAATGGGCAGACCGCCGATGAGCAGAACCACCGTGATAAGCACATAGGCTAAGACCCTTTTGGGAACAACGCCCTGCCGCAAATCAGTCATGTACGTCTAAGATTATCGGCAACTGAGGATACAGACTAGAACCCTCTTTCCGCAAGAACGTTTATTAGTAGTTTCTAATTTAAATTGGGATAATTCCTTTTCGAATTCCCAGGCTCACAGCTTCAGTGCGGCTGTTGACATTCAGCTTGCCCAATATGCTGCTGATGTGAAATTTCACTGTGTGCTCAGAAATCTTTAACTTTCCGGCAATGCCTTTATTCCCCAGCCCCGCGCTCATCAGGCGCAGGACCTCCTGTTCCCGCGGCGTAAGCGCCTCAACCATCCTGGACAAGCCGAGGGGTTGTTGGAGGGATTGCGTAACGATCCCAAAAGCGGACGTCGGATGCAGTAGGATCAAACCGACATCAGCCGCCATGATGGCCAAATTCAGCTCGTCGGCAGTAATCTCACGCGAGAGAATGGCATTGACACCCGTTCTCAGTGCTTGTGCTACCCAGCGAGCGTCCGGGTGATCCACAAGGACCACGGCGCCAGTTCCGGCGGGCAAGCTAAGCATGATCCGGGTCACTCCGGTGGCCACTTCGGGCAGGTCTGCATCTACCAAGATGATATCGGCTTCCGCTTGAAGAACGGCTTCTTCCGAGATGACAGGCGCAGTTGTGATGAGCGCTTTCGCGGCCTGGCTGGCTTTGCGCGCCAACTCGGCGCGGCGAGCAGACGAATCAGCTACCACCAGGATGCTTAACTGCCTCAATCTTTGTACTCCGTTGCTGGCTCTTCGCTGTGCCGTCCATTATTTGCGAGTCCCAACCTCGATATTGACAACAGTCACCGATCCGGCGCGAATGAACCTGGCTTGGAGCGACTTCCCGACAGTGGCTCCACCCAAAATGTCCTGCACGCTCTCGGTATCGGATACGGATTTGCCTTCAAGCTCAAATAGAACATCGCCCAACAGCACGCCGGCCTTATCAGCCGGGCCTCCCGACTCTACATATAAGACGACCAAGCCCTCACTTGCCATTAGATTCAGCTTGGATCGCAACGATTCCGGCAGCGGCGCAGCCTGCATGGATAACCCAAGATAGGGCCGTGTGACACTGCCCTTCTCCAAAAGCTCTGCTACAACACGCGTAACGGTCGCAGAGGGCACGGTGATCCCGGATCGGTGAAGACCGGTAGTATTCAAGCCTAAGATCGAGCCTTGAGAGCTTATAAGAGGTCCGCCGGAGAATCCCGGATACATCACCAGGTCAGGACGAATGAACTGCTCGAGTCGTCCGCCTCTCCAGGTACGCCAGCTTCCCATCAGCCCGGAAATCACTCCTGAGCTGGCAACCACATTGCCGCGCCAGCTACGCCCCAAAGCCAGCACCAACTCGCCGATCTGTAGAGCAGATGTATCTCCCCAGCGAACGGTGGGAGCATCGACCTGCTCTTGCAATCGCACCAGCGCCAGGTCGGTTCCTGCATCTCGGCCTGCCACGCGCCCCAGGGCCTTCGATCCAGGAGAAACAATCACCGTGATTTCTTCATCGCGCCGCAATGCGTGGCTGGCGGTGACTACCGAATCTTTGCTCCAAAGAATACCGCTGGTAGCGTGCCCGCGACCGTGCAACGCAACCACAGAATTACCCAAATTCGACGCCGCTTCCGTGAACTCGTTCGACAACGCCTTCCAAATGCTTTGTGCCATGTTTTCTGACTCCTGGTCTTAACTATGAAGGAATCGGGAATGGCATACATCAGCCATTTGGGTAGGTTTTTGGAGAAAAAGGAAGAGGGTAAAAAGAAGGACGTAAGAGCCGTGTTTCGCGATGAAAGCCCAGATTCGCAGCATAGCCCAGGACGATATTATTCGGCAGTATCGCTATTATCTGGTTTGAGACCTGCTTGCCGCGTGCTGGCAAGCAGGTTTACAGATTTAGCGAATGCCCTTGCCGGCGTCAAAACCAGTGGGACACACTGGCAGTGTAGTGTTCAGTGACGGTTCTGATGAATCTTCAATCAGAATTCGTAGCGTTTCCTGGCTCAAGATCAATCTTTGCTTTGGACTATTCATGTTAAATTCCTTCCTCCTTGTAAGTACATCTGTACTGGAGGTTACGTTGTTGAGTGCTTATGTGCTGTGATCTGGATCACTGCTGAACGAGGATCCACCACCAGCGCATTCGATAAATCATTTACACTCTTACTCGATTTTTATGAAGCGAACCTTCATTTTCACATTTTGTTTTGCTATCACCTCGTCCTTGGCGGCGCAGCCATTCAGCCAGTTGCGCGTCGACGGCGCCCGCATCGTGCAGCACCTGCAGGCGTTGTCGGAATTTGGCAAGAATCCTCAGGGTGGAGTGAGCCGCGTGGCGTACACCCCGGCCGACCTTCAGGGACGCGAATATGCCATGCGCTTAATGCGCGAAGCGCAGCTTGATGTCCACCTCGATGCTGCTGGAAATATCGTAGGCTCGCGCGCGGGCAGCGATCCCTCGCTCAAACCCTTGCTGATCGGTTCCCACATTGATTCCGTACCTGAAGGTGGTAACTACGATGGTGATGTCGGCTCGCTTTCGGCCATCGAAGTGGCTCAGACCCTGAAGCAAAACAACGTGACTCTGCGGCATCCGTTACAGGTCGTCATCTTTCAGAATGAAGAGGGCGGCACCATTGGCAGCCAGGCCATTGGCTTGGGTTTAGAGGAGAAGCTGCTCAACCAGATTTCTCAGAGCGGCAAGACCATACGTGAAGGCACCAATTTTATTGGAGGTGATCCCAGCCAACTCGCAGGAGTCCGGCGGCAACCAGGCAGCATTGCTGGATATTTCGAACTGCACATCGAGCAAGGCGGGATTTTAGAGCAGCAAAAGATCAACATCGGTGTTGTAGAAGGTATCGTCGGAATCCTTCATTCCGAAGTGAGCGTGGAAGGCTTTGCCAATCATGCTGGAACTACGCCCATGGACCAGCGCCGCGATGCCCTGCTTGCCGCAGCCAAATTCATCGAAAAGGTGAACCAGGTCGTTACCGGAATCCCTGGACGCCAGGTGGGTACCGTGGGCTGGATCAAGGTGCAGCCAGGAGCCTACAACGTTATCCCGGGCAAGGTGACACTGGGTCTGGAACTGCGTGACCTGGATGAGCAGAAAATCAATGCCCTGTTTACCCAGATTCGCGCTGAAGCAAACAAGATCAGCGAACTGCAGGGAACGAGATTCAGCTTTAGCGAACCAACTTTGTCCCACCCGGCTTTGACGGACAAGGGATTCCAAAAGCGCATTGATGAAACAGCCAGGCGATTGGGACTAACCACCAAAGTCATGCCCAGTGGGGCCGGTC
>DASZFK010000366.1:0-10244 GCA_035939855.1 Candidatus Angelobacter sp.
CCTTCTCTCAAGCTATCGCCATCAGGCCAGACCGCGCCGATCTGCTTGCCGCGCGCGCCGCTTTGGAAGAAAGGCTGTTGCGCTTCGATGACGCTGCCACCGACTACTCAACTCTTTACGAGCGCACCTATCACGATGCCCAGTGGATGGAAAGATTAGCCGAGATTCGAGCCCGCCAGAGCAGGCCGGAATTAACGGTGCAGGCGCTCAAAACAGCTTTCATCGAAAACCGCCCTGAAGCTGCAGAAAAATATCTTACAGTCGCCGAACACTTGGAACGCTGGGGCATGTTGTCGCAGGCACGGGAGTTTGCCGAGCGCGGAATCGCGCTGGCCGGAAAGGATTTGCTGGCAGGAGCCGAGAACCATCCCCTGGCAGAACTCTACGTCCGCATCATGACCCGCTTGAGGATGCAGGATGCAGTCTGGAGAACCTTAGACTCCGCAATGAATGTCTCTGACTCGCTTCCTCCGTTGCCGGCGCAGACTGGGAATAAAGAGCTGAATTCAACCACTGAGCAAGAATGGCGTGCCAGTCAGCTACGAACCCGGCAGCAGGCCGCACACGACGGAATGGCCCGCTGCATGAAAGCCATGGGCTCTACCATAAGCCTCTATTTCACTCCCGAAGAAAAGCAAGCCTTTCTGCAGATCGTCCAAGATAGAAATTCCGCGAGTTCGAGAGACGACGCTTACGACTACCTGATTCCCCTGGCAAAGGCCGCAGGCTTCACCGATCTTCAGGCTAAGCTGATGTATGAAAACGTGATGAACCGGCCTGATAACAGCACCCATCTCAGCGAACTCATCGACCTTCAGACCAGGCGGCTCAAGCTAGGTGAGCTTGGGCAGCAACTTGAGCACATCGCAGAAAGCTATGGCCAGAAATATTCGGAGTATTTCAGCCAGGCGGCGGATGCCTATCGTCTGGCTGGCCAGCCTCTGGATGAACTGCGAACCTTGAAGAGATTGGAGCACTATTCAGCCTGGAACTGGATGAATCGCCAGCAGACGCATCTCTTCGAACTGCTTTTGAAGTATGAACCACAGGAGTTGCTGGCCCGTGCCCAGCGTAATGACAAGCCGGGAGACGCCAGTGCCGATTTTATAGTGGCCCATGCTGACATGAAGATGGTGCGGGCTGCCCTCAAGGCGCGTAGCGCCCAAGAAGATCCGGTGTGGCGCCAGGCGTACACCGGTCTTGCCGGCCTCTATTTCAAAGATACGTCCCCTGAGATACGCACAGCCTTCCTGCAGGCGCTTTCCAACGAGTCGATCGGACAGCGTATCCGCCATCATGGAGATCGCTCGGAGGAAATGGCTGGCGATGTGTGGTTTTATTACGGCTCGCGTTATGGCGAATACCTGGAACTCACTCATCAAGGCGATCCCGAAGACTGGCTTCCGGCTGAGCTGGAACATACACCCGGCCGGTCGAGTGCCTACTTCGATTCCGCCGTCCATTGTGAAGATATCGGCGACCTGCCCCATGCCATCGACGATTTCAATCATGTCCTGGAGTTGTCTCCCAAGCGCGGGGATGCTCACGATCACCTTGGAGAAATTTATTGGGGACAGGGCCGCAAAGAAGAAGCTCTGGCTGAATGGGCAAAGGCCCTCGAAGCCTTGAAAAACCAGGCGACCGCGAGCAGGGGTGAAATGCCGGAGAGCTTCTCTGAAGACTATTCGAATATCGCGGATCATCTCAAAGCCCATCATCTGTTACCCCAGTTCCGCGCCCAACTGAATGGGCTATTGCACATCTATGTGCAGCGTTCGGACGCATTCGGGTTACAGTCCATGCTGCAAAGTTCATTGAGCGACGCAAACAACGCGGGAGAGGCAACCGCTCTGGTCCTGGAGCTTTCACGGGATGCGCACGACCAGCTCAACTTTCTCGCTTCGTTCGTGGAAGCCCATTCCAAATTGCCTATGCAGATGGAGCCTCTCTACCGCCGCATCCTTGAGTTGGCCCAGCAGACGAGGATAAAGGAAGCAACTTTCGACTCCCGCTACACCTTGCGTGACTGGCAGATCAAATGGTTTGAGTTTCTGCTCACCACCAGGCAATATCCCAAGTTGCGCGCCGAGATTGATTCTGTAAAGAAAGTACAAAAATCGCTGTTCAACAGGAAGAAAGCTGCCATCGACGAGGAATACGAATCGGATGAGGACGAATTTGAGAACAACCTCACCAGGATTCAGCTTCGCCTGGCCGCTGCAACCAATACTTTGAGCTCCTATATGGAGAGCCTCAACGACAGTGAGCACCCTCCAAGCTCCAAGTTGTTGAAGGCAACTGCCAGGGCCCTACAACAGGCGGGCGACCGGCAATCGGCTCGAAGAATCCTGGAATTCGTTTTCCGTCGCGAGCTCGAAAACCATAATCTCAATGCTTCCAATATGCTGGCCCTTGCCGAGATCCGCATCGAAGATGGCGAGGTGCAACCGGCCGTCGAGTTGATGCGCCGCATGACGCTGGTAGCCGGAGCACCCTTTGAAACCCAGGAGCCTGCAGCCGCCCTACTCATGCGTACCGGCCATCCACACGAAGCGATAAGCTTCCTCAAGGAACTGGCTGATGCGGCGCCCTGGAATCCCGGCTATCGCTCCACTCTGGCCCAGGCACAAATTGATGCCAACGTTGATCTCGACGCCGCGCGCAAGATGCTGGCCGTGGTTGCGGAGGACAAAACCGCGCCTTACGAGGTTCGTGCAGCAGGAGCAAAAGCCCTCAAGCAACCTGGCTCTGCGCTCGATCCTGGCAGCCAGGAACTGAAACTCCTGGCTTCGGGCCGGCGGCTGACGACCGAAGAGTCGAATCATCCGTTCTTTTTTGCAGCTCGCGTGCAAGCCGCGCAAAACCTGGAACCTGCTCAAGGGGCGAATCTATTGCGGCTTGCACTCGCGGATTACCCACAGGCAGACTCACTCCGTCCAACGCTCCTCAAGATCGCCATGCAGGCCGGCGATTATCATCTGGCAGTTGCCAGCATGAAACCTTTAGTAGAGAACCATTGGCTGGATCTGAATCAGTATGGCCGTTACTCCGCATACCAGAATTCAGACGATGAGGCCGATGATGACGATGATTCCGATGCTACCGGCTACGACATGCAAGCGGAGGGTGAACCGGACGATCAAGAACCACCTTCGCTCGATAAGCTGCCTGCTCAGCAAAAAGCCGAAATTGCCCGGCAAATCGGAATAGCATTCGAAAAGGTCGATGAGTTGCCAGAGGCCATCCGTTACTTGAAAGAGGCTTCGCATCTCGAGCCGTCAGTTGTGGCCAGGAAGCAGATCGCTCAGGAGGCGCGTCGAATCCGGGAGATTCTCGATCAGAGAAAAGAAAACAGCAGCCGCCAGCCACAAATTCACGACGAGCTGGAACAATCCAACATCGTGCGTCCCCGGCTTGTAATGGCGATGCCGGCCCACCAACGGATATCTCGAACCATCGCTGCTCATGGAAGAAGATGAAATGGAGTTCATCATGAAAACGCGCCGGCTGCTCCCCGCTTGCTTGCTGATCTTTTCATTCGCGGGCGCATGGAGCCTATATCATCGCAATGCGCGAGTCCCATCGCCCCCTCACCCACTCGCGCAACTCGCGCCCGAAGGCGCCCTCCTTTATCTCGAAGCCAAAGATTTTTCCGGCCTGTTGAGCGACTGGAACGGCTCCCCAGAAAAAGCCAAATGGCTGGAAAGTGAGAATAGCGACGTGTTCTCGGAATCGCGCATGTTCTTGCGCCTGCAGCGATTCTACGAGAACTTCGCCGTGGCAGCGGGTGTCCCGCCGGACACCCGTTTTGTCTCCGATGCTGCCGGACGGGAGAGCATGTTTGCCCTGTATGACATTGGAAAAATCGAATTCCTCTATGTGACGCATCTGCCATCTGCCGGGTTCCTGAATTCCGTTTTGTGGAAGTCAAGAAACAAATTCCAGCCGCGCTCTGCCGCAGGCACTCCATTCTTCACCCGCAAAGACGCCGATTCAGGGCAGGTTGTAGCTTTCGCCATCGCTGGCGATTATCTTTTGCTTGCTACGCGTGAAGACCTGATGGCCCATGCGCTGGAAACGTTGAGCGGCCAACCCGGTCGCAGCCTTCAGCAAGAGGCGTGGTTTACAAAAGCCGTCTCCGAAGCCCCTGCAACCAGCGGCGACCTGCGCATGGTATTGAACATGGCAAGAATTGCCGTTGCCCCACAGTTCCGAACCTATTGGATCCAGCAAAACATCACCGAGATGAAAGGATACACGGCGGCTGTCTGCGACCTTTATCGCGAAGGCCGCGTCTACCGCGAAGAACGCGTCCTGTTGCGGAAAGACCGTGAAGGAGGCAACGATGATGCACACGGCCGTATAGAATCGTCCTCTTCCGTCGCTTCCCTGCTGCCCTTTGCGTCCTCTGATGCCGGTTTTTACCAAATCAGGAAAAGCAACCCACAAGAGGCATTGGATATTGTGGAGCAGAAGATCTTCTCGCCCCACGTAGCTGCTGCCGGTCCTCAAAGCCGTGCTCCCCAGGTGTTTCTGACCTCCGGAGAGATTGGCCTCGAATCCGATCTCGATACCAGGATCGACGTAGCCCCGCCTTCAAAGCAAAATTCTTTTTCCCGATTGCGCCACCAGTTTGATCAAGCGAATGCCGAGGCGTTGCTGATTGTCCAGGGCACGCGCGACAATGAAGACGGTGTGTTGCTGACTATCCCTTCCGCGGTCGTTGTAGCAGCGGCGCACGATTGGGACGCACAATCTGTTCAGTCCGCTTTGCAAGCCGATCTAGCCGCCGGCGTCAGCGTTGCGACTCTCGGCCTCGACTGGCAAAGAGTAGACCAAGACGGCGGGTATTTTGAATTGAATGGTGTGCGTCCGCTGCAACTGGCAGTGCGCGGTAAGTTCCTCTACATAAGCATGGAACGCCAACTGTTGCTCTCAATGCTGCAAGCAAACCCTAGCGAATCTCAACTCAAGGATTTGACCTATGTGGCATCGTTCAACCATGCAAGAGAGCGCGAGAATTTCGCTGACTTGATGGGCGACATCGACCACTCGGCCCAGTCAACCTCAGCCTACGAAAGCAGCAAACCACGCTTTTTCTCAGAGAACATCGCCAGCCTGAGCTACACCCTGGAGCGATTGGAGTCAGAAAAAATTGTGATCCGCGAAGATAAGAATAGGGTATTCCAAACGGTGACCTATCAGTGGACGGACTAGCGCTTTGACTGCCTGGAAAGAGTTTCGACACTATTTTCTTCACACAGTCGGTTCACCAGGAAAACTGCATTGCCGGCTTGCTCGGGATCAGGCACAAGTGGAACCCCGAGGCGGGGCTATTCGCAATCCTCGCAAGATCGAAAAGCGATGATTCGCACAGACCGGTTGCAGAAAGACTTGCTGGTAATTCACATCACCAGAGCTGAAGCCTCAAGCTCTAGATGAAACAACTCTATATCGCGGCCCATGGCATCAAAATTTCGCGCTGCGTCCAACGCTCGATCGTGGGAAATCCCATATCCCTTTTCCGCAACGAACAACCTGATGACTTGGGCGGCCTGAAACGAATCCAAGTCAGAACCAAGAAGATCGACCCTGAGCGCTGCTACTTCAATACTCGAAAATTTTCCCTCCATAACCCACCTCGACAATCATCTCAAATACCCTGGACAGGTACTTGTGCCTTTGATAATTCTTAAGCAAGTTGATTGCCATTCTTTGGGCACATATTGGTGCTCTTCATCCTAGAGCACAAGGCATGGAGAATGCCTCTGTCCAAAAGTATGGGCTCCATCCTGGCCATGCCTTGGTGAATTCAGAGTTCCGGAACGCTTCGGAAACATTGAGAAACTAAGGTCAAAAACCTACTGAAAATTGCAGATTGCGAAGAGAGGTCTATTTGCTGATAGCGGGAACGCAAAGCCGGGTTTCCACTCTCCGCCAGGAGACGCACTCGCATACCTCAAAAATGCGCGAAATAACGCAATGGAATTTCTACATCAGCGCTCTATGAATCTCATCTGCCAGTCAAGGGCAGGTGTCCGGTTCCATATTAGTCAGTCCACTCTTGGACACGGAACTGCTGGTCCGAAAAACGGAAATTCCGGCAATCAAGCGGATGCTTCATTCGCCAGCCCAATGTTGTATCGCTTGAGCTTGCGGTACAGAGTAGCCCGGCTGATCCCCAACATTTTTCCAGCAAGAGTCTTGTCTCCCTTGACCTGTTCGAAGACCCTCTGAATGGTGACGCGTTCAAGTTGCTCCAAGTCGGTATTAGAGACCGCCGGCCTGACTGGGTAAGGAAGCGCTTCCAATGGGAGTTGAGTCTCCTGGCCTTCCATCACTGCGGGTGGCAAGTCGTGGAGTTCGAGAGTCTCCTGGCTGCCCAGAGCCACGGCGCGTTCGATGGCATTCTCCAGTTCACGAACATTTCCCGGCCAGTCATACTGAATCATGCATTTCATGGCTGCGGGCGCGATGTTGATCATCTTGTCGGGTGCAAATCGATCGAGGAAGTAATGGACCAGGGTGGGTATGTCGGACTTTCGCTCGCGCAGCGCCGGAAGATGCAAAGTCACCACGTTTAACCGGAAGTAAAGGTCTTTGCGGAACGTCCCTTGCTTGTACGCCGATTCCAGGTCACGGTTGGTAGCTGCGATCACTCGCACGTCGACCTTGTTCCTCTGGTTGCTGCCTACAGGACGGACCTCTTTCTCCTGCAACACACGCAGCAGCTTGGCTTGCATCTCGGGAGGAAGTTCGCCGATTTCATCCAGAAAAATCGTGCCGCCGTGGGCCGATTGAAAGAGGCCCTCTTTGGATTTATTAGCTCCGGTAAATGCTCCCTTTTCGTAGCCGAACAGCTCGCTCTCAATTAACGTCGGGACCAGCGATCCACAATCCACCGCGACAAACGGACGCTTGGCGAACGATCCGCGATAATGAATGGCGCGGGCCACCAGTTCTTTCCCAGTTCCACTCTCCCCGGTAATCAGCACAGGGGTGTGCGTATCTTTCAAACGCGCCACCATGCGCAGCACATCTTGAATCTTCGACGACGAGCCTACAATCCCGTTCAATTCCATCTCGGTATTCACGCGCTCTCGCAGGAACTGGTTTTCAGCCACCAGCATTACTTTATCTTCCATACGCTGCAGCAGCAGCTTCAACTCCTCGACCCGAAACGGCTTGGTGATGTAGTCGTAAGCCCCGAGCTTCATGGCTTGGACGGCGGTCTCGATCGAGCCATGTCCGGTCATGATTGCGATCTCCGCGCGAGGCAAGACCTGCCGAGCCCGCGAAAGAAACTCCAACCCGGTCATTTGCGGCATCATCAGGTCGGCAAGAATAATGTCCGGCGAGTCCGTTTCCAGGGAGGCCAAGGCCGACTCGCCACTGTCGGCCTCCGTACACTGGAAGCCCAGCGAGCCGCCTACAGTCATGCATAGTTTACGGATGCTCTGGTGATCATCCACGATCAAGAACCGCGCCCGAAGTTCATCGTTCATTTTGCCCGTCCAAAGATTTTCTCTACAGTAGAGATGAATTGCTGCACACGAAAAGGTTTTTCAATATAAGGAACACCGGTATGTTTCAAGGCCTTCATGGTTTCTTCATTGACCGTGTCACCGGTGATGAAAAGCACCTTGTCCTTAAGGTCGGGCCGGTTGGTCATGATCCAGGCATGAACGTCGGCGCCGGTCGCCCCGCCGGGAGTGCGCATGTCAGAAATCACGCCAATAAAGTCTCCCTGCTCCAACAAGGAAATACCCTCAAGCGCCGAAGTGGCCGTCTTGCATCCATAGCCATAGCGTTCCAACGCAGTCCGCAAAAAATTCAGCACCGACTTCTCGTCTTCAATTAATAAGAGAGGAGCCCCCGGCTGTTTTTCTACGGCTGCGCTGCTCATGAAAATATGCTCTCCATTAAGACACGGAGAAAACCAGATTAGCCACGAATTAACGCGAATTAAAAAGAGTAATTTTGATTCCTTTTTTATGTAGTTATATCGTTCATTTTTTGCTCTTGATTCGTGTTAATTCGTGTGTATTCGTGGCTAAAAAACTTTAGATCTTCTCCGCTTCTCCGTGGTGGATCTTGGTTTTTGATTGTGGCTCCGTTAAGCTAACCTTTCGTCCCCACACTCGCCGCCGTCTTTCGGGTGGGCTTGGCACGGAACGGCAATCGCACGCTGAAACATGCTCCCGGTCCATCTGAATTGTTGGCGCAGAGAATCTCGCCTTCGTGCTCCCGGACAATCCCATAGCAGATGCTCAATCCCAATCCTGTCCCTTGTCCCACTTCTTTGGTCGTAAAAAAGGGATCGAAGATGCGCTCGGGATGGCGGATGCCTTCCCCGTTATCAGAAAACCTGATCTCCGCCCAATCTCCGCTTCGCCGGGTTTCGATCTCAATCCTCCCCGCTCGCCCGGTATTGCGCACAGCATCATAGGCATTGTTGAGGATATTGAGAAACACCTGCTGAATCTGCTGTGAATCGGCGATCAACTCCGGCAAGTCTTCATCAAGCTGCTCGATGACCTCGATGCCGTGGTTGGAGAGATCGTAGGAGCGCAGCGCGATGGTCTTACGCAACACTCTATTGATCTGCATGGGCTGGCGTTGCGAAGGCGTTTGCCGGGCAAAGCTCAGCAGGTTTTGCACAATCTCTTTCGTGCGCTGCGTCTCTTCGAGCACCACGCGAAGGTCTTTTCTTGCGCTTTCCGGAATCTCGGGATTTTCCATGAGCAAGTCCGAAAAGCCCATGATGGCCGTGAGCGGATTGTTCACCTCGTGGGCGACACCGGAGACAAGCTGGCCTACGGCAGCCATCTTTTCCGTATGCATCAGCTTGGCCTGGATCATGGCTGCATCAGTGATATCGGTCATGAGCACAACCACGCTGGTAACATCGCCGGTCTCATCGCGCATAGGGCTGATGTTGATGGAGAACTTTCCCGGCGATCCGTTTCCACGGACGATCATCAGTTCCAGGTTGTCCACCTGCATTCCTTGCAGGCTTGCGTCGAAGGCCTCGGCGAATGGCCGGGTGTGTGAGGGAGAGATGATCTTGTCGAGGCGATGGCCGACCAATGCCTGCTCGTCAAATCCGCCGGCTTCATAGCAGCGCCGGTTGGCATAGCTGATCAGGCCGGCAGTATCGGCCACCATGATCATGGTTTGCGTATTGTTGAGGATCTTGCTGGTAAAGTCGCGCTCGCGCTGCAACTGTGCCTGAAAGTTTTTGACCTCGCTTATGTCCAGAAGAACGCCCCGGTATTGCAGCACCTTGCCCTGGGCATCGCGCACCACGAATGCATTCTCAAGCGCATGGATCAACATGCCATCACGCCGGCATAGGGTGACCTCAAAGTTTCGGACCGAGCCATGTTCGTGCAACTGCCGCGCAATCTCTTCCCGCTGCTGGGGAGAAACATAAACCTGGTTGGCCACATCGAGCCGCAGAAGTTCTTCGCGCGTCTGGTAGCCGAGCATCCGCACCAGCGCATCATTGACCTCGATGAATCGCCCCTCGGCAGAAGAAAAGAAGACGCCTTCCTGCACGTTGTCAAACAATTCGCGATAACGCCGTTCGGCCTCGCGGCGATCGGTAATGTCCTTGAGCACGTGGACGGTCTGCAATCCTTCATTGAGAGCGCCATGCACGCGTGATGTAGAAACAAGGTAGCTGCGCTCCAATACCGGATGCAGGTACTCATCGGAATCGCGCTCGCCCCGGCAGAAAGGACACGGTTGGATGCTGTCGCTGTCGGTAGCGATGGAGAGCAGGGCACGCATCCCCAGCCCGATCAACTCCGCAGGGCGAACCCCAATGAATTCCGCCAGCGAACGATTCACCCTCAGGATGCGGCATTGCTCATCATGCACCACGATGTAATCGGAGATCGAATCAAAAATTTCCGCCCACTGGCGGCTGGATTGAGTGATGCGCGCAAAGAGCCGGGCATTTTCGAGGGCCACCGAGGCGTGACCGATGAGAGCTTTCAGAAGATGGAGATCATTGGGCAAAAGCTCCTTGCCGATGTTAGCGAGGCACAGCAGACCGAGCAGGTCGCCTTCGGTCCCTTCGAGCCGCACCAGCGTGAGCGTTTGCCAGCGGAAGGCTTCGGTAAGGTTCTTCCCCAGTTGCTCGACCCCGGCGCTGTTGATCTTCGAATCCGGATACTTCTCTGCATACTCGGACAATGCCGCATTCAGCTTCCGTTGCAGGTGCCGCTCCGGCTTGA
>DASZFK010000367.1:0-2579 GCA_035939855.1 Candidatus Angelobacter sp.
CAGTCCATAGGAGAGATGATATGCAGCAAAGATACCGGGCAAGTACGCTAGCATCGCCCAGCCACACCGTCCTGTGGCGATGACCGAGGCAGTTAAGCTGGCTGCGGCATATGCGAAGAGGAGAACTAGCCAAAGAATGGTGAGAGTGGCAAAGCATCGAGATGCCGATAGGGCAGCAGTTATGGCGCTTCCCGCCAGTAGCAGTATGTTGGCCGCAACAAAGACCGCCGGCACAATGTGTCGCCAGGAGCTAGGTGTTCGATGTTTCCGAATTACAGCGAATTTCCAGAACCCATATTGGAAGTACTGACGGAATACGCCGGAAAGAGTGGCTCGTGGCGAATACCATGAGGCTATCTCTGGGCTTTGCCAGATTTTCCCTCCCGCCCGCAATAAGCGCAAGTTGAGTTCGTCATCTTGGTTGCGGACCAGGCTTTCATCGAACAGTCCAAGACGCACCAATGTTTGCTTGCGCCAGCAACCGTAGGGCACGGTGTCTACCCAACCTTCATAGCAATCGTCGTGGAATCGAGCTCCCCCAGTCGAAAAGCGCGAATGAAATGCAGCCGCAAAGGCCCGAGCCCGGAGTCCCGCGGCTTGGGTTCGCGCCGGGCCACCAACGTTGTCCGCGCCCGTGTGTTCCAGCGTTGCCACACAATGCCAGCAGTAGCTCGGCGCATAGCAAGTGTGCGCATCCATACGTATGATAATTTCCCCCCGCGCCGCCCGAATGGCCGCGTTCAGACCAGTGGAAACAATGCGGCCGGGGTTTTCGATAACCCGCAACTGCGGGTACCGAAGACTATAATCCCCTAAAATCTCGTGTGTACCGTCATCGCTCATTCCGTCAGCAATGATTGCCTCCCAAGCAATGCCATTCATATCTTGGGAAAGAAGTGACTCTAGGCAATCGCAGATATGCCAGATTTCATTGCGGCAGGCAATGATGATCGAGACTCGAACCGCAGTCGTATTTGCCATCCGTTCAGTTTTGGGGACAGATTTTCTTTCTTTGATCACGGAAAACTACCGCCTCGATAGACTCGGCAACACTCCTCGCATCTCAAGCCTCTCGAAACGATGGCCTAGCAACCGTTTCCCGTTTAAACAGTACGTCGTGATATATATCCAAGTACTGTCGAGCCATGGCTTCTGCGGAAAACGCCCCATGGACAAGCTCAAAGCCCTTCTGCGCAAGTCCGCGAGAAAAGTACGGATCACGCAGACAGCGCAATATTGCTTCCTGCAGGGCCGGCGCACTTCTCGCCGCTACCAGAAGGCCCGTCTGTTGGGAAAGAACCACCTTATCGACCGCACCCACCCGGGTTGCAACAACAGGCCTTTTCGCCGCCAGGGCCTCGAGGATTGTCATTGGCATTCCTTCGTCAATCGAAGCAAGCACGAAAACATCCAACGAAGCGTACACTGCAGGCATATCGGTTCGTCGGCCAAGAAGCCTGACTCTTGATTGAAGCCCCAGACTAACGATCAATTCTTCAAGTTGGGCTCGAAGCGGCCCGTCTCCAACGATGACGAAAGTCGCGGCCGGAACCTCTCGAACAATTTCTTTCGCTGCGTGGACGAAGTATTCGAGGCCCTTTCCCTTCACTAGCCGAGCGACTGCCCCGATTAATGGTCTATCTCCGATTCCCAGTTCACTCCTCAAATTAGGTCTTCCTTCCGCATACCTGAGAAGGTCCGTCCCGTTATAGATTGTTGAGACCCTGGATCTGCGTACTCCGGAGTCAACCAAAGCATTGGCGATGGAATCAGCCACTGCAACAACTCTGTCAGCCCTGCGGAGAACACGGCAATCAAAGAGTTGATAGAGGCGGACGAGCCTTGATGCTCCGGTCCATAAGTGACAATGACAAGTAGCTAGGAATGGTACTTCCAAGGGTCTTGCAGAAAAGTAGCCATAAATGTCGGACTTGTATCCGTGCGCATGAACCAAATCTACGTTGGAGTTTTTGAGCCATTCCCGAATCGATCTAACAGTTAGGAAATCCACACGTCCTCTGCACGTGAAGAGTTCTAAGGTTAACCCTCTTCGGATCGCTTCCTCTGTCATTTCTAAGTTTTGACTGTGCTCATTCTGGAACAGGGCAATGATGGGCTCCGCTCCGAGTCGTTTCTGTTCAGATGCAAGATTCAAGAGCATTACCTCAGCGCCATAGAGGCCTTCACTGCTGATTAGGTGGAAAATCTTCATCGGCAAGGCAAACGTCCTAGACGATTCGGTTTCGAGGAAATCCGGTTAGGCTCATATACGCCAAGAAACAAACTAGCTAGCAATGCGCTGTATTCACCTGAACAACCTCCTCATAAACCTGAGTCAAGGTGCGAATCATCGCATCGAAACTGAACCTCTGTTCAACCGTTTGTCGAGCCGCGTATCCCAGACGCTGTGCCCGAGCAGGGCAGTGTAATAGCAGCAGAATACGGTCGGCGATCTGTACTGAACTTTCTGGTGCGACGAGATAACCATCTACTCCGTCCGTTACGGCTTCGCTGTTTCCGCCTACGTTTGTAGCTACCACCGGTAAGCCGCATGCCATTGCCTCAATCAGCGCATTCGA
>DASZFK010000368.1:0-10550 GCA_035939855.1 Candidatus Angelobacter sp.
AATGATGTGTCCCTGGGTGGTCGGGTCAAACGCCACACTGAACCGGGTGTTGCCCTGAACTTTGCGCTCATCCATCATGGTCCAATGCTGGCCGCCATCCGTGCTTCGGTATAGGCCGGTCATGTCACAAGAAACAAATATAATGTTGGAGTTATAAGGTGCAACAACCGGAGCATAAGTGGAGCCGCCACCGCCCAAACCAACGCTGGTCTGAGCCGCACACCAACCCGCCAATACAAACATCATGAAAATCAAACACTTAGCTTTCCCTACACAGCGCATACACAATTCTCCCAAGACGGCAAAATGCCGCAAGCAGATGACAAGGTTTTGTTGGACAACGATTGGGTGGGGAACGTCAATTAAGAAGAAGATTTCCGAACAGAGGATGTACTAATCAGAACGAAATAAGAATCTTAGTTCGTAATATCAAGAATCCATTTCCCAAAATAAAACTCGGACAACAATCTGACTTGATATTTGCAGGCGACGTCCTCATGGCAACCGCTCAACAAGACTTAAGGAGTTGCGTAGATCAAATTCGATTGTGTCAAATTCGATTGTTCAATTGTTGACAGGCGGGCAGATGTTCGTATATTATTCGTTTTGGGTCGTTCCTGACTGGCACTTAAAATTCATCGTCATTCGCGGGGACTTTAACTTCCGTGGCTCATTTCACAGGTTGGCGTAGCTATGCCCACAAGAAAAACATCAGAGAATTACAAAGTTTGGCATCCTCACCCCCGACGCCTGTCACCCTTAAACCAACTTTTAACCAACTTTTGTCCGAATCCTGGACTAATCATTGATTAAATCCTATTAATTTTAGGAGAGACTATTGTGCCACTAAAAGCTCTTGGGCTAACCTCAGCTTTCTGGAAATCCCACCAGTTCGATCAGATTTTACGTTGATTCTAGGAAACTCCAATATGATCCGCATTCTCGTTGTCGATGACCACTTCATGGTCCGCATGGGTCTTTGTGCTTCGTTGAATGTGGAGCCTGACATGAAGGTTCTGGCGGAAGCAAGTACTGGTGAAGAGGCGCTCCGAGCCTACCGTCAGCACGAGCCAACCTTGGTATTGATGGACGTTCGGCTCCCATCGATGAGCGGCATCGAGACCGCCAGTGCCATTCTCGGTGAGTTCCCCAAGGCGCGCATTCTTATGCTCTCCACACACGCTGGAGAAGAAGAGATCTACCGCTCCCTGCAAGCAGGGGCTTCCGGCTACATCCTGAAAAACGCAGTTCGGGAACAGCTTCTTCAGGCCATTCGCCAGGTGCATCGTGGCGAACGGTACATCGATCCCAGTGTGACCTCGATTCTGGCGGCTCGATTGTCCCATCGATCGCTCACCACCAGGGAACTGGAGGTTCTGCGGATGATCGTAAAAGGCTTGAGCAACAAAGAGATTGCTGCAGCCTTGAACATTGCCGAAGTCACGGTGAAGTTGCACGTAAGCCATGTGCTCGAGAAGCTAGACGTGAAAGACCGCACCCACGCGGCCACCGAAGCGCTGAAGCGTGGCATCGTCTATTCTTAGCCCTGTCCTTGCCAGCATTCAATAGGTTGTGATAAAAGTTGCCTCGAATTTCAGGGCGCGCTCATGTTGCATCACAGGTTGCGCATTGTTCTGTTAGTGTTGTGGCCCATTGGAATGGCGGGATGGGCGGCGGCGCAATCGTCACGGCTTCCCTTACTTACCAGCGTAGATCAAGTGCGCCGGCTCAGTCCCGACAAGGCTCAACTCGGCTATCCAGTGCGTATCCGCGGTGTGATCACCGACGATATCCCCAAACCTGATTTCTTCGTGCAGGACGAAACCGCCGGAATCTATGTCGAAGGCAACCGCGCCCTTGGGGGTTCTCACGTCTTTGGTGACTTCGTCGAAGTAGAAGGAATTACAGGACCGGGACGCTTTGCGCCGGTTATTCGTGAGCAGAGTCTACGCATTCTAGGCAGAAAGCCCCTGCCGAATGCTCATCTCTATGCCTTCCATGAACTGGCTGACGGCCAAAAAGATAGTCAGTGGGTCAGGGTGAGCGGGATTGTTCGTTCCGCTTCCATTGACCGGACTTCCTGGCCTGAGCCGGTGCTGGCGATGAACGTATCCTCCGAAGGAAGCCAGTTCAGCGTTCGAACTCCTTTGCCCCTGTCGCAGGATATTTCTTCCTGGGTAGGGAAGGAGGTGCAGATCCAGGGCGTCTGTGGGACTTTGTTCAATGCTGAGCGCCAACTGATTGGCATCTTGTTTTACGTCCCGAAGATGGAATTGATCCGGACGGAAGCGACTTCGAACCAAGTGCCATTTGCGGCATTGATGCGTTTCTCGCCCGAGCAGGAGGCAGGCCACAAAGTGCGAGTGCGCGGAACGGTTGCCTATCATCAGCCAGGCAACGTGTTGTTCCTGGAGAGTGACACCAAAGGATTGCGGGTACTTGCCCAACAAGATACGCCAGTGCAGGCTGGCGACATCGTGGACGCAGTGGGCTTTCCTACGGTGGGGGAGTCGGAGCCGGTGCTCGCCGATGCGGTGTTTCGCGTAGTTGGCCATGGACCAAAACCTCAGCCGGTGAATCTGGATGTCAGCGCTCCTTGGGGACGCTACGATGGAGCCTTGGTGAGCATTGATGCTCGCTTGATCCATCTTGAACAACAACCTTACGGCGCGAGCCTGCTCTTGCAGCACGGAGCAAGGCTCTTCGAGGCGCGCCTGCAATCGCCGGCTCCTCGTGACCTGCAGAAATACCTTCCACCGGATAGTGATCTTCGTGTGACCGGAATATGCCTGGTGCGCGCCGGTGGCATCTGGCATTCCCCGGAATCATTTCGACTTCTGTTGCGCTCCCGAGATGACATCACGATTTTGCGAACGCCATCCTGGTGGAATCTGCGCCATACCGGATGGGTTTTGACCGCTACCGGAATCATTTTGCTTTTGGTAATCGCCTGGGTGGTGGTGCTAAGGAGGCGACTGCGCGAGCAAATGAACTTGATTCGCCAAAAGCTGCGCGGTAACGCCGTGCTTGAAGAGCGCAATCGGATTGCGCGCGAATTGCATGACACTCTGGAACAGGAACTGGCCGGTATCACCATGCAATTGGATCTGGCCACCGATTGCTTTCAACGCAGTCCCGGCCTCGCGCGAAGCGCTATCGACATGGCCCGCAGCATGACCCGCCATAGCATGATGGAAGCCCGCCGTTCGGTTTGGGATTTGCGCTGCCACTTGCTGGAAAACGGAGATTTGGTTTCCGCCCTGACCCAGGCGATTCAGCCGATGGCCGCTCTGGACCAGGCTAAGATTCAGGTGCGAATCGAAGGTGAGCCATGCCGCTTATCGCCCGAAATCGAGATGAACCTGCTTCGTATCGGCCAAGAAGCGGTCGCCAATGCGCTCAAACACGCCAACGCCCGGAACATCGTAGTCGAGTTGCGATATGAGCCGCGCAGATTTTGCCTTAACGTAATCGATGATGGCCGCGGCTTCACACCCGGCGATCCCGCATTCATTGCAAGAGGTCATTTTGGCCTGCTCGACATGCACGAACGCGCAGAATCCATTGGCTGCCGTTTGCAAATCAAGAGTGAAATTGGCAGGGGAACGTCTCTTCACGTAGAAATCTCAACGGCGACGAAACAGCTATTGCGTGCCTGATGAGTGACAGGGGAAAGTGGGTCGGCAGTGGTTGCTACTAGAAGCCATCTCATAAATGCGCTTTAGCGCCGTCGGTGGAAGAGCGGGCCTTCAGGCCCGCGATTCAGGCCTCGATGAAATGGGCTTTAGCCCCGGTGGCAGTGGCTGGAGTATTTATGAGATGGGTTCTAGTGTTGTCCGCGAAATAAAAATATCAGTTCTATGATCAGGATGATCACTACCATGACTTCCAGCAAGAACCCGCGTGATTGGTGGAATTGTTCGATCATGAAGCCGTAAAGCTCATCTGCAGTGCGGAGTTTTTCATGGACCAGGGCCAGGTACTCAGCCACTCCGATCTTGTTGGAAGAAAGCTTGTAGAGGCGGGCGGAAAACATGTCGCCGACGAACTTCAGGGCGTTGGTGGTGTGTTCGGTTAGCTGGGTGACCTCGAGAGAGACGAAACGCAGGCGGGCGGCAGCGGGACGCATGCGCCATCCTCGCAGCGGTCCAGCCCGCTTTTGGAGAAAGCGATAGGCGTCGGTCAATTCGCGGGTGAGCAGGTCGTCGTAATGGCGAAACTGCAACAACTGCGAATTGGCATATTCGAGGAGACGGATGGTGCTCTCCGCGCCGGCCTCCGAATCATAGACAAATGCCGCGTTCCAGCCGACGACCACCAAATCATTGGCATAATAGGACATGCTTGCCTGGAGCGACTCGGTCCGCTCCGCTTCGGAAAGCGGCAGAACTTCTCCGCTGACGATCTGGCTGATCTCCCTGCCGCGCTCGCGGAGCAGATCAGCCGCCAGCCGATCACTTCGGCACACCTCAGTGGGGGCTTCTGAAGCCGTGAGATGAAAGATGTAGTAGTCTTCGCTCAGCCAGCTCTCATAGGGCTTGCGCAATGCGACACTCACCCGAGCAAGACGTTGCTTTACGAGATGGAGAGTAAGCTCGTCAAAGAAGGTGCTGGAGATCCAGCGGGCAGCCAAGCGCTGCAAATCTTCCCAAGCGCCCGAATAAGGGCGGCGAAGCAATACGCTGACGACACCATAATCGTAATACAACATGGTGGCATCAAATCGCTCTCCGCTTTCCAGCTTAACCGGCTCAAGTATTTCGATCGCCGGGGGGCGCTCAAACCGCACATATTCAGGAGTTGTGTGCTTAAACGCATGGGCAGGCCGGCTTCCGCCAATCAAGGGACGCAGCTCTGCCAAGCTAATCTCATCACAGACATCGTAGAGCGCGAGCACCGAGATGAAGCCTTGGAACATGAGGGGAATTTCTAATTTCCAATTTCGAATTTTTGAAATACCAGCTATTTGCTGCTGGCTTCTAGATTAAACCGTCCTGAGTGTGAACGTGTAACCGGTTTGCATACGACCTGTACAATGCTCTGTTATGTTCAGCGCATTTTCCCGGCCAGTTCGTGCCTTTGCTTTTTTGGTTTCTTGCGTTTCGATGCTTGCACCTCTTTCTTTTTTTGGGCAGCCCGTCGATCCCAGTCTCTACGGCGGTCTGCGCTGGCGGATGATTGGACCGTTTCGGGGAGGCCGCACGGTATCAGTTGCGGGCATTGAGGGTCAGCCGAATGTTTATTATTTCGGCGCTGTAGGCGGCGGCGTTTGGAAGACTACCAACAGCGGACTTACCTGGGAGCCGATCTTTGATGGCCAGCCGATCAGCTCGATCGGCGCGCTGGCCGTTGATCCTTCGAATCCCAACATTATTTATGCAGGCACAGGCGAGCCTGACTTTCGCTCCGACCTTACTTATGGTGACGGAGTCTACAAGTCCAGCGACGGCGGCAAGACCTGGTCGAACATCGGCTTGCGCGATTCACGGCACATTGGGCGCATCGTGATTAATCCTAAGGACCCCAACATCATCCTGGTGGCGGCGCTGGGCCACGCTTATGGGTCGAACGCGGAGCGCGGGGTTTTTAGCTCCAGCAACGGAGGAGCAACCTGGCAGAGGGTGCTCTTCAAAGACGAAAACACGGGCGCTATCGATCTTGCCATTGATCCTGCCAATCCGCAGACGATCTACGCTTCATTGTGGAGCGCACGGCGTCCACCGTGGAGCTCGTATCCGCCCATGAGCAGCGGCGGAGCCATCTATAGGTCCGATGACTATGGCGAAAGCTGGACGCACATCATCGGCGGAGGTTTGCCCACTGGCGAGTGGGGACGAGTAGGGCTGGCCGTCGCACACGGAACCAGCGGACAGCCGGGCCGCGTGTACGCGCTGATTGACACGGCGAAAGGCGGGCTTTTCCGCTCCGACGATCGTGGCCACACCTGGACCCTGATGGGTACCGACCTGCGTGTGCGCTCACGCGGCTGGTATTTCAGCGAGGTCACGATCGATCCCCATGATCCAAACACGGTTTATCTGCCGAATGTCTCGATCTATCGCTCCACCGACGGCGGAAAAACTTTTGAAGCCATCAAGGGTGCGCCGGGCGGCGATGATTATCACGCGATGTGGATCGATCCAAATAATTCCCAACGCATGATCTTCGGCAGCGACCAGGGCGCGGGCGTGAGCGTCGATGGCGGCAAGAGCTGGAGTTCGTGGTACAACCAGCCCACTGTCCAGTTCTATCATGTTGCCGTCGATAACCAATTCCCTTATCGCGTTTACGGCGCGCAGCAAGATAGTGGAACCATATCAACAACCAGCCGCAGCGATTATGGCTCCATTACTTTTCGTGACTGGCATCCAATCGGCGCCGGGGAGAGCGGATACATTGCACCTGATCCAACCGACCCGAATATTGTTTATGGTGGCTCTACTTACGGCAGCCTCTTTCGTTTTGACAACCAGACCGGACAATCGCAAAACATCTCGCCGATGCCGGTGAGCGCCTTTGGAGATATTGCCCATGCCAAGTACCGGTTTACCTGGACTTCCCCGCTGGCATTCTCGCCCCAAGATCCGCATCTTCTCTATTTCGGCTCGCAGTTTCTGTTGCGCAGCAAAGACCGGGGAGCGAGTTGGGAAAAAATCAGTCCTGACCTGACCGGCTCCCGTCCGGCGCCACCCACGGGCGAGACAACTGTCGCCAATGCCAAAGCCAAGGGTTATGGCGTTATCTACACGATTGCTCCGTCTCCTGTCGCAGCCGGCGAAATCTGGATAGGCACCGATACCGGGTTGATCCAGCTCACTCAGAACGAGGGCCAGACCTGGAGCAACGTAACGCCGGCTGGACTCCCGGACTGGAGCAAAATCAGCATCCTTGAGGCCGGGCATTTCGATGTGGCCACAGCATACACTGCGGTTGATCGTCACCGCCTCGATGATATCTCCCCTGTGATCTACCGTACCCACGACTACGGAAAGAATTGGACGAAGATCACCAACGGCATTCCCAATGGGGCTTATGTTCGGGCTGTTCGCGAAGACCCAGTCCGTAAAGGACTGTTGTTCGCAGGTACCGAATTGGGAGTCTATGTTTCATTCGATGATGGCGACCACTGGCAGCCTTTGCAGCTCAATTTGCCAATTTGTCCGGTGCACGATTTGGTTGTAAAGAACAATGATTTGGTCATCGCCACGCATGGGCGTTCATTCTGGATTCTCGACGACATTACGCCGTTGCGCCAGATCGGGCCTGAGGTGACAACTTCAGCCGCGCATCTATTTAAACCGGCGAGGGCGATGCGTATCCGTCCCAACATCAACCATGACACACCGTTGCCGCCTGAAGAACCTGCGGGAGAAAATCCGCCACCCGGGGCTGTTCTTTACTATTACCTGAAGTCTCCCGCACAAGCTGGCATCACGCTGGAGATTCTGGATGCGGGTGGCAAGGTAATCCGGCGTTACACAAGCAACGATCGCGCGACAGCGCCGGCGACGCCGCCAGCGTTTCCTCATTCATGGCTTCGACCGGCAACCCCGATTTCGGTTGAGGCTGGAATGCATAGATTCTTGTGGGACCTGCGACACGCTCCGCTGCCGATTGAAGGCCCGGAATATCCCATGTCGACAGCTTTTAATCAACCTGCGCCCCCTGGACCACTTGGACCACAAGTGCTGCCGGGAAGCTACCAGGTTCGGCTCACTGCTGAAGGACAGACAGTGACTCAACCATTAGAAGTCGTAATGGATCCGCGCGTCCAGGTATCGCGCGAGGAACTGGAAAAACAATTTGCCTTGGAGATGAAGATCGCCGATGGCCTGACGCAGGATGAAAAAGTGGCTCAGGAGATACGCCAATGGAAGGCACACGCGGCATCCGATCTGGCCAAAAAAGCGACGGAACTGCTGGGAGAACCGGAGGAGGAAGGACGCAGACCTTCACGGAGCAGAGTTTCATTGCTGCAACTGAATGGAGTGCTTGCCCATCTTGCCGATATTGTTGACAGCGCCGATGCTGCACCAACCACGCAGGCGACGGCTGCGGTGGATGAAGCCTTGGGGCAGCTCAAGTTGTTGGTGGAGCAGTGGGGGGAACTCTTAAACACTCATCAATGAGAATGCGCAACTGATTCCAGGGCGTCACGGGCAACCTCGAGCGCTGATACTGCCTGTTCACGAGTAACACTTGGGAATGAAGTGAGAAATGCATCCAGTGTGTCACCTGCTTTCAGGCAGTCGATGAGATTTTGAACCGGTACCCGAGTGCCTACAAACACTGGAGTACCGCCCAAAATATCGGGATCGCTATGGACGACCTTTGAATGGTTCGACATTTCACTCTCTCTGAGTTTCTAAGATTATGGACTCAAATATCAAGTGCGTGCAGATCCAAATGCGCCGCCCCATTGCAATAACATGATTTGTTGGGTTAACTGACCACACGGTCCCTCCGATCTACTCTCGCTATCGCGCGAGTAGACCGTCGGGATGACGAACCTACCTCATTTTTGTTTTGTCTTGCCTTTGCGTCCTTGGCGCCCCTTGCGGTGTAATAGTTATTCAGCTATGCAAACAGCAGAAGTAGTGATTATCGGCGGAGGGATTGTCGGCTCCAGCATTGCTTACCACCTGACCACCTCCGGTTGTAAGAACATCTTAGTGATTGAACGGGAGAGCGCCCAGGGCAAAGGCTCAACCGGCAAGAGCATGGGCGGAGTGCGGGCACAGTTTTCCACGCCCGTCAATATTCAGATGTCGCTCTACTCGATTCCCTTTTATGCGGAGTTTGACGAGATTGTGGGTCATCCTGCAGGTTATCGAGCGCAGGGCTACCTTTTTGTCGCTACCCATGAGTCTCATCTGGCCTATCTGCGTGCGAATTTCGAACGGCAAAAGGTTCTGGGGTTGAGGAGCGTTGAATTGCTCCAGGCGGAAGACATTCGCAAGATGCTGCCCGAGTTGCGCTCGGATGACATTCTAGGCGGAAGCTTTTGCTCGACCGATGGGTTTGTCGACCCCTATAGCGCTATGAATGGCTTCATGGCGCGGGCGATTGAAAACGGCGCCGTCTTGTGGAAGAACACTGAGGTGACGGGGATTTCCAGCGGTGCACAAGGCATCAGCGGAGTAGAAACCACACGTGGACCGGTATCTACGCGGGTCGTGATCAATGCTGCCGGAGCCTGGGCGGCGCAGGTGGCGAAGCTTGCCAACGTCGATCTTCCGGTTGAACCTCTGCGCCGGATGCTGGTTCCCTCCGAACCTTTCGACCAGTTTCCACATTCCGCGCCGATGGTCATCTCCATGGATACCGGTTTTCATTTTCGACCGGAGGGCCGGGGTTTCCTGCTGGCGTGGAACGACCACGAGGAGACGCCTGGCTTTAAGACCAATTTCGAGAATTCATTCATCGAGAAAATCCTGATCCACGCCGCGGACCGCGTGCCTGTCTTCGAAACACTGCCCATCAATCCGAAACGCGCCTGGGCAGGACTGTACGAGATGACGCCCGACCACCATTGCATTCTTGGACCGGTCACGCACGCGCCCGGATTCTTCGTCGCCAACGGCTTTAGCGGACACGGAGTCATGCACGCCCCTTCAACCGGAAAAATCATCTCCGACCTGGTGCTGCAAGGCAAAACAGATGTGGTCGATGATATCGAGATATTAGGGTTCGACCGCTTTGCCAAAGGCAAACTTTTGCATGAGACGGCTGTGTTGTGAGGCTCATAGCCCAATGTCACTTACTTTTGTGTCCTTGATCGTATTGGCAAAAATCGTCATCCCGAAGCGCTCCTGGCGCGAAGCGACGGGAGCGGGGAGGGACCTTGCGTTCCGCAGTAAGCTACGACTCGTAAATTGGTTTGTTCGCTATTTTTCCCTACGTGCCGTACTCTTTTCGGGTTTCGGTTGTTGGTTCTGATTCACACAAATCGTGAAAAGTAAGTGACAGTGGGCTCATAGCCTACACCTTAGAAGCACTTCAGCATTCAGCCCGCTCGGCATTTTGGGGCTGAAGAGAAACAGCTTCGCGGGCGTGGTTCGTGTTACCCCTTCGCAAAGAACAAAAGGTGGGGGCACCCACGTAATCTTCGATTCTAGATTTCACCTTTTCGTAGTTGCTCAACCGCGTATTCACATGCGCGAATGGTCAATGCAACCATCGTAAGAACCGGATTCTGCACGCCAACGCTGGGAAAACTGCTTCCATCAGTCACAAAGATGTTGGGCGCGTCGTGACATTGGTTAAACGGGTTCAACACCGAAGTCCTTGAATCAATCCCCATTCGACAGGTGCCGGCCTCATGGATGGCAAGGCCTGGTTCTGAGGGGACACCTTGCACCTCGTTGACACTGACGCCGGCTGACTCCAGCATCTCCTGGGCGCTGGACACCATATGCTTCGCCATCTCGCGCTCGTTATCTCCAAACTTGCAATCGATCTTTAGAACGGGGATACCCCATGCATCCTTTCTGCCTTGTTGATCGATTTCCACAAAGTTATCGTAACGTGGAAGCATCTCGCCAAATGCA
>DASZFK010000369.1:0-4488 GCA_035939855.1 Candidatus Angelobacter sp.
CCCGGCATGCAATCTGCCTTTGTAAATGTCGGCCTCGAACGCGATGCCTTCCTGTACGTCTCGGATTTCCTTCTCGATGAGGACGAAGATGCCGAGACTCTGGAACATGTGGCGCCGCGTCCCTATATCATGACCTCGGCACCGGAGCCCCGAACCGAGGGCGATACTGAGCCACTTGAAGCTGAAGCGGGTGTTCCTCCTTTTGCCGTTGAGGCGGAAGAGGCGGAGGCCGGGCCAAATGGAGCACAGCAACGCGAGACTGACCGCGAAGGCCCGCGGAGATGGAAGGGCCGCCGCAGGAGAGGCAGAGGCCGAGACCGCTTTCAGGAACGGGACCAGGACCGCTCCCACGGTCACCCAGAACAGACCCATCGCGAACACGACCATGTGGAACATGACCGAGCCGAACTTCACGCTGAATCGAACCAGCAGGAGTCTGGTTCTGTAGGGCCGCAGCCGTCCGAAACGGTTCCTGAATCGCGTCCACCCGAAACATTCCGTGAAGCTCGCCCGCAAGCATTTTCACCTCATCATCAAGCCATCGTTTTGCCGGGTGAGTCCATTTCCAAGTACCAGCCTCAATCTGCTGCGCCAGCGTCTTCAACTCCTGCCCCTGCCAGGCCTGCGCCGTCACAATCTACGGCAAGACCCTCGACCGAGTTTTCACTCGATCCCTCGCAGTTTTCTGCCAACTCCATGGTGTTGCCGGGAGAATCGTTAGCAAAATACCGGAGCACGGCCACGCGAAAAACAGTCCCAGTTGCCGAGCCGAGCACGCCTGCACCCATCGAACACTCCGAGCATGTTCAGCCTGAGGTTCATGTACATGAAGTTCACGAGCCCGAAGCTGTGGCGCCGTCTCACGAGATAGACGTTCCCCCCACTATGGTGGAAATACCAGCAGCCATCCAAGAAGATGCTGGCCCACGGAGCGGAAGCGTTAGCGTGGTTGAAGAGCGGGAAGAACCAATCGAGCACAAAGCAACGGAAGCTGTAGACGTTCCGAGCGCCTTCGAGGGCGCGGCTGTTGAGCCCGAAGACACCCAAGAGCACGCTGCGGCATCTGACAACTCTCAATCGCAAGCTACGCCACCAGTCGGCATTGCTGGACCGGGCGTAATGGTAGAAGAAGAAATTGAAGAAGAGGAAAGCGAATTCCCAAGTTTCGAGGAGCAATTTGATCTCGATGATTTAGGGGAACTGGAAGTAGGGGAGCTTGAAGAACAAGAAATGGACCTTGTTCCCCTCGGAAGCGAATTCACTGAAGCAGTCCGCGACGCCCATACCGCTGAAATAGTTACAGGCCAATACCAATCAGAGGGTCTCGAAGCAGGCGAAGAATTCGACGAAGCAGCCGAGACTGTGGGCGACGCTGCCTCCGCTGAGGATGAAGAAGATATCGAGCACTCAGAAGTCTCCGACGAAGTTGAAGAAGGCAGTGCGGAAATGCGTGCTCCTGTTCCCACGGCCGGTTATCAGCAACGGACCGAGCGCAGGGGCGATCGTCGCGGGCCAGGACGCAAGCCGGGGCGACGCATGAAGGGCCGGCCACGTCCGCATGCCCAGCGAACCTTTCCGGCCATCACCGATCTTTTGAAGGAAGGCCAGGAAATCCTGGTACAGATTGCCAAAGAGCCAATTGCCAAGAAAGGCGCTCGCATTACCAGCCACATCGCGCTGCCCGGACGGTTCCTGGTTTACATGCCGACCGTGCACCACACTGGAGTATCGCGCAAGATTGCATCGGAAGAGGAGCGCCAGCGCCTCAAGCGCATCGTCTTGAGCGAACGTGGCGATGCCCATGGCGGATTCATCGTGCGAACTGCAGCCGCTGCCGCGACTGAAGACGACCTCCGCGCCGACATCCGTTTCCTCATCAATCTTTGGACTGAGATTCGCAACCGCGCCGACGCAGCCAAAGCGCCTGCCTTGATCTATCACGATCTCAACCTGGTAGAGCGCATTCTTCGTGACCAGGTCACCACCAGTTTTTCTGCGATATGGGTTGATTCAGAGCAGGAATACGAACGCGTCCTACGCTTCGTAAGCCGATTCCAGCCCTCCCTGGTCAAGCGCGTCAAGCTCTATACCAAGGATGCGCCGCTGTTCGAGCAGTTCAGCATCTCCGAGGAGATCAACAAGGCGCTCAAATCCAAAGTGTGGCTCAAGAGCGGGGGCTACATCGTAATCAACCAGACCGAAGCTTTGGTCGCCATTGACATCAACACGGGCAAATATGTTGGAAAGACCGCGCGCTTGGAAGATACGATCGTCAAGACCAATATCGACGCCATCAAGGAAATCGTTCGCCAAATCAGGCTTCGCGACCTGGGCGGCATTATCGTGATCGATTTCATCGACATGGACGAGCGCAAAAACCGGCAGCGGGTTATGCAGGCGCTGGAAGAGGCTCTCAAGGCCGACCGGGCGCCCTCCAAGGTTCTGCAATTCAATGATTTCGGGTTGGTGGCCATTACTCGCAAACGCGTGAAGCAGTCCCTGGAGCGGACTCTCGGCCAGCAGTGCACGACTTGCACCGGCACTGGAATGATCAAGTCGGTAACGACTGTGTGCAACGAGATCTATGTCGAGGTGCGCAAGATGGCCCGCCGCTTCGAGCACGACATCGTGCTGCGGGTGCATCCGGACATCGCCAAGGCGCTCAAGTCCACAAATAACCGTTGGCTTGAAGAAATGGAAGAGCTGACCAAGCGCACGGTCCTGGTAAAATCCGATCCATTACTGCATCCCGAACAATTCGACCTACAGTAAAAGACAAATGAATAGCGCAGCCACCCCCCGGCTGCGCTGTTCATAGATTAGCTGCAGCGATGGCTGAATTGGTGTAACTCCGACTGAATTCCTCGCAAGATTTTTATGGACACTGTGGACACGGTGGACGAACGGTGGGAGATTCTAGAGTCAGCATTCACATCACGGATGTTAGAATCACTTCCGGCTAGCAGCCAGGAGCTAGCAGCCACCAGCCAAAATGGGAAAGCATTTCAAAGGTTCCCCAATTGAAGAGCGGTCTCTCGATGCCTACATAAAACTGGCTCGCGCGGCCAATACCGCTATGACTTATGCCAAGGCAGGGCTGGAGACTGCAGGCCTTAGTTACAGCCAGTTTGCCGTTTTAGAGGCTCTTTATCATGTTGGGCCGCTTCACCTCGGTGAACTGGCCCGGCGCATCCTTAAAAGCAGCGGCAATCTTACCCTGGTGATCGACAACCTGGAAAAGCGCGGACTGGTCAAGCGCCAGCAACAAGGAAACGATAAGAGATTTTTCCTCGCTACTATCACTCCTGCCGGACGCAAATTAATAGCCAAGATATTCCCGAATCACGCCCGCCAAATTGTCCAGGTCATGGCCCGCCTGTCGTTCCCCGAGCAAGAGGAACTGGCCCGCTTGTGCCGCAAGCTGGGCAAGGGCGAGTGAGTGCAATTGCCACTTCGGCTCACCTCAGTGCAGGCTCCATTGCCAAAATTGCCATAAGTGCCAAAATTGCCATAAGTTGAAAGCATTTGGCTGCCTTTATGTCTGACCCTTGAGAGGGGGAGGCAAAGCTTCGCTGAGTGCTGTTTTGAAACTATTTTGATGTCAAAGCATCTAAGTAGTCGTAGCATGGAAAAAGCCAAAGAAATTCAGACAGTCGGAGCTCTTTCCGAAAGGTGGGAATCCGCAACCATGCCCACGACCTGGCACTCTGTAGCCGAGATGTTCGCGGGCTGAATGCTGAGTGCTAATTGCTGAATGCTACAAAGGAGACGCCATGATCCAAATCAGAAAAGCGGAAGACCGTGGTCATGCAAATCACGGCTGGCTCGATACCTACCATACATTTTCATTTGCCGATTACTACGATCCCAGCTATATGGGATTCCGCAGTCTGCGCGTGATTAATGAGGACTGGGTCCAGGGCGGCCATGGATTTCCTGCCCACCCGCATCGCGATATGGAAATCATCACCTACGTGCTCGAGGGCTCCCTGGAACACAAAGATAGTATGGGCACAGGCGCAGTCATACGTCCGGGCGAGGTGCAGAAGATGAGCGCCGGCACAGGCGTTCGGCACAGTGAGTTCAACCACTCCAAGTCCGAACCTGTGCACCTTCTTCAGATCTGGATCATGCCGGAAGAGAACGGTATCAAACCCGATTACGAGCAGAAGGCGATTCCGGCTGAAGAGAAAAAGGGCCAATTGAAGCTGGTGGCCTCTCACGATGGCCGGAACAACACGGTCAGAATCCATCAGGATGCCGAACTGTATGCAGCGGAATTGGCAACTTCACAATCCATCGAGTACCAGCCAGGAAAGGACCGTCACTCCTGGATTCAGATTGCTCGAGGCAAAGTGTCAGTCAATGGAAAAGAATTGCGCGCGGGAGATGGAGCTGCCATTGCCCAGGAACCCAATCTCCAGATTGTAGGCAAGGCAGATCGCAGCGAGTTTCTGTTATTTGACCTGGCTTAAAAACATATCGAAA
>DASZFK010000370.1:0-3656 GCA_035939855.1 Candidatus Angelobacter sp.
AGGCGCCAGCCCGGCGGCGAAGTCTTTCAGCGCCTGTTCGTTAAAGTAGCTGTTCAAATTGTCAGTGCACAACGAACGATCGATGGCGCCTTGCTGCAGTCCATCGAAGATCTTGCGGGCCACTTCCAAGCGCTGAGGCGCTGCAGGATCCTCGGCCTTGGCCAGCAATAGCGGGGCGATTCCCCGGATGATGTCCACCGGGGCCCCGGCATCCCGGTTCGCGAGCACGGCCACAGCGACGCGATCGTCGGGAAAGATGGTGTTGGCGGCGCTAAAGCCCGACACATCCCCTATACCGTAGAGAGCGCGGCGTCCCAACTGCCACGTAACCGCGATGCCCAACGCGTTACGCGTACCCAATCCGCTTTTAAGCAGCACATCAGCCTCGAGGTCGTGGTATGAAGAGGGCTTCATCAGCTTCTGATCAATAATGGAAATGTCCCACTTGGCCAGGTCTTGCGCGGTCATCGCAAATTCTTCCCCGCCGAAAAGCCACCCCTTGGCTTCCTTGGGCGCCAGACGCAGGGGACCGAGTCCATAACACATGTAGCCGGCCGCATCGGTCTCGCCGAGTGCTCCAGCATCGACATCGACGACGCTCTCCATACCGAGCGGCGAGAATATCTTTTCCTTCACGAAGCGTTGCAATGTCATGCCACTTACCTTTTCCACAATCACGCCGGCAATTACAAAATTTGTGTCGCTGATGGCCCATTTGGTTCCGGGATCAAAATCCAAGGGCTTGCGCCCCCATTGATCAAGAATCTTTCGGGGCGTGACCGGCTGGCTCATCATTGGCAATACGTAATCCACGGGCCAGAACTCCTGATAGCCGGAGGTCATGGAAAGCAACTGGCGAATTGTAACCTCGTTGGCGCGGGTAAGATCGGGAATAAACCGGGCAATTTTGTCGTCCATCGAAAGCTTGCCTTGCTCCTGTAAAAGCAGGAGGGCCGCAGCCGTGAATGACTTACTGACAGATCCAAGGCTATACCGCATCTCCGGCTTGGCGGAAGTGCGCGGCTCAAGGCGAGCGTCGCCATACGCCTTCACATAGGCGATTTGTCCATCTTTGACAACTGCCACGGAGACGCTTGGAGTCCCGGTCTTGGCCAGAACGTCGGCGGCGAGCTTGTCGATCTTTTGCTGCACATCAACCGAGAGTTGAGTTTGGGCCGTGGCCGGCAAAGCTGCAAACATCTGGAGGATAATGAAAGTAGCGAGGCACTGAAATAAGACGTTGGATCGGCGCACAGGATTCTCCTTGAAGCACAGCAGGACAGAACGTTCTCGCCGACTTCCTCGACGGTGCTGCCCTGGTGATAAAGATATTGATGTTGTGGTGGTCACGCTCTCTGCGAACTATGCGAATGACTTCCGTACACAAGCCTTTTGACCGCTAATTGTCCCCGTGCCCGTCGCTGCCTGGGGTTGCAGGCCGGACGACGACATATTCAGGCGCAAGCCCAACGCCGATCTTGGTGATCAATGCCGAGGGATCGTGTTGGATTATCTTATCCACGTCCAGGACAGCAACCGAGTCTTCTTCCCGCAGCGGCATGTAGATTAATTTTCCGTCAGGTGTAACGTCGGCCACTGCCGTTATGAGAGCGGAGGGAGCCGGCACGGTGAAATTTGCCAGTTGGGAAAAATCATGCGCTGCAGGGTTGAAATTGAAAATACTGATTACATTGTGATCGATATCGAAGGCAAATAGGCGATCCCCAATAATGCGCGGGAACTCCAGAATCACTTTCGGCTGGGTGGGTGTGGGAGCACCGATAATCGTGGTAACCAATGCAGGGCTGGTGGGCGTGCTCACGTCAAAGACCCCAAAATTGTCATTCTTATCAATCAGCACAATGAACTTGCCATCACGGCTTATGTCCATGGTGAGCTGGAACGGGAGTATGCCCAGCGTTGAGACTGGTATTGCCGTCACAGCGCGAGTCGTGAGATCGAGTACCACTAGATTTGCTCCCACGTCGGTGTTATCCAGTTCGGCAATAAAAGCGAAGCGGCCATCCGGCGTCATGAGAAGCGAATCGGGGGAGATAGAAGCGGTCGTGATGTCCGTGGGAAAGTCATCCACCACGGTGTTGAAGGTTGGTGAGGCGGGATCTGCATCAATGGTGTACAGATCCAGATTTCCTATACGGCTGGCGACCACGAAGGCGGCAAGCCTGCCCGTGCTCAAGCGGGGCGCAAATACGATACCTTTGGACTGACCCGGCAGGCTGGCGGGACTCCCGTTCAGGACAATGTGGGCTTCCGTTAAATTCGATTTGAAGTTGAAAACGTCAACACTTGCCGGAGGGAACAGGCTGGCTACATAGGCCCTCGAGCCATCGGGCGCAATCGCCAAACCTGAGGGGCGCGGCCCCGCAGGAATTTCGGTTGTCACCCCATCGCTGTTGTCGCCTTTGATAATGGACAAGCTATGGTCTCCGAAATTCGCCACGAGCACCTGGTTACCAGATTGGAAATCTTCGTGAGTTGCAATTGTCAATGCGTCGTGCAGTATTCCGCTTTGGTGCTGCAGGTTGAAGGGCTGCCCCGAATTTGGGTTGGTCACAATGATTGAGGCAATCTGAGCAGGAGCGTTCTGAGGAACAGGAACGCGCAGCCGCTGGGATGAAACAAATTGCGCAGCTATCGGATCGAGGGTACCGATACGGACATTCCCACCGGGAACAAATCCGTCTCCGGAGATGTCGATGGTTGTTGCACGATCATTTCTGACCTCCGCCTTATTGACGCGAGTCACCACCGGGGCCGTCGCAGGGGGCTGATCTTGCGTAGCAGCGCTTGCGATTCCTCTGAGCTGCGATGAAATCCCAGACTGCCGGAGAATGGCCGCCGCAGGGTCGGTAATTACAGCCTTGGTGTCAACAATAAACAGATTAGGATTCAAACTAGCCGTGCTTACGTTGATATAGGCACGGGTTCCGGCAGGATTCAAGGCAATCATGGTCCGCTGTGATTGGGAAACGCCAGGTGGCAGCGGTATTTCGCCGATGATCGTGCCAAACGAAGCGGAACCAGGAGACACATCCACCATACTGAAAACTGCGCCAGCGCCGCCAGAGTTTGCAACATAGGCAATCATCTTAGAGGAGTCGAATGGGTTTGGACCCGTCGCCACCGAAAACGCGAAGCCAAATGGTACGGTAAGAATTGGGGAGTTGGTCGCAGTGTCGAAGAGCACCAACCCAGCCGCCCGGATTGCAGCCAGCGTTTTCCCATCGGGCGTTATGGCCAGATTCTCAGCACCCTGAAAGAAAATACTGTCATCCGGTCCGGTGAGACGCGTGACTGCGAAGGTTCCCAGGTCAAGAACAACAACGTCATTGCTGGTATTCAAATAGACTTTGTTGCCAGAAATGACCGGGTTATTGAAGGCGAGATCTTCAGCGTTGGGATCGTCTCCCGCCAGTCCATTCAAATCCATCGTCCGTGTGACGCTCAAAGTAGTTGCGTCGATGACGGTGATCGCCTCATCATTAAGATGAGTGGCCACGAGTTTGGTTCCATCGGCAGACATGGCCAGTTGATCGGGGCCTATACCCCTGATGCGCTTGATCTCAGCTTTAATTGTCAGATCAATCACGGATACGTACTGAGAAGCCAGGTCCGCTACAAAGGCCAGGCGCCCA
>DASZFK010000371.1:0-8122 GCA_035939855.1 Candidatus Angelobacter sp.
CAACACCGAGGGCATCATGACCTTTACATACGCCTGCCAGCGCCGCTCAAATTGTTTTGGGAACAAAAGGAAGCTGAGGTCCAAGATGGTGACCACGCTCGGGCACGGACACCCGAAGGGCACAACAAAGGCGGGCGAGTGAACCAGATCAAACCGCCGCTTGCGAAGCTGATATGGAAAATAGAGATGGCTCCAAAAAAGGCCAGTCAAAGCTCGCTGCGCACGGGCCATGATTCCCTGATTTCCGTAGACGCCGCGTTCTCTCCGCGTTGGATCCCATCCATCGAACACTTCCAGCTTCAACTCCGGCTGGGCGCTGAGTTCATGAATCAGTTGGGATGCATAAACCCCGGTGCCGGTCGGATTCCTTCTGGCGAGCGAATTGTCCCACGCAACCTGTAGAGGCCGATTATTCATTGATGAGAGCCGGATTCATCGTTGCGCGATGAATCCTTCGGCTGCACCTCAGGACAGGTTAGCCGAAACTGACCCACTACCGATGATATCAGCGGTTATCAATGAATATTGAATCGAGCCGGCGCCACCAAGGCACGCGAATCCGGATTGTAATAGTCGTAGACGGTGGAGGGCGCGGAAGCTGCTTTCATTCCCATTCGGGGACGGAACACAAATGTGAATTTGGAGCCGCCTGCGTTGGGCCACAAATAGAACACCACGCGATCGGGCAGAACATCGTACTGATCGACAGCCCTATCGTTCAGAGCCTGCTCCAGCGAAGCTCGATCGACGTCTGCTCCGGGTGGCAAGCCAATCTCGGCTAGCAACATGCCATAGCCTGAAAAGCCTACGCGTTCGGCTTCGACGGCACAGCGCACTGGTTCGCCAATCTTTGTTTCTGTGGTGTCAAATGACACACCCAGGCGTAGCGCTCGGGACTCGCCGGTCTTGAAAGACATGTTCTTGCCTGCCTGGGAGTCGGACCAGCGCATATAGTGTGTTTCTACAACCTGGGCTTCCAGTAGTCCGCCTTCTTTCTGGCGGACAATTTCAATGTGATTCATTCCCGGACGTAATGCGGTGGAGAGGCTGACCGGCAACGGTCCTGAGACTTCGTCGGGGGCGGGCAGGCGGAGGCTTGCAACATGCTGCCCGTTCACCAGAACTTCAGCCGTATCAGGAGATGAAGTGCTCTTGACCTGCGGCAGAACTCCAATGATTGCCTGTAGAACATTCACCGTGGCGTGAGTGGAGTGCCAGATTCCGTAGCGGTCTTTGTCGTGGAGAAGAAAGGCAAGGCCCTGGTCTACATACCGCGACAAACTGGCGGCATCGGGATTATCGGGATTTTTCTGGCGCAGACTAGAGAGGGCCTGTACTGCCAAGGCGGTTGTCTCGGTGCGGCCTGCCCTGCCCCATCCATAAAAAGGAGAGGTGTTAGCTTCGAGGCTCCAATAGGTTCCAGTACGCTCCTGGTGAGCCAGTTCGAGCAACCGCGCTTTGGCTTTTTCGATATAGGCCGGACGTCCGGTGGCAACCGCAACCGAGGCATACTGGCCAACCAGGTAGGCATCATTCCAGCGGCTGATGTTGTCTTCGAGGTACTTCATAGCCTTGTCGACTGCGTAGCCGGCCTCTTTGCGGGCTTCTTCGGTTTTCATGGTTGCCGCCAAGGCGCGGACTGTCAGGGCCGTGAGGTTCGAGTCAGCGTTGCCAGGCTGTCCATAATAGCTATGCCACCAACTCCCATCGGGATGCTGCTCTTTCAGCAGGAACTGGCGAGCGTGGACGATTACGTTCGGATTGACCACGATAAATTCCGAGGCCTGTTGCAGGAAATCGAGCACATAGGCGGTAAGCGCGATGTCAGGGTTCCCGTGCGACCAATAAGGAAAGCCGCCCGTGCCGTCCTGGAGGCCGGTCAGTTGATCGTAGCCTTGATTGAGGTATTTGCGGGCGCGGGCTGCCAATTCAGAGTTGGGATTTCCCGATCTGCCAGGGTCATCCTGACCAGCCTTCCTGAGCACCTGGAGAGCCAGCAGGCTCCCATAGGCCAGCGAAGTAATCTGTTCACCGCATCCTCCGGGTTGAAGCACCATGCCGCGAACTGCATCAAGCACATGTGAGCTGAGTCCTGGATATATCTTCAACTCGGCGCCGAGGGAGCCTGGGATTGCATTTGCGGGAACTTCGATATCCAGGCCTGCGCGGGTGCCGGATAAAAGCGCGATGGAGGTTTGAGTAATGTCTTCACCGTCGGGATGGACCGAGACTGTGCGCTCCACGGCATCGCCAGTTTGCCGGTTGGCGGCGCTCACGCGCTGTTTACCGCTGTGAATGCTTTGGTCGGCGCTGATCAGGAAGGACGCAACGGCATCCTGGCTGGCCGGAACCTTGATTTGCTGTTGGGACTCTCCCGCAACCGAAAACCATGGTGCGGTATCAAGCTTTACGTTCACTTCCTGGGGCTTATCCAGGTAGTTGCGGAGCACTACCGGTAATTGAATTTGATCTCCTTGCGTGAGGACCTTGGGCGGATCGTGCTCCAGAAAGAAAGGCTGGAAGGTGCGAAGCTCGGTCTCTGCCGTGCCCATGCGGCCATCAGTGGTCGAGCCGATGACCGACATCTTCCAGGTGGTAATGTTGTCGGCCATCAAAAACTTTAGCTGGGCCCGGCCCGCAGAATCGGTGACCAGTTCCGGCTGCCATACCAGGGTTTCAGGAAAATATTTGCGCAATCTCGGCGTGAATGCCTGCTGTTCAGCATGAACCGTTCCCGAGCTGTGAACCACCGTACTTGAGACCTGAGATAGCGACGTTTGGAGGAGCGGCGCCCCGCTGGATACCTCGACCGTCTCGGAAGCAGCGCCGACCCTTAATTGAATATTCACAGTGGTGAGGTTCGACGAGGTGACTGGAATTGAAGCTAGAAATGCGGTCTGGAAACCCGGAGCGATACATTCCACTCGATAAGTGCCAGCCGGGATATTGCGAATCTGGTAGAGACCACTCTCATCCGAGGTCGTAGTGTAAACGGTCTCCAGATCCACGTTGGTCGCTTTGATGTGCGCGTTCGCAACAACTGCGCCCTGGGGATCGGTTACCATCCCGGAAATTGCGCCTGTGACGCCCTGAAGAGAAACTTGTTTAACGTATAGATTCTCGTGCCCAAGATCCTTACTGCCAGGATCTTTGCTGCTCTGTTCCGATAACACCTCGTTGAACGATGCAACCTTGATGCTTTGGTCAGCGGGATTATTCTTAGGGCCATAGCTCACGATTTCGATCGATCCGAGGTGCTGCGTTACCGCCGTAATTGTGGTCTGAGACTGGCCGTTGATCGAATAGGAACCCACGCTGGCTTTATCCCAGTAGCGGCTGGATTGAGAGAATGCGAAATGATAGGGATGTCCCCACGGATCGACGAGGGCCTGCGGTGACAGGCCCGCTGCTTCCAACACGGGTCGAAATTCGTCTTCATTGGCTGGAAAGTGGCGCGTCTTGTCCCAATGCGCCCTGAGGGCTGTAGAAATGGCGGAGGCCTCGCGCTGGAAATATCGGATGGTTGATTCCCATTCCGGCACATCGTCGATCGAGGGTGATTCCTTTGCGTTGAAAACGCCGTCGGGACCGGCGCTGGTCACGCGGATCAGATAATTTTCCCTGACGATATCGAATTCAAAGCGGTATGGATGTCCCCATGGATCTTTCAGGTCGTCGAAATGCGAATTCTGGGCCTGCATCTCTTGCCGCAGGGTGGCGTAGTCCCGAATGTATTTGCCGGTCCGGTAAAAATAGTCCCACGATGCCCGGTTGATTGCCTGGCCGGTGGAGGTGAAATAGTGCCGGGCCACGCGGCGCGCTACGAAATCATCGCTTGTACCGGCGATTTTGTCGGGCCCGTCGCTCAAGAATTCGACCACATCGTCAGGGCCTGAAACCAGGAAACGAGCGCGATAGGGCAAATCCCAGGGGTCGCGTAGCTTGCTGAAATCGATACCACCTTCGAATAGGATCTTTTGCAATTGCTCCTGATTTTTGGGGAATTCCGAGGTGTAAAGGTATTTCGCTGCCAATACTTCTTCTGGTTTCGAGAGAGTTTTTGCTATGGTGTACGCAAAGATGCCGGCTGGCTCTCGACTGTAGTAACGAGGGAATTCAAAGAATCTATCCCAGTCCCACCACCCTCCAGTGCTTAGGATGGCCTCTGCCAGGAGTTCGAGGTCGGGAGAGACTGGCGCGGTCAATTTGCGGTTGGCCAAGTCCTGATATGTAACTCCGGCAATCGGGCGATAGCTTTCCCAGCGATAATCTTCGTAACGGAATCCGTAAGTACCAAACTCTTCGTCAGTGCGCACCCTCTCGGCAACGGCCTTGTCGTAAATCACGATACCCAAGGCGCTGGTTGCGGGGCGTCCATCGGGCGCGCGCACGCGGAATTGCGCTTGAGCAGGATCGCCGGGCCGATAAACGGCTTTTTGCAGATGCAGGCCAAGATCAAGCTCCTGTGGACCGGGGTAGAGCACTTGAGCATACGCCGTCAACTCAGAACCTTTTTCAGCCGGACGCAGGCTATACGCATTCAACATCAAGCTGTTGGGAAACTCCGGATCGTACGGAAACTCGATTTGCGCATGGCCATTGCGCAGGACGACTTGTTGTGATGCCAGGATTCCGGTAGGGCCCATGAGATCGACAAAAATACGCTCATCGGGCAACGATGACGCGATTTCCGCCACGATGCTCTCATCCTGGCGAAGCAGGCTCTTGACCGGCCTTATTTGCAAATATTGCCCTTTATCCAACCATATCTGCTCGCGGTGAATTCCCTTTCGGCCACGGCTATCACCGGCTTCCAGGAGCAACATCAAGTCTGAACGTTCGGCGTTGGATTCCAGAAGAGCTTCCTTGGGAACAGCATGAGTCTGCAAGCGCGCCAGCCCATAGCGGTTGGTATGAACTCGGGTCAATTGCAGGCGGTCTGCGGGAGAGAGAACGGCCGGGAATTCATTATGCTCCGGCCGGATTGCGCTGATGGCAAGGTCTACGGATGCGGGTGTTCCATCTGCATAGCATGTGGTGACCAGGAGGTCTAGCGAGCCTAATATCTGGGTGCGTAAGTCGATTACGTAAATGTGAATTGGTTCCTTGGTAATGCGAACGGTAAAACGCTTCTGCTCTGTGCGGTTGGTGGAGAGATCGGTCAGGTAGGCTGCAAAACGGAGATCTTCAATGCGCCTATAATCGCGGTCGAGTAGATCGTTGAAGTCAGCGCTCAAATCCAAAGCAGCCGCGAATTTTCCTGAGCTATCGAGTTCACCTTGCCCGATTACTTCTTCCTCGTCGTTCTCCCATTTCTGCGTCTGCGAATTCCAAGTTCTCTCTTTCGCGCGCACGACCCGGACTTTGCCGCGTATCACTGGTTTGCCAAAGAGATAATTGGCCGTGACTTCAACGTGGGGCTTTTGATTGGGCAGGTAATAGGGCTTATCCATTTCAGGATGAACAGTAAACTGCGGCAACTCATAGCGGCTGATGCGCACTACCGATTTGGCCCATTGATCTTCATCTCCTTCATATCGAACCTTGATTGTGTAGGGTCCAAGCCGGGCTTTTTCCGGGGTTTCCCAGTCCGTCTGAGCGATGCCAAACGTGGAAGTTGTGGCCGCTTGTTGAAATTCGACATTGTCATCGTCATCCTCGATGGTAAATATCAGTTTTCGCCCAGGAATGGAATGGCTGTCTTGATCTTGAACGAGAGCGCGCAGGTGCAAGGCCTGTCCAGGCTGATAGATGGGCTTATCGGTAGACAAGGTCAATCTGGGCCTGGTTGTAAGATCCAAATCGATCGACTCAGTTTCATGCCAGCCATTCTGTGAAGCCGTGACATCCACCGAGGGAGTGTCTTCTGCGATATCAGCAGGAATCTTGAGCTCAAGAGTCGCGTAGCCTTGCGAGTTGGTTTTGACAGACTTGGCAGGTGAACCGATGAGTTTATGGGTACCGTCGTTCAACGCAGCGTCCACCGAGACGCCGGCGCGTCCTTTGCCGGTGCGGGGATCGTCCACCCGCACCTGTAATCGAAGGGTTGATCCCCGGCGAACATTCTTGTGGCCGGATACTACGAGTTGCAACAGATTCGGCATAATGCGGCCCAATTGAATCGTGCCTTCCAGGGGCGAGAATCCGTTTTCAATATCAGGAGTCAATCGGTACCGCAACCGGCACCAGTAGAGATGGGAAGGCAAATCAGAAGGCAGCTTGGTCTTTTCCCAGGGCAGTTCCAGGGTTTGATTACCAACAGGAATAGAGATGTCCGCTTGTGCGGTGGCAACCATCGCATCACTTTCGTTAATCATCTCCAAACGCACATGGCCACCTAAAGGTTTACCAGTGTGGTTGATCACGGGCAATTCCAGCCGTGCGTGCTCGTCCAAGACAAATCGCATTTTGGCTTCCTGGACGCTTATGCCATGAGAATCGCCATTATTTGCCAGACAAAAGACAGGAATAGACACAAGGAAAAAAATCCACGTTACGGACGAGCGGGCCATACGCATGATGCCTCCCAGGGAGAGGTTGACTCGGTTGTAAGGTAAGAACGCGGGAGCGCCGGAAACTTGCGCGGCTTTTAATAGCGGAACAGATAGGAAATTTTAATAAAAAACTGGCGCCCATCGTTGATAAACGATCTCCGCGTGCGCAGCAAGCCGTCAGGTGTCTGGGCTAGAGATGGGTCGAGATTCTGCAGGTTGCTGTTGTAGCCGGCGTAGATGGCGGTTCCGGGTGTTAGCAGGTAGGTAAACAGCACGTCACCATTGAAGTTTTTTGAGGTCTGCAAAGTAGTGAGGCCAGGGTTGGAGATGGTTGTAGTGTACTGTCCAATCAGGCGCAGCGAGAACTCTTTGGTGAATTGATAGTTCCATTTGGAGCGCACGATGTGGTTGTTGAAGATATTCAGATGGCTTTGCTGGTCTAGAAGCCGGGTCAGCAGATAGCTGTTTTCAATCGTCAAGCCATTTAAAGGACGCACCGTGGACCGCACGTTCGCCGCTGTGAAGTTGGAGAGTATCGGAGCTCCCGCGCGGGGAACAAAATTAGTGGCGGTACCCAGGTCGATCTCCCCATTGATCGTGATCCATTTCAGTATCTGGCTGTTGAAAAACGGACCGAATACGTGATGAGGATAATCACGGTTTTGTGGTAGGGCGGGGAAATCAATCGGTCTCAACTGCTCCCGTTCAATGTTGGAAAACCAGCCAAGGAAGGTCTGGCCCGGCAATTGCACCTGATAATTGCCATTCAGGAAATAGCTCAATCGCGTTCCATTATGATCCCATAGCGCGTTTTCAGATACCCGAGGACCATGAGACACCAGCAGCTTGCCTTCAGGGTGAAAGGTGTATCCAAAGAAATTGCTAAACACACGAATGTCGTTACGTGGAACAAACCCTAAATCGGTATTGAAGCCCGCAGAGATATCCTGGTAGGCGGAGTTGAACTCTACGGCGCGTGAACTGCGCTCCAGGAATACCTGGTAAGCCGGGCCGGCCTGGTGCGTGCCGTCGCTCAGTTTGGTCTCACTGGTCACTGCCTGGGCGTTCATCTGCCAGTTCTGGTTGATTTTGATTTGGGTATCGAAGCCTCCAACGCGGTTAAAACCGACCAGGCATGGATTCGCGGTGCAGAAGCTGGCTGGATTGGTGTGCAGCTCCCTGTCGGTGTAGATAAACCCTACGCTGTTATCTTTCCCGATCTCGCGGTTGATGCGGAGCACGCCAATATTGGCGTGGTTCCCCGATAGGGGATCGCTCTCGATGACACTTTTCCCGGGTGCGCGGTCGTCCGCAAGAAATGTGCCCAGCGCCCATGGCCCTATCTTGCCAGTCAGACGCGTCCCGTAGAGCGGATCGACAATCCTGCGGGTGAAGACCAGGTTGAGAGGAGTCTGAAAATAGTTGGAATTTTCCTGGAAAAATGGGCGTTTCTCGGGGAAGAAAACTTCAAAGCGCTGGTTGATTGTAACCTGTGGATCGTCCGATTCGATCTGCCCAAAATCGGGGTTGATGGTGGTGTCCAGAACGAGGCTGTCTTTGATCACCACCTTGGAGTCCAGTCCAGCCTTGGGTGCGACATGCTTGCCACTGAAGCGGTCGCCGGCTGG
>DASZFK010000372.1:0-3391 GCA_035939855.1 Candidatus Angelobacter sp.
GCAGTCCCCAAACACCGCTGAACGCCAGGTCGAAAGTGCGGTCATTTCCTTCGAGGGCATAGACCGGGTGACTGTCAAGACAGGTAGGGCAGTTTCCTTGAAGATTATTCAAGTAGCTGGTGGCTGCCATGTTCTTAGACCAGGTGAAAGAGGTCAGGAAGCTCAGGCCGCGAATCAGAGCTCCGCTTCCTGTGATCCTCTTGTTGACCTTGACCTGCAAAGAGTTGTAATCGGAATAACCGACCGGCTCGGTGTTGGAAAACACTGTGCCATTGAACTGCGGGAAGGGTTCCATCAGGATAAAGGCGCGCACCTGCTTCTGGCTTCCCAGAGTGCTGGCCGGCGGCAGGATGCCGAAAAATGGGTTCGAGACAAGCTGGCTGCATGCAGTCGGATTTGCCTGGCATTGAGCATTGATCGCTGCCGGCAGCCCTTCCAGGTTCGTGCCAACCCGTAGATTCGAACTGTAACTGCCTACATAAGCAGCGTCGAAGATGATCTGGCCGGGAAGCTCCCGCTGGAAGCCCAAAGAATACTGCTGCACGCGTCCAATCCTGCGGTTGCGCTGATCGAAGGATTGGCCATCGCCCGCCGACGACAGCAGTCCCAGCGCCGCGCCCGCGGGCTGCAGCAATCCATTGGGATAAGGATTGCCGGAGTTGAACAGGTTGGTAGGCGTGACGCCATTGTTTCCTACAGTGGCCTGGAAATTGGTGGTTTGGGTAAACGTAGTATTGCCGCCCAACTCGAAACCAAAAGCCCAGGAAACACCATATCCGCCGCGAATTACGGTTTTAGGAGTGATGCCCCAGGAGACGCCAACTTTGGGCGACCAGTGGTTCCACTGAGTGTCGTAAGGCGCGCGTCCGTTACCGATGAAAGTGAAGCCGCCCAAAATGGGATTGGGCATATTGAATCCGTTCGGGAGCGTATTGTTCGGTGGAAACGTGATCTGGTTGGTGACCGGGTTCACGCAGGTGAGGCAGAAGCCGCCGTTAAGATTGTTGTTGCGTTCGTCGGGGGAAAGTTCCGCGTCCCAGCGCAATCCCAGGTTGAGCGTGAGGTTCTTCTTTACCTTCCAGTCATCCTGGAAATAAAAGCCAAAATAAGGATAGCCTTCATAGACAGGAGGAGTAAAAGGCACATTCCCGACGGAAGGTACACCGAGCAGCAGGCTAGCCAGTCCAGCCCCATCATTGTTGTTTCTGAGCGGGTCTTTCTGGGTAAAACCGTTGTCAAAATTGAAGCGCCCTCCCGGTCCGAATCCGTTGCCCTGCGAATCGCCTGCGCCGCAGCACGGGACAGCATAGACTTGCCAGAACGATCCGCCCATCCGGAACGTGTGGCTGCCGTGAGTCTTGCTCACCGAGCCCGACAACTCAAACAACTCATTTAATGGCGGATGCCCAAAGTCGGAAAACTCGCTGTTGCCGATGATGCTTGAAAGGCCGCCCACACTGATTTGCGGCGCCAGGTTCTTATCGGTGGTCGGGGGGACAGGATAATTGGCGAAGCCCAGATCTTGAGGAGTCAACTTGGCCAATCCGGCTGCCACGCCGCCATTGGGCGAGCGGTCTTTGGCGCGGCTGAACGAGAATTTCAGATCAGCCAGGAGCGTAGAACTGAAGGTGTGAGTCAAGTCAACCAGTTCATTCTGGAAAGAACGGTAGTTATTAATGTTGCCGGTCTGGATGCGCGGATCGGTGAAGCCGGAATTATTTCGAAACTCCGTCCCTGACCACCACGTGTAGCGCGCATAGAGCCGCGTCTTTTCCGAGAAGTTATGGTCGATGCGGACCATGGGCTGGTTGTACTGGTAACGTCCAACCGTATTGCCGATCAGATTATTGTTAAAACCAGGCGCATTGGCCTGTGGATAGAGAGCCAAAATCTTCAAGCCAATTGGACTCACGAGACCCGGCGGAATCACATCATTCTTTCCATTGAATGAGAGTCGCTGCCGCGTCTTGCAGCTTCCATCGCCATTGGTGGTTGCACAAGCGAATGGATTAAAAATTCCGCCTGTGATGTTTTTCCCTGCCAAATACGCGCTCAGGTCCACACTGCCATCGGGATTGACCACCACGCCCGCGGGGACAGTAGTAGTGGTCGTAGGAATAGGCAAAACTTCGCGCCAGCCTTCAAAACTCGCGAAGAAATAGGTTTTGTCTTTCTTGATCGGCCCGCCGAAGGTCCCGCCAAACTGATGTTGATTGTGCCCGCCCCTCGGCAGGTTTCTCTGGTTGCTCTGGAAAAAATTGGCATCCAAAACGGCGTTGCGCCAGTAGTCAAAAGCCGTGCCGTGGAAAGCATTCGTCCCGGCCTTGGTGATCACATTGATGGTGCCTCCGCCAACCCGCCCATAGGTCGCATCATAGTTGTTGGTCTGAACTTTAAATTCCTCAACAGCATCGACGTTGGGCGCCACAAACCACGATCCCCGTCCGGTGCTGGTCTGTTGGGAAATGTTGCCGCCATCCATCGTGAATTGGTTCAGGTTGTTGACAACGCCATTGATCTGGTAGGCGTTGGTCTGGTCCCAGCCACGTGTCCCGGAATTTCCATTCGGGCCGAACGTAGTCGTGGTAAAGCGCACGCCGGGAGTCAGCGAGAGCAGCATATAGACCTGCCGCCCATTCAAGGGAAGGTTTTGTACCTTCTCCGGATCCATTACCGTGCCGCCGGATGCATCCGCCGTATTTACGGCTACAGCATCGGCTTTTACTTCTACGGTCTCCTGGGTTGGGCCTACCTGAAGCGCGAAGTTCACATTCGCCTTTTGCGACACATCGATGTTCACTCCGCTCTTCAGTTCTTTCTTGAAGCCTTGTGCTTCGGCGGTCACGCTGTATACGCCCGGTTGTACGAATGGAATGGTGAAGTTGCCGCTTGCATTGGTCTTGGTCGTATATTTTTGCTGCGGGCCGGTGGCCGTAATCGTGACGTTGGGAACCACAGCGCCATGCTGGTCAGTGACTTGTCCAATGATTAAGCCCCGAAATTCCTGGGCGTGAAGCAGGCTCAAAGACGTTGCCAAAACGATCAGCAGGCACAAAGGTTTGACGAGGGGGTAGACACGATAGGTCATATCGAACCTTCTTTCTTTTGGATTGCTGTATTGCAGATACGAACCAAAATTCCATGGCCGATACTGCCTGGATATTCACGTTGGCAGCATCATCAATGATGGCCGCTAGTATCGGCGCGCAAGCCTAAGCAGCGAAATAGTAGACATGAAACATTTGTTGTACTAAAGCAACAATTTCCGGAAGCGCCGTAGCCACCACCAAAAACACAAACCCACCACAGAGACGCCGATGCATTATGGAGGGGCGCCCCCAATAGCGTAAGGTGTGATGTTGTGGAACACACATTTCGCTAAAGGAGACAC
>DASZFK010000373.1:0-2238 GCA_035939855.1 Candidatus Angelobacter sp.
AGTGTCGCTATCAAAGTAGCGCCGGCAGGGGTGGAAGCGGCACAGATCGAAAAAATGTTGCACGAACTGCTTGACCAATTTTCCCGTGAGGAGCAGGCACTCAACCTGGAGAAAGTGCGAGCACGGATCGCTGCATCCATAGCCTGCCACGCCGCCATCAAGGTCAACATGCCGCTTGAGCAAAACAAAATGGAATGGCTGCTGGCGGAGCTGGCGAAAACCGACTGTCCCATGACTTGCCCGCACGGCCGGCCGGTAGTTCTGCGATACTCCATGAAGGACATTCAGAAGGCGTTTAAGAGAATTTGAGAATTTGAGCTTCTAGTTACTAGCTTCTGGCGACTAGCAAAGCCTCAGCAACAATGGCCGCAAGCCAGAAGCTCATAGCTAGAAGCTGCTTTATGACTGACCAGGAACTCGACCAACTTCGGCATGGGAAGTGGCACCTGAACGGCGCCCCTCTGCGTACGCTCGACGATGCCCACCGGTTTATTGAATTGGTCGGATTCTGTCTGATGTATCCCATGCGGAAACCGCTGCTGGCTCCCACTTTCATCGGCGCATGGACGGGATCGGACAAACATTTGCCTACGCAACAGCATGCCTATGCTGATCCGCGGGCGCAGGAGGCGACCGAAATCATGGTCCGCCTGCTGCGCAATCATGACGCCTATGAAGCCAACCAGTTCGAAGAGAACAACGCCTTCCTGGTGGCAGGGTCGATATTTCCCTATTTCTACGCGCTGGTGGGGGAACGGAATCCCAAACAGGCACCGCAGCCCAAACCGCGTTCGGAATATTCTCCGCTCGCCTGCGACGCCTTCGAACTCATCCGCCGCGCCGGGCCCATCTCGAAGCAAAAGATGCGCGAAGACCTGGGGGGAAGCATCTCGTTCGTTGCCCTGGATCACGCTCTAGGCGAGCTTTGGTCAAAGCTGCGCATCACCCGGGTGGATTACAAGCCAGAAGAAGGCGCATCGTGGGATGTGCTCTACCGCTGGGCTCCAGATGCGGTCCGCGAAGGCATCGGCCTGTCGGTAGGTGAAGCGCTTTCGGCGCTGTTGTCGAAATACCTGGACTGCGTCGTCGCCGCCGACCATCAGGAAGTGGAATCATTCTTCGGCAATTTTGTTCCCCGCTCCCGGGTCAAGGAAGCGATCAACGCCCTGCAGTCGGCGCGGGAACTCGATTTCATTCGGGTAGGCAACCGTTCGCTGATCCAGCTCGCGCAACCCAAAGCGCCGGTGATTGCGAAGGACCATCTGGGAACCAACCATCCTCGTCCGACGAGGGTCGCTCCACCACATGAATGACGCCGTCGCAGGCCTCAGAGTCGCGAAGAGCGCCCTGTCTTGCCTTGCGCAGCTGATCCGAGACTGGGACCACGGCGCTTCGATCCATGCACCGCTTGGTTGGGACAGTCTAAGACGACGCCCTACGATCCTGTTAGGTGTGTTCGCATTATGCGGACACTGGGCTTAGTATCTGTTGCCCGCTTGTGATCTGCCAAATTCGGCCGTCTTATCAGATACGGTTATTCACAATCGGCGAACGCTTGTTCCGTCCGAAGGTCAAGAAAGTGGCTGAGGAAGTCCTCAGGACTTCTGCCTTAGCCAACTTGGCCTGTCGTTCGTCTAAAGTCCAAATTTGCCCCGCCCTCAATTGAAGAGCGCAGGCCATGTGCAAACTATCGAGGAACGCCGACTTCCGGCAAGGGAGACAAACCAGGGATTGTCGAATGAAAGGGGTTCACTTTTAACGGCGCTTGAGAGACTCAAGCGCTTCGAGCGTACGCGGCCAATCCAATCGCAAGAGCCGGGACAAGCTTCGATCGGCAAGAACTTTTCCACCAGTTTGGCATCGCGCACAATAGTTTGTTTCATTGTCTGCGTAGCGGATTCGCTGGATCTTTTCGCCACACTTCGGACAAGGCTCTGCATAGCGTCCATGCACAGCCATGTCCTTACGAAACGCAGTCACCTTTTCTGGGAAGCCAGCCTCCGCTTCGGCGCGCAGCCGGTCTATCCAGAGCTTGAGCGTGTCGCGGGTCGCAGCGAATAGCCTTTCCCACTCCTGCGGCTGCAGCTTGTGCGTCAAGGTAACAGGCGACAGTTGGGCTGCGTGCAAGATTTCATCCGAATACGCATTGCCGATGCCACTGACGATGCGCGGGTCGGTAAGCGCTCTTTTGAGCGTGCGATTTTCGACCGTGAGGGCGTGGCGAAAAGAGTTGAGATC
>DASZFK010000374.1:0-17643 GCA_035939855.1 Candidatus Angelobacter sp.
GGCCCGCCACAAGCTGAATCCGGCGAGCTTCAACATTGAACAATTGGCAGCAGCAGCGAAATCCTATTCCGGCGCCGAGATCGATGCAGCCATACAAACTGCGATGTACGACGCTTTTTCCAGCAAGAAGCCGGTCACAACAGAGTTCGTCCTGGAAGCCCTGAAAACCACGATCCCACTCGCCGCCACCCGCGCCGAAGAAATTCAATCCCTGCGAGCATGGTCACACCATCGCGCCGTTCCTGCGTCTACTCCTGACGTGGTGGTTGAGTGATAAACCTCCATGCCCTGTCATCCCGAGCGAAGCGCAGCGAGATACTTCCATTTAAAAACATGATCGGCGCGGAGGGAGGGACCCCGAGAATGTTTGGGGCTAAATTGCAGATACGAGGTGTTCTACCGAATTTGGCTATATGCAGCCACAAAGGTCACTTGATTATTTCAGGCCCCCACCTTGTGCGCCGTACCTTGCAGCATGGTTGTCCAATGCGCGCCGCCATCATCGGAAAACTCCGTCTTGAAAACTTCTGTATTGGCCACTGAAAAATCGTTCGTGGTCCTAATCTCAATCCGCTTTCCATCTTTTTCAAAGCCACCAGGATAAGTCCAGAGATTTCCCTTGATGATCACCGTCCCATTGAACGGCTGCTGCCCCGGTCCAGACATGGACGAAATCGTGTAATTGCCATCTTTGCTGTTGTACGAATAAATCGAAAGCTGGATGCGTTTCTCCGATCCATCGGTGATCGACTGCTCGCACACCAGGAAATTTCCCTGTGGCGACCAGCGGCACTCGATGTTGGAGCTGGTTTTGTGCGCACGGCTTAATTTGGTTTCAAAGAATTCTCCGGTGCTTTCCCATTTTCCGATGAAGACACCCAGCTTTTGCGTAGCTTCTTTCTCAGATGAAGCAGATGCCGTGTTTGTCTGGTTCGTAGTCCAGACAGCTCCTGTCAGCGCCGTTACAATAAAAAGGCAGAAAACCGATTTCATTTGGAATAGCCTCCTGGTGCCAAGAGAGAACGCGGTTGTATCCAATAGCATTAAGCATTCCTCAAGCGTATCGACAAGTTGAACACCTCAACTCCAAGTGGGGCTTTGAGACAAGTTGCAATTTTGTTGGATATGCCCAGATATGCCCCAAGCGTCTTGATTGGGTAATTGTCTTGTTGAGAAAATGCATTCGAAGCACTGCATTAATATTACCTAATTTTGATTGGGGTCCCCCTCGAGTGGAAGGGCCGCTGACTCATTCGCCCCCTGAGCAAGACTCAGTCAGTCTTTACCGCAAATCCGAAGCATGATATGTTGAATAAGTTCGTCCATCTACTCCTCAGTAGCTCAATGGCAGAGCATCCGGCTGTTAACCGGAGGGTTGTAGGTTCGAGTCCTACCTGAGGAGCCATTCTTTTACGATTGATTCCATCCTGGCCATCGCGCGGGACCCGTTTATCGTCTTTTCACTAAGGCCCGGTCACCGGTCAAAAGAAAATTTTGCCCCCAGAATCGATTTGACAAATCACCGATCTTCGTATACTATTCGCTTAAGTAGCGTTAGATTCCTAGCTGCCCAATTTCGTCGTCATTCGCGGGGACGGTCACTTGAGCCGTTCTGCGGGCGTGAGCGGAAAGCTTGTCACCCTGAGGTGAAGCCGAAGGGCCGCAGGCGAAATCCTGAGCGGAAGCGAAGGATCGATTTTAAACAATTCGAGTCATTCGCGGGGACTATAACTTCCGTGGCTCATTTCATCAGGTTGGCGTAGCTCTACCCAAAATACATTCGGCAAAACAAACTTTCTGAGGGCTAGTTGTGTGTCATATAAATCAGCCGGGTGCGGGGCTCTTCCCGATCACACAACAAATCGACCCCGGCCTATCAGTCCCCTTTATCCACCCCTTAACCACCTTTTAAGAAAACTCATGCATATAAACAATTTAAACGTGCCATGCGAGGTCTTCCGATCACTCGATAGAAGGATCCCCACCCTATGTCACCCTTGAACCAATTTTAAGCCAGCTTTCTGTAGCGGCAGATTTGCTAATATCTCAATGTAGCGGCAAAAACTCATTTTTCGGGCAGACCACGTCAGCCCCCCGGCATGTTGTCACCCTGAAACCAACTTTGAACGAACTTTTGTCCAGTTTTTGGAATCTCTGGTAACCAACTTTTGCACGCCAGGGTGGAAAACTGCCAGCATGGCGCCAACTGGCTCGGATCGTTGACTTGATCGCGTTGCGAACTCCTGACCGATGCTGCCGCGGAATTGGTTGAACTTGTCCGCACAACATGAAAGTCGTGATCCTCAGTTCAAATAGGGCGCAGCCGCGATGGTGGCAAGCATACCATCCTGCCCCCAATGGGTGGCACGGTAAAGGGGAATCATCTCTCGCGCTGCCCCTTAATCTAATCAAGGGAATCATGAGTCATCTCAAGCTGCCGCAGGTCCCGAAAAATCCCAGTCATGGAAGACGTGACTGATCGCCCTCACGAATCTGAACCGCACCTTGGTCTTGCAAATTCGACATGTTGGAAATTGCTCGCCCCGAATCGCCATCACGTCATGCATCGGTCTGTGCTCGGTCAAGTGTAAGACTTGGTAGACACCGGAGATGGGAACCAAATTCCCTGGGATAAACTCGCGTGACTCTTTGGGCAGAAGAGACTCCATTGAAATCGGGCTATTGAGGTAAAAGATTAACGCGCTTAAACACTTGGACTCTGGCCTTTGCAGAAAATATCCATGTACTAGTGTCCTGCTGGTACTCAATATTTCATTTTACAGCAAGCTCGGGGGCAACCCCGCAGCACAGTTTTCCACTCTCTAGCTTTAACAAATTCCCCCTCCTGTTCCCAGGGCATCGCGAGAGGTTTCATGCAACTGCGTTACTGCCGCACTATCCTTCTGGCTTGTCTTACCGTTCTTCTGATCATCATCGCTGGTTGCGGAGGCGCCAACAGCAGCCTCGGTAACTCTCCATCTAACCCAGGGACAGTTGCGCCTCCGGGCGGCAATCCCCACTCCAGCACCTTCATCTACGTGGAGGGTGACAGGTTCGGTGCGCCCAACAACACATTTGCTTTCCGCTTCAATAGCGATGGCAGTACTGCCGCTGTTCCCGGCTCGCCATTCACGAATCCGCAGGAGGTATTTACGCAGGCCGGTAAGTTCCTGGTTGGTCATGATTCGTCTGGCTTTAACGTTGCCCTCTACCCTGTGGATGCGAACACTGGTGCGCCTCAACCGCCAGTGAGCGTGAGCACTGCCACAGCCCGGGTCATGGTCGCAGACGCAGTCAACGTATATAGCTCGTTACCCGGCAAGGGTGGCAACGACGCAATTGATACATTGACCATCGCTGACGGGAAGCTTACACCGGTGCCCGGCTCGCCCTTTTTTATACCTGGTAGTCCAAACAATTATTTCCCGCTCCAACTCACGTCTTCGTTGTTGTTCGCTGGTCGGTTTACAGATAGTATTGCTTTGGGAGATCCTTCTAAGGACGATTCAGACGTCACCGTATTCTCGCGCAGCAGCAACGGTGCGCTCGCTCGTTTTGCAGCGATTGGGTTTGGAAGAGGGGTTTTCTCTCTTGTTATCCATCCAAGTACACGCTTCCTTTACAAGTTAGACCTTGGTTCCGGGGCCGACTGCACCCTGAATGTTTATTCATTTGACGCTAATTCTGGCGCCTCTGCGCTGGTCCAGCAGATGCTCTTTCCTGGCTGTAGTGCGGGAAAATTTGTCTCTGGCGACAAGCAGGGCAGATACCTGTTCGTAACAGGGAACTTACCAGGAGTCCACGTTTTCAGCATTGACCAGAACTCGGGCCGGATCAGCGAAGTGAGCGGATCTCCATTCTTCCAGACCGATGGCTCTATCAGCGCGGTTCAATCCGATCCCAGCGGCCAGTTCGTGGTCCTGCTGCGCAACCCCAATTCGTTTCAGATCGCCACTTTGGACGCCGGAACCGGCAAACTTACGACGGTGGCAGCCCCGGTCACCATAGATGCCCAGAATATTGGGGGTATTACCTTCGCGGTCTTTTAAGTTGCCCGCACCGGTAGAGACTGCTACTCAATAAGGCTTGGGCTTACGCGCCGTTCTTGCGAGACGCTGCCCCCGCGCGGCAAACTCATTGGTCTAATTAAGTTCGGTCGTTTCGCCGTGGTCTAGCCGCGTTAGTCTCTCTGCGAAGTCGTAGTGTCGCCCCTGCTGGGCAGAGAGCAAGGAAACGATGTTATTCATTGCCATCTGCAGGCGATCCATCGTCACCACGCTCTGCCTTTGCTTTCTCCGGAAACAGGATTGAAGCCAGAACTGAGCCTGCAAGCACCGTCGCAATCGTTGCCAGCACAATCCAGGTCGGTATTTCATACTTGATTGACACAAGCATCTTGGCCCCGATAAGAATCAGCACGATTGCCAGCCCAATATTCAGACGGTTAAAAAGCTTCATCAGCGAGGCCAGCACAAAGAAGAGCGATCGCAGTCCAAGAATGGCAAACACATTCGACGAAAAGACGATAAACGGATCTCGCGTGATGGCCAGAATGGCTGGAATGGAATCAGTCGCAAAAACAATGTCGGTTGTTTCCATCACCAGCAAAGCGATAAATAAGGGTGTTGCCAGGCGTTTGCCGTTCTGGAGCGTGAAGAACCGGCCGCCGTCGTAATGATCGGCAACCGGCAGAAACCTACGCGCAAAGCGGACGGCCGCGTTGCGCGAGGGATCGACGCTCGCTTCTTTGCTCAACATCAATTGAAAGCCGCTGTAGATCAGAAAAGCGCCCAACAGATAGAGAATCCAGTGGAAACGGCTCACCAGGGTCACACCGGCGAAGATGAAGGCTCCGCGCATCAGCAGCGCGCCAAGAATTCCCCAAGCCAGAACTTGCCTTTCCTGCTCCGGCGGAACCTTGAAATATGCAAACAGCAGCAAAAAAACGAAGAGATTGTCGACGCTTAGAGCTTCCTCAACCAGATATCCCGTGACGAATTCGAGAGCCTTTCCGGGACTCATGAAGCGATAGACAATGAGAGCAAACAACAGGGCCAGGGCAATCCAGCTTGCGCTATTCAGCAAAGCCCGTTTAAAGGGCAGGACTCGTCCTTGCCGGTTGATGACCGCCAAGTCGATAAAGACCAGCACCAGGATTACGACGATAAAGAGAATCCAGAAGCTAATCGGCATTGGTCACTCGACGCATGGTCACTGTCATGATCGAACCAGTCGGAGATGCAAAAGGCATGGAGCTTCACTGTTTGGCGCGGCCATGGGTCCCGTTTTCCCAACCTGCCCACAAATCGAAGCCCTTGAGCTGGTCATCGAGATGTGTCTCTCGAATGAGCATTTCGATCTCAGCGCGGCTTTGCCGTGCTCCCAGCCGCTCTGGGTTGTCGGCGATGGCATAAGCCAGATACGCAGCCTCGGCCACGTGTTTCTTGAGCTGCGGAATATCGACTTTGTCATAGGTATCGGAGGTGGCGTGATAGTTGATCAGATAGTTGGCTTCTTCCTGGTTGGCCACCAGTGTAGGCACGCCTTCGAGCATGAAGTCGAGGTTATCGGTGCCCACCGAAGCGTCTGTGGTGACCTGGGCAGCGTCAAATTGCTTCAGTGGTTCGAGCAAACGAGTGACCTTCTCTGCGACATCCTTTCGTCCGCCGAGCGAGAAGCCTATAGTGCGCCCCGTGCCCGAATCCCACGTCAGCATCGCAACCACGTTATCCAATTCAGAACGATGGCGCAGGACATAAGACCACGAGCCTAGAGTTCCTTCTTCTTCGCCAGTGAATAGGACAAAGCGAATCGTACGATGGGGCTGCACGCCAGACGCTTTGATGGACCGCAAAGCCTCAATCACCAAGGCGGCATTACATCCATTATCGAGAGCTCCAGTTCCCAACTCCCAGGAATCGAGGTGTGCGCCCAGGACAACATATTCGTTGGGTTTTTCTTTTCCCTGAATCTCGGCCACCACGTTATGTGACACGATAGGACCACCGATATGATTCGGTATGGAATACCGCACCATCACCTTCTTGCCTTCAGCCAACAGGCGAGCAACGCGCTCTCCGTCTTCCCTGGCGACCAGGAACTGAGGATATTTATTGATGCCCTCTTCGAAATTTCCGATGTGCCTGTACAGCAACTGGTTGGGACGCGTGGAAATAAAGGCCACCGCTACGACTCCAGCCTCCTTTGCCGCCCGAAGTAATGGTCCCTGGCGGAAATACTCTTCGAATAAGTCCTCCCAGGCCTTCATCACATTGGAATGCACCAGGGCAACTGCGCCTTTGAGATTCGTAGCTCTCTTGAAATCTTCAGGTGTTCCAAACCCAACATCGACAATACGAGTTCCCGTCAGCGGAGAACTTGAGGGCGCGGTCCAGGTCAGCGAGGTAGCGCGAACCCGGAATCTCGCTGGGCTGACGATTTCGACTTGAGTATTGCCTTCCGTCCAGGAAGAACTGATCTTGACTGCTTCAGTGTGTACGCTGTCCGCTCCCGCGGCTTTGAATGCATTCACACCCCACTGGACGGCACGCTCCATGGCAGGCGTTCCCGGTATTCGTCCGCCGATCTCGTCAGTCAGCACCCGCAGATTTTTCTCTAAAGTGAGAGTTTGCTGAGCTTCCTGGATGATCTTGTCAGCAGAGGTTTGGCCGAAGACGCTGCCGGCCACCAGCAGAATCAAAACTGTGACTTTTCGCATGAGAGGAATTAAAAATGAAACCCGCAAAAGAGGCAATCGCAACCATTTAAGATATATTGATTATGGCTGATCGTTTATATCTCAGCATCTGGTTTCCCAGCTTTCGCGAGCAGGAGATGATGCCGCGTCTTCTCTCTGTGCTGCGGCTGTTTCCGTTTTCCGCGCAGAAACCCGGTATCGGATATTTGGGAGTGCATAGCATCTCCTGGAACGAGCCGCTGCTTTTTGAGCAGACCTTCGGTTCCCGGATTGAACCGGACCGCGCCTTGACGCTGGCCGGCGAGTTTCTCCATGAAGACAACGCTTATGAACTGGAGGTTTTGTGGGACTTGTGGGTCCCGGTGAAGGAAGGCGACCTCGATCCGAAATGGGAACAACATCCTCAGATGGTGAAGTTTACCGCGTTTGGAGTTAAGTTCGAGGAGGCCACCCATCAACAGAATGGCCACATTCAAGTGGACTTTGGCCTGGATGAGCCGTTCCTCTACGAAGAGGTGGAATTCACGCATCCGGTCGAGCAAAGAATCAAATCCAACGTGCAAAAGCTGGTGAATTTTACCAACGCCGTAGAAACCAACTGCGGCATCAGCGGACGAGTCCTATGGTCCGAGTCAGAAGATAACCTGGCGCAAAAATTGATCGAGCGATTGCAAAAGGTGCAATGAAGCAAATTGCCATAATTGCCATGAATGCCAAAATTGCCATAATTTCGAAGATGTCCACCTTAAATTATGGCAATTCTGGCACTTATGGCAATTTGCTTCAGTCTGCCAGATAACTGATCTCAAGTTTCCGAACACGCCAGCAGGCAAACACCAGTATTCCGGCGCACAAGATCAGCAAGCCGGGAACTGCCAGCCACGGAGGCACAGGCTCTGAGCCGACGGCAAACAGCGCCAGAAAATCTTCCGCGGGAACCGGCACAGGGCAGAGCTGTTTCAGGTAAAACATGATGCTGAATTTTTGCAGAAGCGATGGTAGAGCGGCGTGAAAAGTCTCCCACAAGAACACAACTACCGCAGGAATGATTGGGTTCCTGATCAACAGGCTGAACGCAATAAATATCGATCCATATCCCAGGCAGGCCATTACGGTGACCCCTAAGTAAGCTGCCAGATGTCCCAACCCTGGTCCATTGAACATAAAATCCCGGCCGGCGGCTCCGCCGTGGGTATAAATCAGGAAAAACGTCCCAAAGACTCCCAACATGAAGATCAGGGAAGTCGTAACCATGCCCGACAAAAATTTGCCCAACACCAGGAGCTCGCGACGCAGCGGAGAGAGAAAGTGATAGTGCAAGGTCTTTTCAACGATTTCACCACGGAAAAGCCAGGTAAAGATTCCCAGGCAACCGATAAAAATCGCCACATGCAGATAGTAAAACTGAAACAACGCCCCCATGAGTTGAGTTCTATCCTGAATGCTGCCGCCAGGTGGCTCTTGAGCCAGGGCTATCGTCAAAATAACGACGGGCGCCAAAGCCACCAGATAGATCCAGATGCTGCGTCGTTTCAGGAAGTTTCGTTTCACTTCCGACTGAATCAACGACGTCAGTTGGGCCGTCCATAACTGCCAGGGAGCTTCGTGAAAGAACTTGCGGGAAGAGGCCATTACATTCATACCGTACCTCCGCTACCGCCCCCACCGATCAGGTACTGATAAAGCGAGTTCACGTCATCGTCGGCAGGGGCCACGGCTTCTACCGCGATGTTGTCGTCCAGCACGATGCGATTCAACAACAGATAAAACTGATCGGCATTTTGGGTTCGCACCAACAAGCCATTGCCATCGCTCTGCAACTTGGCTTCAACCACGTGGTCCTGGTTAAACAGGCGCGAGGCCACAAGGTTGGGCCGGGAGCAGCGCACCAGAATCTGCATAGGATGCTCCTTCACTTCACTGCGCACACCATGGATTTGGCCCTCGGCGACCACATAGCCATAGCTCATCAGCACGACCTGATCCGAGATCTTGTCCACCTCATGCAAAACGTGGCTGGAAATGATCACGTGCAATCCATCCTTCCCCAGCGCCTGAAAGAGAGCGATGGATTCGGCACGGGCCATCGGATCGAGACCGTTGAGAGGCTCATCGAGCACCAGCACCGTAGGATGATGAGCAATCGACTGGGCCAGGCGTATGCGCTGCCTCATGCCTTTGCTGTAACCGGCAATCCTGCGGGAAGCCGCCTCGCCCATATTCACCCGGTCAATTGCTTCCTTCGTAAGCCTGTGCGCCTCGTTGTTGCTGATGCCGTGGAGTTTGAGCGATTGGTAAATGAACTCGTAGCCAGTCACGCCCTTGGGAAAGGAATCGAACTGAGTGCAATAACCGACACGCCGGAAAAATTCTTCAGGATGGTTGGGCGTAAGCCCCAGCACATTCACACGACCCTGCGTAGGCTTGATGAGGCCGGTCATGAGGTTCATCAGCGTAGTCTTGCCCGATCCGTTGGGACCAACCAGGCTTGTTACTCCGGGAGGAAGAGACAGGTTGACCCGGTTCACTCCCAGGACATCGCCGTAGAACTTGGAGACGTTTTCGAAGACGATCCTGTTGTTTTCAGCCGTCATCCGCGCTCCACTTCACGCGCTTTCAAGCGCCGATTCAGCAGCATCAGACAGATCAGGCAGATACTGATGATGGATGCCCAGGCGGACCACAGCGGCACGCGCGCATATCGAAATTCACGGACAAACGAAGAAGGCAGCCGAAAGAGATGCGCCCATATCAGTGCCATTACATAGGGGATGTTCAACAGACGGCCCCATTGCGTGCGCAGGATTGAGTCGATAACCTGGCCAAGACCGGCCAACACAAAAAAAGCCGCGAACATTAGACCGCTGGCTGCGATTCGCCACTTGACCCAGACGGAGAGCGCCAGCGCCAGCAGCGCCATCACGGAAATCCAAAGCAGGCAGCCCATGAAAATTGCCCCCATCAGCCATAAATGCTCACCGCCCCAGCCGTGTCCTTCAAGTTGGGCCTGCAGGCCAAATAGCAGCAATCCGGGAAACCAGGTAATCGCCGAGAGCAACAGCATGACGGCTGAGATTTTTCCGAGCAGGTATTCGGTCCGGGAAAGAGGCCGGCTGAGATAGAGCTGCAAAGCATTATTGGCCAGGTCTTTCATCATGATTCCGGGCACCGACCAAACCGTCATGAAAAAAGCCATCCAGCACTCAATTTGCAAAAAGACCCAGAACCAAATGTTGTTGACAACCTCGCTCCCACTCAAACGCATACCGAGCAGGGCCTGCACCATTGAACTGTGGAGAACGTAAATACTGATCGCGCCCAGAATGAATGGAAGGCAACAGAAAATGGCAAACCCCGTGAACAAACGCGAGTCAAAGAGCGCGGCAGCCGAATAGCGCGAAAGCACGAAGAATCGCGAACCGCTGGGCGTCAGGGGTCCATCGTAGACTTTGTAGCTTCTCTTATAAACGGCCACTGGCGATTTCCCTCGCTTCCGGTTTGTCTTCCATAGCCTTCAGGAAGATATCTTCCAAAGAATCGCGACGGTAGTTCATACGCCGGATCTGCACGGTATGTTCCGCAGCCAGTTCGTAGATCTGGCGCACAGCGATGTTCTCCGGCAGCACGACTTTGAGCCGTCCGCCGGCAAAAGCGGCGCACTCGCAGCCCAGGCTGCTGATGGCCTCCACAAAGCCGTTCTGCTGGTTGACCTCCAGTTCAAGAAACTTGCGGTTGGCTTTGCGCTCCTCTTCCAGGTTGCAGAGCGCGGCAACCCGGCCTTTCTTAAGAATCAGGACTTGATCACAGCACTCCTCGATGTCGCGGAGCAGATGAGTAGAAATCACGATGTGGACTTTTTGAGTGTCACGAATCTCGCGGACGAGTTGCAACATGCGCTGCCGTGCTTCCGGGTCGAGACCGTTGGTTGGCTCATCCAGCAACAACAACCTGGGACCGTGGACCAGGGCCTGGGCCAGCTTGACCAACTGCTTCATTCCCAGCGAATAGGTTCCCACTTTGCGATACCGGACTTCGCCCAATCCAACATAGAAGAAAGCCTCGTGCGCGCGTTCCATGGCTTCGCGGGCAGGAAGCCCGGAAATCTCAGCCATGTAGCGGACAAACTTGATGCCGGTCATGTCTGCGATGAAAGCATCGCTTTCCGGCATGTAGCCGATCATCGAGCGCAAGTGGCCAGTTTTGACTCGAATGTCTTTGTCAAAGATTCTGGCCGTGCCGCCAAAGGGAGGATAAAAACCCAGCAAGGTATTGAGCAGAGTTGATTTGCCTGAGCCATTCGGTCCAAGCAAACCAATGCACAGGCCGGTCAACGAACCATTCAAATGATCAAGGATGGTCCGGTTGCCTAACCTGACGACCAGACCATCCAAGTCAATAACAGAGGCCATCAAACCTTCTTCCCTTCAGAGCGAACTCTAGTGGTGCTCCAGGTTGTGCAACTTTTTTCCTGAGCGTGAACCTTCATGATATTTCCCCGCGCCTCCGTGCGATTGTGTAGCTTCTAATATCCTGGTGAGCGCCAGTGTATTCAAGTCAAACAGACGGGTATTGCTGGCTATCAGGATGGTATTTTCTTCTCCATAAGCGCAAACTGCGCTGGGTTTGCTCTCCGCCGCCAATTGCTGGAAGACCTGCAACTGCGAGGCGCTGAGTGTCTGCGCCAAAGGAGACAATACCGGCGAAATATTCTGGTAAAGCAATGCCGAAACGTTGGTGTTGCGATCCTGCGGCAGCAACTTGTGGAAGTTAGCTGACTTGGCCAGCGAATTCCCGCTCTTATGGGTCTGCACTGCCGCCTTGACCAATGCGCGGCTAGGACCAATGATCAGGTAACCATCATTGAATGCATAGTTGACCTGCACGCTGTTGCCGATATGTGGCGGAGTGATGGTGTAATAAGTGATGCCATCTTCCGTCTGTTGATCGATGGTGATTTTTTCGCCGGCCTTCATCTGCGTACCGGCGAACGTCACCAGCTTGCGCAATGTTTCCTGCAAACGGGCTGGATCGTTCACCTCGGCCACGACCTTCCAGGAAGGCGTTGGCAAGACCGGTCCATCCAAGGCAACCGTGATCTCTCCTCCCAGCGTATCGACCAGATCTTCGCGGACGCGGATGTTGAGTACACCTCCCAGCATCGCCAATCCGGCATTGACATCATTTCCAGACGCCGCCTGAGCCATCTCGGCGGCATCATTGAGGATCTGTTCCGGCTTCTTCAACACCAGCGTGACCACAACACCTGCATCCTGGGAGACGAAATCCAGGCCGCCCATCGGTGCGGGCGCTCCCAACCATGAGGCAATCCCGTGACGCGCGCCGTTAAAAGCCAGCTCAGCGCGATTGAGAGCCTGTCCATTGACATCTTTGCGCTCGGCAATCAGGAAGCGCACATCGGAGAACCCGCTGTGCTCGAAAGCTGCGCGTTCGCTCTCTCTCTTCATCCCGGTCTGGACCTTGTTGGACATCTGCTCCAGATCTGCTCCGATCAACAATCCAGCTCCCTCCGAGTAAGCTTGCGTCAGACGTTGCCCGAAAGGTGTGGATGCAAATCCGCCGGAGCCCCGTTTTGCGCGGGCGGTAAAGTCGCGCAATGCCTCAATCGAAGGTGCGGCGACTACGAAGTCGGAGCCAACGAGAATAAACATTTCATCGTGCTTGCCCTGGCCAGGATGGCTCGGCGCTACCGCGCCGCTCATCAAGTCCTGTTCATCCAGGATATGGAGTGGAGTGTCTTTTCCGTGTAAAGTCGCAATCTGCTGCTCAAGAAACGACTTCAATCCGGGTTTGCTTATCTCGGCTGCAATCAGCGGCGTCGGCTCATCCTTGCTGCCGGCAAGCGCCATCGAAAAGACAATCTCGTTGCCCAGGTATTGACCGAGATCGTGAACTTTATCGATCACCATCTGCAAGCCAGGTCCTGAGCCGGGCTTGGATTCGTTCACGTGCTGCCACCATTCGCGCAGCACCGAACTGCTCTCCAATTCCTGTTGAAAAAGCTTGTTGGCCTGCTGAATCGCGTCACTGTAATTGGGAACGCTGGCAACAAACATCGACGTTTGAGGCAAAGCCGGCAGAATGCGGCTCTGGTAGCGTAGTCCGGGAAGTTGGACAGCTTCCATCTTCTTCGAGAGATGGCTGAACTCTTCGAGAAGCGCCACCAATTTGTCGCGGTCCTTGCTCCAGGCAAGCTCATCACGAATGGGAGCCGCGCCCACAGTGGCGCTGGTCGAAAGCTGATCTCCGGAGTGCAAGACACTGGTGACCCCCGATTCAGCCACCCGCACCTCTCCTTCAACTACGGAGACGCGCGAGCCTTTCAAACCGCTATTCACGGCGAATACGGTTCCGGTCACAGAAACGGTGCAGTCGGGCGCTGCAACATATAGATGTCCAGTGCGCCGCTTGGCCGCTTGCACAATGATGTCGCCACGGTCCAGATGAACTGTAGTATCTTTGCGCCCCAGCGACACCGAAAATTCGGCGTGCTCGTTCATCTCCACCATTGAGCCGTCGCGCAGCCGCAGCATGGCCCTGGAATCATCGGCGGTGCGTACCTTGTCGCTCTCTGCAATCTCATCGCCTGGCTTCAAAGCTTGCTCGCCGCTGCCACTCACCTTATATAAAGATCCATCCACAGACTCCACTCGCGCCCGCGCGCCGGCAGGTATGGTCAATTTGTCGAGCAACACGTAACCCGCAAAGACGAAAAGCACAACCGCAGCCACAGCAGTGACCCAACGAAAGGGCGTCTTAGTAGCTCTCGATGGTTCCTGCTTCCATGGAAGCAATGTCGAGCCGTCTGTCTTTTCCGCCTCTTTGCGGCAAGCCACGCATTCGCGCAGATGGTCTGCGACCAGCAACGCCTTGGCCTGAGGCAATCTGCCGGCACGGTGTTGCGGCAAGAGAGCCCGGATATCTTCGCAGCCATGAATGGACTCGGGTACGGAGACCTGCGCGGCGGTGTGCGCTTCTTCACTGAGCCGCTGCCACACACGCTGGCCGGCGGCCTCCACGATTTGCTGATCGGGCTGATCTTCCCGAAACGCGGTAATCGCCCATTCTAATTCTTTCTTGGGATTGTTTTCGTAAGCCATTATCGTCTCCCTCCGGCGCTTGCCATGAAGTCTCTCTTAAGTTGGGAACGCGTGCGATGCAGCACCACTGCAACCACCGCTGACGAGGTGTTCAGCAGGGCCGCGATTTCGCCATTGCTGTAATCCTCGATAAAGCGCAGCACGAACATCTCTGCCCATTTGGGATTCAGCTTGCTGAGCGCATGGCGCAGCCAATCGCGGACCTCATCGGACTCGCGCATGTCTTTGGCCACAGGCTCAGTTCCGCTGTCCTCTTCTGCCAAGGCAAGGTTTTGTGTATCCTTCCTTTGGCGTAAAAGGTCAAGAGCAGCATTGATAGCGGCGCGATGCAGGTAGGCCTTGATGAACCGGATCTCGGGGAACTCCCGCTGCCGAAGCAGCTTCAGGAAAACAGACTGCAGAACGTCTTCAGCATCGTTGGCATTCCCGGTGATCCTGTAAGCGGTCCTATAGACCAGCTCTTTGTGGTCCATAAAGATTTGCTCAAGCCCTGATATCGGCTGGGCGCTCTCGGCCCGGCCTGCCATCATGGACCCAATATTTGCTCGTGCTATTTCCATTGTGGCCTGCATTTGGTGCTGTGCCCCCTGCTTGAGAGACGGAGGGAAGACCGAGTTATTAACAGGAGCGTTAAAATAATTTTTAACCCTGCTCGGCTTACGCGATAAAGTACGCGAGCGTCGCAGTTAAAGTTCCCGGGAGATTCCTGGTTTGATTGTATGGATCAAGTATACGGGAAATCTTGGGCTGTCTGGCCGGTGGAAACTCCAAGCTATTGATTGCAAACTACTTAATATGAACCAAAAAGGGCCGGATGAAGACTATCGAACTGCCGTCTGAATTCAACGCTGCTACCTATTTTATCGACCGCAACGTGCGGGAAGGTCGCGGACACAAAGTCGCGATTGAATGCGGCGACCAGCAGGTTACCTACGCGCAGCTCTTGGAGCGCGTCAACCGCTTCGGAAATGTCCTGAAAAAACTTGCCGTGAAGCAGGAAGAGCGCATCTCGCTTCTGCTTCTCGATACTCCTGAGTTCTTTTATGGGTTCTTCGGGAGCATCAAGATCGGGGCAATTCCGATCCCCTTGAATACCTTGCTCAAGCCCGCAGAGTACGAATACATGCTCAACGACTGCCGTGCTCGCATCGCGGTTGTGAGCGCATCTTTATACCCTCAAATCCAGGCAATTCCCAAAACGAACCTTCGTTATCTTCAGAAAATCGTAGTCGTTGGAGATGCCCCCGAAGGCGCCGAAGCATTGCAGCAGCTCATGGATGGAAGCTCAGGCGAACTCCAGGCTGAAGCCACGAATAAAGATGATGCGGCGTTCTGGCTCTACTCTTCCGGCAGCACTGGATTTCCCAAGGGCTGCGTCCATCTGCATCATGACATGGCGGTATGCGCCGAACTCTATGCCAAAGCCATTCTCAAGATTACCGAACGGGACCGCTTCTTCAGTGTAGCCAAATTGTTTTTTGCCTACGGTCTGGGAAACGGATGCTATTTCCCGCTCTCGATAGGAGCCACCAGCATCCTCTTGTCCGGTTCTCCATCGCCACCCAATATCTACGAAACCATTGAGCGCTTTAAACCGACACTGTTTTTCTCGGTGCCTTCTAATTATGTATCGCTGCTGTCGTACCAAAGACCGGATGGATCTGATTTTGATCTTTCCCCGATTCGTCATGCAGTCTCTGCCGGTGAGCCTTTGCCGGCTCCAATCTTTCACCGCTTCAAGGAACGCTTTGGAGTGGAGATACTGGATGCCATCGGCTCAACCGAAGCCCTGCACATGTTCATCGCGAATTGTCCGGGAGCAGTGCGTCCCGGCTCCAGCGGCCAACTCATTCCGGGATACGATGCTCGCATCGTGGACGAAAACGATCAACCGGTTGCCGACAACCAGATCGGCAGCCTGATGATCAAGAGCGATGCCGTCTGCTCCTGCTATTGGAACCAGCACGAGAAGACCAAAGACACAATCCAGGGACACTGGCTGCGCACCGGCGACAAATATTATCGCGACCCCGACGGCTACTACTGGTACGTAGGCCGCTCCGACGACATGCTGAAAGTCAAAGGAATGTGGGTCAGCCCGGTAGAAATCGAGAGCTTGCTGCTGGAACATCCCCTGGTCCAGGAAGCCGCAGTCATCGGCCTGGCCGATGGAAACGAACTCGTCAAGCCCGCCGCCTACGTAGTACTAAAAAACGGTTCCGCCAAAGACGACCACCTGAGCGACGAACTGAAACAGCTAATCACCAACAGACTAGCCGCCCACAAATGCCCCCACTGGATCGAATTCGTCAAAGAACTCCCGAAAACTGCAACCGGGAAGATTCAGAGATATAAGTTGAGGAAGGCGGCGGAAGGCGGGTAAGTTGGGCGCATAGAACACACTGGGAGAGATACTTCAGAAACCGACGAGAATCACTGTCATCCTGAGCGGCAGCGAAGGAACTGCTCCGCTGCACTTGGGGTGGAGAGGCTATCGTTCGTAACGCTGTAAGACTCAAGATGGTATCGTGGGCCATGTTTAACCGAGGGTGGTGCTAAAAGGATAGCTTAGCAATCCTAGAGTACAGGCGGAGTAGTTTCCTTCGGCCCACCTCAGGACAGTTCCTTCGCTGCCGCTCAGGATGACGGTGAGCTACGTTGTACAAAACAACTCGGTCGCCCTGAGAGCTTCCAGGGAACTGCTGCGCCACGCTCAAGATTTGCCAAGCTTCCTTTTCAAAACAAACTTTGCATCAGGAATAGCCTGCCAAGAAGGATCTTCTTCCCACTCCTGGCTCAAGTCCGCCCAGTCGGGATTCATCGACAGTATCAACGTCAGCTTTTTCTCTCGCAGCCAACCCTTAATTTCCTTCTCACGCGCAATAGCGTCCATCGGGTTGAAGAACTCTTCGTAATACACCAGCATGTCGAATTTGTAGCGAGCTGTGAATCCCTTATTCACTTTGTCCCTGTGCTCGCGAACACGCGCCGAAAGCCTGCTGGTAATGCCAACATACAGCCGCCGCGATTTGTTGGACATGATGTAGACGTAATAGGTTTTTGAAGTCATTGGTCCCTCAATACTGTAGGGAACGCTTTCAACCCTAAAAAGCCCGCTGTCAGATGGGCCTTGTACAACGCACTGGGCCAGAAATGCTTTCGCCCCAAAACACTCACTGTCATCCTGAGCGGCAGCGAAGGACCTGCTCCGCTGTGCTCAAGGTCTGCCAAGCTGCCTTTCAGCACCAGTTTCGGTAAACGTTGCCGCGTAAGTTTCCAACGTCAAGAACAACAACAGTCGAAACAACAACCTCTCCACCCCAAGTGCAGCGGAGCAGTTTCCTTCGGCCCACCTCAGGACAAGCCTTTCCCTGCTGCTCAGATGACAGCGAGCGACGTTGTACAAGCTACTTGGGTCGCCCCTGAGTTATAACCCTGCCAGCACGTCATCATGAAACTGCTGGCCATAAGGGAGGGCGAGGGTGGCTGCATCCCTCTTGAGCTCTTCGTAGAGGCGGATGAGATCTAATTCGCCATTGGCTCCCAGGTTGCGCAGGCTGGCAATGCTCGGCATTTGCCCGATTGGCCATTGATCGGCCCTGAGAGTCGTCCATAAGATCAGCTTGATATGCTGCATTCTCGAAAGGCTGCGGAAGTCAGCGGCCATTTGCGCAGTTTCACGGAGTTGATTCTTTAGATCGGATGAAGAACCACTGTTCGATCGATGCTTCAGTTCAGTATGCGCCCATTCCTGCACGATGTGCGCATTGTGTGACATGCGGGATAGAAACTCTCGCGCTTTGAGCAGGTTGGTCCGGATAATCTTTC
>DASZFK010000375.1:0-12650 GCA_035939855.1 Candidatus Angelobacter sp.
AGCGTTGCTGCCCCATACAACGACCCGTCCCGTTTCTCTTTTAACCTTTTCACGGATGAAGGTATTCATGTCAATAATGCGGTGCTTGTTGTGGCACGTATCGCCGCTGAGTTCATCGGGCTTGCGCTGCGCCCCGGCTCCTCCGGCAAATATGACTTTTCTCGCCTTGATGTTGCGCGGGCCTCTCTCGTTATAGTCAATCTGGAAGACGCCGCTTGAAAGCTTCTTGATTTTGGTCACCCGGTCTGTCTGGATCCATCGGCCTGCCCGGCTCTCGATCACAGCCGTGCTCGTTTCTGCGAACTCCCTGCGGTCCACAAAACTCTCGTTACCTCCGTATTCCGCCACGTTCTGGCTGGGCATCGCGATTTGCCGCAACGTATGATTGATATACGAGATTCCATGCCCGCGTTCCCTGAGCCATGGATTTTCTCTGCCAATCACAACTGTCTTGGAATGATCGTAGGCAGGACCTAACGTGTCCAGATAATAAGCAGCGGTACTGCCCGCGCCAATGATTGCCAGCTCATAGATTTCAATATGCGCGGTATGGCGGGTTCCCCGCTCTGGCCTGGGAATTCTCCCTCGCAATAACCGGTAGGCGAGCAATTCGACTTGCTGCTGGTTATCGAGATCGACTTCTCCGAAATGCTCGGGGCCTTCCTTTAAATAGCGGATTTCCGTTGTTAGACGGTTATGTTTTGCTTCCGGCACAATCCCGGTCGCGATGACTGCCTCAGCCAGCTTCTTTATCGAGCCATTGCGGATGATCATCCTTGGTTGTATCGCTTGGGGCGAGGCCAAATTTCTGACAACGGGTCGGGGAGATGGCTTGGCCGGATGTCCTGGAAGATTTCGACTTCCAGAATTGGAGCCAGCTTGAACCTGTTGTCCCGAGAAAAACCCTGGCGCAGCCTGCACCGTATTCGGCCGAGCAGGGCCGGGCACATTAGTCCGGGAAGCCATGACTGGAAGACCCGAATTCGGTCGATAAACCGGTGGAGGGTTTAATGGAACGCCTTGTCTTGGAGTGGCGACTGGACCTGCCGCTGGCGGAGTGTTTCGCTGCACGGGCATAAATTGAACGAATTTCGGCTGCGCCGCGGGCGGAACCGTAAATTTAGGCGGAATCTTCGGCATTCGTTTGACTGAAATATGTAATTGTAAGAAATGTCAGGTTGGAGACCTATATATCACAAATGAAAATGCATTGATATAGGCGAGTTGGATACCGCGACCCGGCGCTAGCATCAGGTTAGGTAACTACCTGGTGAAGGGCTTGGCAGATGTAATACCCCGGCCTTCTTGCACGGTGATCGTCTGATCTACGTTTGTATTGGCAAGGTGATCCACTTGGCCGCTGGGCCACTCGATATCAATGCTGTCGGCCCGAGTGGCTACGCCCATTCCGAACGTCAACACCAGTTCGTTCTGAGAAAGGTAGCCACCGCTGTGGAGCATCTGGTCTTGGACATCTTTGCCGCTGCGCACGCGCACGGTTGCGCCAATGCCGTCGCGATTGGAACGGCTGCCGATGAGCTTGATGCGCAAGCCGTGGTTGGCGCCACCCTGATTGCGGAAGAGGACAGCCGAGCCGGCATTCGTGGTCATCAGTAGTTCAGGATATCCATCATTATTAATATCGGCGAAAGCCGCCCCTCTTCCCAAACGAGGCGCACTGAAGGCAGGTCCCATTTCCGCTCCCACGTCCTTGAATTTTCCCTGGCCCAGGTTTTGGAAAAGGTGGGGCGGCTGGCGATACTTGATGCGCTGCTGGATTTTCTCGATATCGCTTTCAATGTGGCCGTTGGCGACAAAGATATCGGGCCAGCCATCCAGATCGTAATCGAAGAAAAAGCAGGAAAAGCCCAGAGTGAGCAAGCTGGAGCGCCCAATTTCCGAACGGGGCGCTTCATCGACAAAAAGGCCGTTGCCTTCGTTGTGATAGAGCGCCATCATTTGATTGGAGAAATTCGAGATGATGATGCTGGAGCGCCCGGAATGATCGTAGTCGCCGGCATCGACGCCCATACCGGCTCTTGCAATTCCGTCTTCGCTGAATGCGATGCCCGCCTGCACGCCGCGTTCGGTGAAGGTACCGTTGCGGTTGTTCACGTAAAGTTTGTTGGGCTGGGTATCATTGGCAAACAACAGGTCGGGCCAGCCATCTCCGTTGTAATCGAGCGCAGTTATCCCCAGGGTCTTCGATGCTGGATCGCGCAACCCGGCTTTTTGCGTTGTGTCCTCGAATTTTCCGTTGCCTAAGTTGTGCCACAGGCGCGCGGAAACGCCAGAGTAGGATTCAGGAGTGCAATACGATTTATGGACGCCATCGAGGGTGCAAGTTATATCGCGCTGCGGAGACCAATCGACATAGTTTCCTACCACCAGGTCAAGTTTGCCATCGCGATCATAATCGACCCAGGCGGCGCTGGTGGAAAACTCATTGATGCCCCATAGTCCCGCCTGTTTTGTCACATCCGTGAATGTTCCATTGTGGTTGTTATGAAAGAGATGACTCTGGCCTACAGCGGTGACAAAGATATCGTCAAAACCGTCATTGTCATAATCGCCAATGGCCACGCCCAAGCCGTACATGGGAAGCGCAAGACCGGATTTGGCGGTCACGTCAGTGAAGGTGCCGTCCTGATTGTTGTGATACAGCTTGAGGGTGGATTTGATTCCGCTCTCGTGTCCGGGCCAACTCTGGCCGTTGACCAGCAGAATGTCGGGATAGCCATCGTTATCGAAGTCAATAAAAGCACAGCCCGGTCCTAGTGTTTCCGGCAGATATTTTTTGCCAAAGGCGCCGTTGTTATGGGCGAAGCGGAGCCCTGCTGCTTGGGTGATATCGGCGAAGCGGATTGCAGGAATGCTGGACGCGGAAGAATGGGGCGCAGCCGTCTTGTCGATATGTTTCTTATTAACGAAACCAGTCACTGACCCCGCACCGACCAAAACTACCAGCAGAAGAAATGCACGACGGAAACGATGGAGGCGAGGCGAATATCTTTTCATGCTTCAATCCTTGTTGATTAAGACAAAAGAACACTGCGAAATTGCGGTAAACGACAACTGCGTGACGCAAATAACTCCCAACAATCTGTCATGAGAGTGAACGTGGAAATAAGATTCGAGCGCCCTCATGAGTGTTCTGCGGACTCCCTCCAAACCTAATCGGGGATGGAAACCCTTTCAGCGTGGCCGCATCCTGGTGCGCGCAACATATCCAGACTTTATTGAAGCCGACGGCGAACTGTTCTTCCACACTGGAAAGCTGATCGTAAACATGCTCAGCCACTTCAGTGAGTCCGCGCGTAACCTGCAATTGGAGCGGCTGGAGCAGTTCTATGCTCCTGATTTTGCGGGAACGAGCCTGGGTTTGACGCAACGTGAACTCAAATCGCAGAAAGATGGCATCCTGGAGTACGCCTGGGAAAACGATCCGGCGTCGCGCAGCAGAAAAGCGGTCATTGCAGAATGGCGCGCATATATCGAGTCGTTTGAGAAGGTGGAAGAGTTTGCTCTCCATCTGCATCGACTGGAGAACTGGAATGGCACAGGTCCACTGATTGGGAGTGTCCGCTTCGAGCATATCGGAGTGATCAAAGGAGCCCAACGGACAAGCATCGACCGGGCCTATTTCAGAATGGCATGGGAGCGCCATGGCGACTCGCTCCAGATCATTGACCAGACACTGCTGGAAGGCGAGCGCATCTTTTCCGAAAAGCCGCACTTCGTCAATGTGGCCAGCCAGGCCGGCATTGATTTTGAGAACCAGTACTATCCGCGTTTTCTCAATGAACCGATGCGCTTCGGCATGATCCGTTACGGCCCCGGAGGAATTACCGCGGTTGATTACAACAACGATGGACTATGCGACCTGTTCATTCCCGATGGAGTTGAATCCAAGCTTTTTCGCAACCGTGGCGATGGGACATTCGAAGACGTTACCGCACAGGCTGGGTTGGCAGGGCTCGATGGAGTGAGCGTCGCAGTCTTTGCCGACTATGACAATGACGGTTACAAAGACCTGTTTGTCAGCCGCACCTTCCAACCCAACCAGTTGTTTCACAACAACGGCGATGGCACCTTCACCGACGTCACACGGAAATCGGGATTAGGAGAGGATTGCTGCACCACAGTAGCCGCCTGGGCCGATTACGACAACGACGGTTTGCTTGACCTTTACGTGGGGCGCTATATGGACCCACGCAAGGATATCCCTACGACTTTCTATGCCCGCAATGGCGAACCCAACCAGCTTTACCACAACAATGGTGATGGCACTTTTACCAACGTGACCGAGCGGGCAGGAGTGGGAGATAAGGGCCTGTGCCTGGGCGTGGTGTGGGGCGACTTCAACGACGACGGCTACCCGGACTTGTATGTTGTAAATGATTTTGGGAGAAAGACGCTTTACCGCAACAACGGCGACGGCACCTTCAAAGACATCACGGTGAAAAGCAATGCTCTGGCCTACGGCGCAGGCATGAGCGCGTCCTTTGTCGACTACGACAACGACGGCAAATTCGACTTCTACGTTACCCACATTCGTTCTGAACATGCCTGGTTCGCCGAAGCACCCACTGTCAGGCGGTATATGCTTCGCTGCCTCACCGAAGGCACGTGGAAGACCGACATGCCGCTTTACCTGGAGATCATGCGACAGTCGGGGCTAGGCTTTATCGGCGTCTTTCAGCAGATGGCTTCGGGTAACACCCTGCTGAAGAACAAAGGCGACGGAACATTTGAGGACGTAACGTTGAAAGCGCGGGCCAATCCTCCAGGGTGGTTCTGGGGGGCATGCTTCGCGGATTTCGATAATGACGGCTGGCAGGATCTCTATGCCGCGAACGGCTGGGTCTACAACGATAAGGGCACTGAAATCGAACTGGATTTCCTGAAGAACGTGGTCACCAACCAGAAACAATATAAGACTGGGATATTTTTTGATCCTAAGTACTTCGGCAACCTCTCGTGGCATGGCTGGGAGCGCAATCGCCACATGCGCAACAACGGTGATGGAACATTCACTGAACTGGGCAACGCCACCGGAACCGACTTGATCATGAACAGCCGGGGAGTTGCGGTTGCCGACTTCTGGAACCGGGGCGTGATGGATATCGCAATAGCGGCTTCCACCGATCGCCATGCATTGCTCAAGAATGAAATCGGAGCCGGCCGTAACTGGCTCCAAGTGGAGCTCGTGGGCACTGAGTCGAACCGCGATGCCGTGGGCGCGCGCATCACCATCCATGTTCAGGGACAACAGCAGTCGCGCGAACTGGTGTCGGGCGACAGCTATGGATCACAGAGTCCGTTACGCCAACACTTTGGGCTCGGCCTTTATGACAAGGTTGACAGGCTGACAGTGCGCTGGCCCCGTAGCGGAGTTGTCCAGACATTTGAAAACGTGGCTGCTAATCGCATACTTCAAATTACGGAGCGGGACGAAAGGCTCATCGAGAAACGCTATGCCACTTTGCCCTCGTAACCCGGCCCTGCTTCTGTTATTGCTTCTTTCGATCCTGGGAACAGAGTCGGCTTCTGCTCAAAAGACTGCCACGTCATCTTCCACCCAGAAAGAGCGATGGTTTGAAGATGTGACACACAAGGCCGGCATTCACTTCCGGCACCACACGCGCAATTTCGAAAACCCCTACGCGGAAATCATGCAGGGATACACCAAACTGGGCGCAGCAGCCGCGGTGGCCGACTATGACCAGGACGGGTTCGAAGATATCTTCGTGACTGACTCGTGCGCCACATGCAAGAACCACCTGTATCACAACAACGGCGACTTTACCTTCACGGATGTAGCAGATAAGGCGGGCGTCGCCAACGGCAACGACGCCGAAAATGCCTCCGCCGGCGCGCTGTGGTTCGATTTCAACAATGACGGCCTTCCCGATCTCTTCGTGGTGCGCTTCGGCCACAGCATCCTTTACCAAAACCTGGGCAATGGAAAATTCCGCGATGTGACTAAGGCGGCAGGTCTGGACCGCTACATGAATGCCATTAAGGCCATCGCCTTTGACTACGACAATGATGGATACCCCGATCTTTTCATCGGCAGCTACTTCCAGCCAATCAACATCTTTCACCCCACGACGCCGCGATTTTTTCCAGAAAGCTTCGAGAATGCCAATAACGGCGGCGGGGTCACAATCTTCCACAATAACAAGGATGGAACTTTCACGGAGGTCACAGAGCAGGCCGGCATCCACACGACCGGATGGACGCTCGATCTTGGTCATGGACAGGCAAACAATAACGGCTGGGAAGATCTGTATGTGGCCAACGATTTTGGCACCGATCGCTTTTACGTGAACAACGGGAATGGGACCTTCACCGATAAAACCGAGACGGCGACCGGTTTCGATACCAAAAAAGGAATGAATGCCGATTGGGGAGACTTCGATAATGATGGTTTTCTCGATATCTACGTAACCAACATCACCGACGACTACATGCGCGAGGGAAATTTTCTCTGGCACAACAATGGGAATCTCACTTTTACCGATCTTTCCCGTGAAACCGGCACTTATGACACTGGATGGGGCTGGGCCGGAAAGTTTTTCGATTATGACAACGATGGCTGGCTCGATCTCTACGTAATGAACGGCTGGGTTTCAGGAGGCAAAGAGAATTATGTTCCGGACATCTTTGCCATGATCACCAAGCCCGACGTGGACTTTGCCGATGCCCGCAACTGGCCACCGATCGGCAATAAATCCCTGAGCGGTTATGAGAAAAAAAGGCTGTTTCACAACGAAGGCGGGCACATATTCAAAGACGAAGCCGCACGCCACGGGCTGGATTCAACCAAAGATGGGCGCGGCATTGCAGTCGCCGATTTCGATAACGATGGCCGCCTCGATCTGTTCGTGACGAACGCTGATGACGAGCCTTTTCTCTATCGCAACATCCTGCCTACCGGGGCTCACTGGATGGGCTTTATTCTTGAAGGAACCAAGTCGAACCGCTTTGCCGTTGGCGCCCAGGTACGGCTGACCGCCGGCGGCCGGACTTATCTGCGCTATGTAAATGGCGGAAACGGTTTTGCAAGCCAGTCCACCATGCGTGTTTATTTCGGGCTGGGAAAGAACGAAAAGATTGAGGGTGTCGAGATCCGCTGGCCTTCAGGGCAAAAACAAAAGTTGGCGTCCCTCGCTGTTGACCATCTTTACAAGATTACTGAAGGCCAACCCACAACCAACATCCAGCCTTGGGAGGCAAAACGATGATCAGAAAGGGCTTCCATTTCTCCGTTGCGATGCTGGCCATCTCGCTTCTTTGCGGTTCGGCCCACGCCTCGGATTCCGACTTCCAGCAAGGGATCAAAGCGCTGGAAAGCAATGATTTTGCGGCTGCCATGCGTTACCTGGAAGCCGCCGTTACCGGCGATCCCAACAATGTTCGTTATGCGAACGAATACCGGAAGGCCGCAATCAAGGGCAAAGACTTTGATCGATCGCTCAAATTCTTCGAGAAGCTTACCAATGAACATCCTGATTCCGCGAACCTCCACCTGAATTTCGGTTTTGCTTACGTGGACAAAATTCCCGCCGCTGGTTCCATCACCCAAGTGATCCTGGCCAACAACGCGCTCACACAATTCACCAAAGCAGTCGAGCTTAAGCCGGACTGGATCAACCTTTACACACGAGGAGTCAGTTATCTTTTCTGGCCCAAAGTTTTCAATCGGGCTCCGAACGGAGTAGCCGACCTGGAGCAGGCCCTAAAGATCCAAAAGAAGGAGTCGCGCCAGGGCTACCACGCAAAAACTTACATTGCTTTGGGCGACGCATATTGGAAGACAGACCAGTTAGATAAAGCCCGGGCCACCTGGCAGGAAGGGCTGAAGCTGTTTCCTGACAAGGCAGAACTGAAGACGCGGCTCGCACAGAAAGGCGACGACCTTAAGAACACGATCGAAGCCAATTTCGATCCGAACAAGCGCGTGGATACCGATCTGAGGGACCTATGGGCAAGCTCGCAAAAGTAAAGGCGTGGGTGTGCGCGCTGGCAGTCTATCTTTCTTCTACTGCAGGAGCGGCCCAGTCGTCGCAACTGCCGCAGTCGACGCCATCAACCATACGCTTCGAAGAGATTGCCGCCAAAGCGGGCGTGCAGGTGCAGCACCACACTCACAAATTCACAGGCAAAAATGCCGAAGTGCTGCACATGTTTACCTCCGGCGGCGCGGCGGTTGCAGTGGGTGACTACGACAATGATGGCTTCGAAGACATATTCATTACTGATTCCGACACCGGCAAGCCCAACCATCTCTTCCACAACAATGGCGATCTCACCTTTACCGATGTGGCGGAAAAGGCGGGGGTGGCAGGCGGAAACGATCCGCGGTCTGTGGTCTCGGATGCGCTGTGGTTCGACTATGACAACGATGGCAAGCTCGACCTGCTGGTAACCCGTTTCGGCACGCCCATTCTCTACCACAATGAAGGGAACGGAAAGTTCAAAGATGTGAGCGCCACCTCTGGCCTGAACAAATTCGGCAACACCATCGCCGTGGTTGCCTTTGACTACGATAACGACGGCTACCTTGACCTGATGTTCGGCAACTACTTCAAGCCGGTCAACCTGCTCAACCTGAAAGATCCGCATGTGCTGCCCAACGACCTGGACAACGCCACCAACGGCGGTGGAGTCACTTTGTGGCACAACACCGGAAAAGGCAGCTTCGAAGACGTGACCGAGAAGGCGGGCTTCGGAAAAGTAACTGGATGGACGCTCGATATCGGACACGGCGATTTCAACAACGACGGCCTTCAGGATATCTACATCGCTTGCGACTACGGCACCGACCACGTCTTCATCAACAACGGCAATGGAACATTTCGCGAGGTCACGGAAAAAGCTACTGGTTGGGATACCAAGAAGGGCATGAATGCCGACGTGGCCGACTACGACAACGACGGCTGGCTCGATATCTACGTGACCAACATCACCGATGAATACATGAAAGAGTGCAACATGCTCTGGCACAACAACGGCGACGGCACGTTTACGGATGTGTCGAGGGAAACGGGGACATGCGATACGGGCTGGGGCTGGGCAGGAAAGTTTGCGGATTTGGATAATGACGGCTGGCAAGACCTGTTTGTGGTGAACGGCCTGCGATCGGCAGGACCGGAAAGCTATGTGCCCCTGATCTTGCCGGTGATAACGACTCCAGGCCTTGATATCACCGATGTAAACAACTGGCCCGACATCGGCAATCGCACCTGGAGCGGCTACCAGAAAAAGCGGCTCTTCCGTAATCTCGCAAACGGAACGTTCAAAGAAGTCTCCGCTGAAGCAGGAGTGGATAACCGGTTGGATGGCCGGGGAATCGGCGTGGTGGATTTAGACAACGACGGACGCCTCGACCTAGTACAGACCAATGCCGATCAGCCGCTGCTCCTTTTTCATAATGTCACTAACAAGGCGGGCAACTGGATCGAACTGAAGCTGATCGGCGTGAAGTCGAACCGCGACGCCATCGGTGCGCGCGTGAAGGTTCAAGCCGGCGGGCTTACCCAGATCCGCGAGGTTGATGGTGGAAACGGCTATGCGGGGCAGAGTACGCGCCGCGTCCATTTTGGCATCGGCTCAGCCGGCAAAATTGACCGCGTGGAAATTCGGTGGCCCAGCGGCCGCACCGAGACTGTAACCGTGCCACTCAACCACGTGAGCTATATCGAAGAAGGGCAAGGAACTGCTGTGGAAGATTCATTGAAGCGAAACGGCAGCACTTCTTCGATGCAGAGTCGCAAGTCTTCCCGATGATGGAAAAACCGAGATGGCAATGAACTTTTTAAAAGCAGTGGCTTTGCTTTTGAGCCTCACATTGTTTGTTTCAGGGCCCAACCTTCCGCCGAATGTGCGCGAGCAGGTATGGCATCACCGCAACTTGGGCAAAGCGTATTACGAAAATCCCATGACCCAGGTCAAAGCCGTGACAGAGTTCAAACAAGCCTTGGAACTGGCGCCGGACTCCACGCGCGACCGCGTGAATTATGGTCTTGCGCTTCTGCGTGCAGGCAAGACGCAGGACGCAATTCAGGAACTCACAAAAGCACAAAAAGAAGATTCTTCCATTCCACATACCTGGTTTAATTTGGGAATGGCCTACAAGAAAGAATTTGATCACCAGCACGCGGTCGAACAGTTCGAAGGAATGTTGAAGCTGGTGCCGACCGAGCCGGTCACTCATTACAATCTGGGCATTGAATATAAGCTGGCGGGGAAAGCAGGCCCGGCCTTGGAGCAATTCGAAACCGCTACGCAGCTAAATCCGAATTTTGCCGCTCCTCATTTTCAGCTATTCAACGCCTATCGGGAATTGGGGCGTAAGGAAGATGCGTCAAGGGAGCTGGAACAGTTCAACGAGATCAAGAAACGCAAAGCCGGGGCGGCCGTGCCTGAAGATCCTGAGTGGAGTTTCTACGCCGAGATTTATGACGTGGTGGAGATGGACAACCAGTTCGATCATGCCTCGCCAGCCTCGCCGTTCAAGTTCCGGGGAAAGAAAGTTGCATCCGGCATCGGCTCGCAAAATGCCGGGCTGGTGGCCATCGATTTCGATGACGACGGCCGTCCTGATCTGCTGGCATGGTCCGAGAAAGGTATTAGACTCTTTCGGAATGGCGTTACAGAGGTTCCTAATTCTGGTTTAGAAGGTCTCCGCGATGTGATTTCAGTGGCGGTGGGAGACTTCAACAATGATGGTTTCGACGATCTGGCGGTCATTACCCGCACCAGTGTTTTGCTGTATGTGAATCATGGTGGGAAATTTGAAAGCTTCCCAGCAAAGCTGCCGGAAGGCAGTTTTACCAAAGCCGTGTGGATCGATTATGACCACGATTACGACCTTGATCTGTTGTTGCTGGGAACGAAATCGGTGTTGATGCGCAACGATGGGTCATCTGGATTCAGTGACCAGAGCAGCCGTTTTCCGTTCGTGGCGGGCCACGCCGTGGACGCAACTCCCTTCGAACTCATTCCCGATAATACCGAGACCGATGTCGCCGTTGAGTACGACGATGGACGGCTGGTGGTCTATCACGACAAGCTGCTGGGAAAATATGAAGCCCAGACCGCACCGGGCCACTGGACGGGATTGTCTGCGCTTCAGGCGTTCGACATTAATAATGATGGCTGGACCGACCTCGTCCTCACAACCTCGGCGGGAGTCCGGTTGCTCATCAACGATCACGGTAAGCTGGTCGAAGGTGGCGAGCCACCCAATACGACAGGGCCGGTGCTTTTTGCCGATCTTGCCAATCGAGCTTTGGCTGATCTGGTAGTGGACAATAAGGTGTACCGCAATCTAGGAAGGGGGAAATTCGAGTCCGCCCAGACGGAAGAGCTTCTTCCAGCGATTGCTCTGGCAGTCGCTGATTTTGATGGCGACGGACGAATCGACATCGCCGCAATCACTAAAGATGGCGACCTGCACATACTCGGCAACCAGACCGTTACGAAAAATAATTTTCTCGAGGTGCGGCTTGAAGGTGTGAAGAACCTGAAGCAGGCGATGGGTGCAGTGGTGGAGGTAAAGACGGGCGCCTGGTATCAGAAGCGCACCTATATGGGCGTGCCGATCGTGTTTGGGCTGCGAGATTATGCGGAGGCGGACACAGTCCGAATCACATGGCCGAATGGGATGGTCCAGAATGAGATGCGGCAGCTTCCGGGGCAGGAGGTGTCGTACAAAGAAAAGCCACGACTCTCAGGATCATGCCCCATGATCTTTGCCTGGAACGGAAACTCGTTTAAGTTCATCACCGATGTGCTGGGCGTAGCGCCACTGGGAGCCAGCAACGGCGACGGGCAGTATTTCCCTGTCAACCACAAAGAGTACATTCAGATTCCCGGCAGCTCTTTGGCGAAGCAAGACGATCATTATGAGATCAGGATTACTGAGGAGTTGCGCGAGGTCTCGTATCTCGACAAAATCCAGTTGATCGCTGTGGACCATCGGGCCGGCGAGAGCATCTTCACCAATGACAAATTCAAAGCCCCGCCATTTCCTGAGTTCCGCCTGTTTGGAGTCGAACAGAAAATATATCCGGTGAAAGCCCGAGGACATCGAGGTGACGATGTCTTACCTCGGCTACTTAAGAATGACGGAGAGTATGTTGACACGTTTACTCACAACTATTCAGGGGTTGCGGAGTTGCATCAACTGGACCTTGATTTCGGGGCCGCCGCACCTGACAACAAAGCAATCCTTGTATTGAACGGCTGGGTCGATTGGGCCGACGGCAGCACCTTCATGGCCGCCGGACAGGAAAGCCGCGACGGGTTAATCTTCCCCTACCTGCAGGTCAAAGATAAAAAGGGCCGCTGGCAGACAGTTATAGCCGATATGGGGATTCCCTCGGGAAAGCCTAAGAGTATGGTTGTTGATTTGACAGGTAAGTTTCTTTCGGCCTCGCGAGAGATAAGGATCGTCACCAACCTCTGTGTTTATTGGGATGAAATATTTCTCAGCACTAAGACTGTGTCTCCAGATGTGCGGCTGACACGGCTCAATACTGAATCGGCTGATCTTCACTATCGTGGCTTCTCCCATGCAATTCTCGATGCAACCCGCAATCGGCCCGAAGGATTTGACTACGAACGATGGTCACCCACCA
>DASZFK010000376.1:0-5537 GCA_035939855.1 Candidatus Angelobacter sp.
TTATGGCAATCCTGGCAATCCGCTCGAGGGCACACTTCGGAGTCGACTCAAACGCGCAAGCCGCGGGGTGCGCCAATGATAGTCCTGTGAAAAGACCCGGTGGGAGAAGGCCGGGCCTGAACTCAATCAGGAGAGGATGAACAAATCAGGCTGGTTGTGGTTTCGATACGTTCTCAGCCTGGGGGCCTTTTTGCCCCTGAACTATTTCAAACTCGACGTCATCGCCCTCTTGAAGGCTTTTGTAACCGTCCGATTGGATGGCGCTGTAATGAACAAAGACATCGGGACCGTCGTCACGGCCAATAAAACCGAAGCCTTTGGCGTTGTTAAACCACTTCACTTTACCTTTGATTCGAGACACGTTCCTTACTCCACTGGGCCAAGCGACACGGTCAACTGTGCGTGCCTTGGACCGTTGTTTGATTTCTTGGAATGGCCACTGCTCAAGGGAGGGACGCAGGTTGCCGGAGGCAACAATTCCTCCATTACCTCACAGCTTTTTACGTCTTATACCCGTCATTGGCTTTTTCTTATTTTCCGGCTATTTAGGCTGGTTGTCAACTTGATTGATTACGAGATAAATCAGCCGATTCACCGTAATTCATATCGGCAGGAGCTTGATATCACTTTAATTCATGAGATGTTTAGGAGCAGTCTCACTTCAATTCAGCGGGAGAGGCTTAGCTTATTCTGCAACCATAGAATGGAGGCGATGCTCTTGCCGTCGATGATCTTTCCCGACGTTGCCATTTGCACAGCCTGTTGCAGAGGAAAGAATCGGACGGCAATCCGCTCGTCTTCGTCGGGTTGAGCTTGGCCCGGTTTCAAGCCTTGGGCGAGAAAGACATGCATGGTCTCATCCAGAAACCCGGGGCTGGGATAGAACCACAGAGCTTTCTGCCATTTGGTTGCAGTAAAACCTGTCTCTTCCCGTAATTCCCGTTTGGCGGCAGCCAGTTTGTTTTCGCCAGGTTCGATGCGTCCGGCAGGCACTTCCCACAGATAGGATTCAGCCGCATACCGGTATTGCCGCTCCAGCAAGACCCACGGCGCACCCTTGGAATCGTCAACTGCCAGCACAACGACGGCCCCCGGATGGCGAATAATGTTCCGCCGCACCCGGACGTTATGGGGCTCCATGACCTCCTCAGAAACCAAACTGAAAATCGGGCCACGGAAAATAGTTTTCGAAGACAGCACGCGGGCGGAATTATTTTTCGATTGCGAAGGCATAGCCAACAATCATACAGAACGGGATGATCGAGAGACGTTATCAAATCGCCTCGAATCATCTTCACCACAGAGTACACGGAGTCCCACGAAGGAAAATCTAGCTTGGCCGACTTGCCTCTTACGCTGCATTTAAGACTGATGTGCCCTCGGGGTCCTTCGGCCACAAAAACGTGGCCTCAGGATGACAACGTGGTTGGGGGTGGCAGGGGAATGGCAGGGGTTGTCTGAAAATTGTTTGCTGTCGCTCGTGCTACAGTCTCTTCATGCACCCGAGGGGCCACATCACTTTGATTGGCGCCGGAAATCTGGCCAGGGCGCTGGGGCCGGCATTAAAAGCTGCCGGTTACCAGATCGATGCAGTCGCTGGACGGAAGCTCAGAGCCTCCCGGCGTCGCGCCCTCGCTTTGGCCAGGAAATTAAAGACCAAAGCCGTGGCTCTGGAAGAGCTTGAGATTGTCTCGGAGATCGTCTGGCTCTGCCAAACCGACGATGCCCTTGCGGAAACCGCGCGGCGACTCGCCCGGCGGGAGGGATGGAAAGGCAAAATTGTTTTCCATTCCAGCGGAGCCTTGACGAGCGAAGTCCTGTCGCCCTTAACGCGGGCAGGAGCAATCGCAGCCTCTCTTCATCCCATGATGACTTTTGTGCCCGGCTCAACGCCCTCGATGGAAGGCGTACCGTTCGCCGTGGAGGGAGACCGGCAAGCCATCCTGGTCGCCAGGCAAATTGCCAGAGCTTTGAAGGCGGATATCTTCGAAATCAAGAAGCGTGCCAAGGTCCTCTATCACGCTTTGGGATCATTCTCTTCTCCCATGCTGGTGGCTACACTGGTAACCGCAGAGCGCGTGGGGCGCGCCGCCGGGCTCTCCCAAAAGCAGTTGCAAAAAATTATGGCTCCGATCTTGCGGCAGACCCTTCACAACTATCTGATGGGCGGCGCGGCAGCAGCCTTTAGCGGTCCGGTAAAACGCGGAGACGTCAATACAATTCGTGGCCACCTTCAACATCTAGACAAAGTGCCGGGAGCAAACGAAGTTTATCGCGCCCTGATTAAGTCAGCATTGAAGGATCTGCCCTCCAAGAACAAAGAAGCGCTTACCAGTCTCTTGAAAGAGACAGGGGACAACGTGAGGATCGTTCTCCCCATCCGAACGCATCTCGCAACAGAGGGAATGTAGCAATGCTTTAGCTCTGTTTCCTATTTGCTCCAATCAATGGCACTCGTTGGTATGGCAGTGATCGGTAAATGGATCGCAGATTGGTCCTCGAGTCATCGCCCGTCCGGGCGCGACATACCCGGACTCCTGTTGCGTCAGGTTCCGGACCGTTTCCTGGGAGAGAACGAGTTTTTCAATTTGGCTTCTCATGTAGCAATAACATCCTCCTGCGCAATTTATAGCGAAGCCTCGGTTCAAAACATCTATTACTAAGGTCATTTCTTTGCGAAATGGATAGCTCCATTTGTGAAATAACAATCAAGTGGCATGGGCAACTACACCAATCTTTAATAATTCAGACATCGTAATGCGAACTTGCCCAAAAATATTTCGATAAACGCCGCATGCCTAGAGCTGTGAGCCGAGCCAACAAGGCTTGTAAAAAAGGCCGGAAATCCAAACGATTTGTCGCCCAATCCTTGATCTTTTCTTTTCTGGGCGACTAGAGTCACACCTCATATTAAGTAGTGAACCCCTGGATATGGCCTAAAGATTAATTAGAAATCTCTCATTAGAAGTTATATAATGTCAGAACATATGTATCAGTTACTGAAGTCACTTGGCGACAATAGATCCCCACTAGTGGAGATGAGTTGTTAAATTTCCGGTAGCCGTGATTTCTCCATTGATGCCAACTGAAGGTGTGGGGTAGCGTGTGGCAATCGGCCAGACAAGCCGGATCGTGCGAATCGCAGCGTGGCTGGTGATTTTGTGGATGATTGAAACTTATGCTGCCGCATGGGATACCGCAAGACCTCTTAAACAATCGGTTCCCAATTCCGGGAATACAACAGACGGCTTACCCCAAAATACAACCCTCACGATCCTTCAAACTGAAGATGGCTATCTTTGGTTCGGGACCCAAGAAGGGCTTGAAAGATTTAATGGGATAGCTTCTACGGTTATTGCGGGTTCCAGCCTGAAACACACCGAAATTTCGATGTTGGTAGAGGACAAGAAAGCAGGAACTTTGTGGATCGCGAGCTGGGGTGGTGGGTTGGTACGCTATAGCAACGGGCAGCTCAGATCTTATATCGCGGAAGATGGTTTACCTAGTAACTATCTTCGCGCCTTGGCTCAAGATCACCAAGGCAATCTGTGGATTGGCACCAATAAGGGTTTAGCTGTACTTAAAAATGACCGGATCAGTCACTATGTAGCCCAGAAACAATTGTCAGGACGGGACATAGTGTCCTTGGCAGTATCTCCCGAGGGTGCTCTCTGGGTGGCAACCAGCACGGAGATTTTCAATTTGGATGTTGAAAGCAGCGCTACGGCGCAATTTAGCGCCCGTATCCATGATCCGGAGACCCTGTACTTTGACCGGGAAGGCAAACTTTGGATTGGCACGAGGGCGCACGGATTGTGGTCCTTTGCCGGCGGAAGATTGGCGGAAATCACGCACGGCCAACTCCAGGCGGCTCAAATCCGCGCTATCTATCAGGATCGTGAAGGCAGCTTGTGGATCGGGCTCGCTCCGGGCGGCGCGTGCCGGCTGCGAGAATCTGAGTTTGAGTGTTACACAGAAAAAGAGGGACTGGCCAGCAATACGGTGCTTGCACTCTATGAGGACTGGGAGGGCAGCCTGTGGATAGGCACGTTAACCGGAGTAACCCATCTGAAAGACCGCAGGTTTGTTTTCTATGACCGAAAGGCAGGACTAGGCAGCGACTTGGTTTATGCCTTGTACCAGGCCAGCGACAAGAGTATCTGGGCGGGCACGAAAGATGGGCTAACCCACCTGCAGAATGGACACATTACCAATTACAAAACCGGCACTACCTCTGCCGCCAACTGGGTTCGAGCTATTGTTGAAGACAGCACGGGGTCTCTGTGGGTTGGCACGGGCGAGGGCGTGAAAGAGTTTCGTGATGGCCGGGTTATCGGGAGTGTTGGGACCAACCAAGGACTGGCCAGCGACAAAATCTGGGCCCTTCACTGGGACCGGAACGGCTATTTGTGGATCGGCAGCAGCGAGCAGGTGGGCCTGACCCGCTTCAAAGACGGCCAGGTCAAGGTTTTTACGGAAAAAGACGGATTGATCAGCGGCCCTATTCGCAGCATCATGGAAGATCATGAGGGCAGTCTATGGTTGGCCACAGCCGGTGGCGTGAGTCAACTCAAGAACGGCACATTTACGAACTATCCCATCGCCAGGGACGCGAATGGCAATATCGGCGGCGCCACATGTTTCTATGAGGATACGGATCATGACTTGTGGGTTGGCAGCCTTGCTTCCGGATTAACGCAGTTCCACAACGGGAAGATGATATCTTACCGAGCCAGGGATGGCCTCTTTGATGACAATATATGGAGCATCCTGGAAGACAACGACGGATATCTATGGATGAGTTCCGATCGCGGCTTGTTCCGCGTGCGCAAGAGCGATCTTAGTAGTTTTGCCGGCCAGAAGATTCGCAATATCCCTTTTATCTCTTATGGAACTCAGGCAGGGCTGCCAAGCTCAGAGTTTAATGGAGGCTACCAAGCATCCGCTTTAAAAACTGCCGGTGGCAAAATGCTCTTCGCCTCAGTAAAGGGAATTGTCGAAGTAGACCCACGATTTGTATTTATCAATACCTTGCCGCCGCCAGTCGTGGTGGAGAGCGTCTTACTAGACAACCAACCGGTCCAAGAGGGCGCGCAGATGCCGGCTGGCGGCGGCCGGCTCGAATTTCATTTTGCGGCCTTGAGTTTTCTCGATCCTGAAGCTGTCAAATACAAGTATCTGCTGGAAGGCTTTGACAGGGAATGGGTTTCCGTAGGTCCGCACCGTACGGCATACTACCCGGACGTTCCTCCGGGAAGCTATCGCTTCCGGGTCATTGCCGCTAATAACGACGGGATCTGGAATAACCAGGGCGCTTCCTTCACATTCGTTCTGAAGCCGCACTTCTACCAGACCACTCTCTTTCGGGTGGTCGCTCTTTGCGGGCTGGCCATTGTGCTCGCTGGTGTCGTGGTGGTGCGGGCGACGCAACGCCGCCTGGTTTCATTGGTGGAAGAGCGCACCAGCGAGTTGCGCCAGGCCAAAGAGGTTGCAGAATCCGCTACCCGCGCCAAAAGCGAGTTCCTGGCCAACATGAG
>DASZFK010000377.1:0-9753 GCA_035939855.1 Candidatus Angelobacter sp.
ACGGAACGGTCACAGCATTGCTGGACTTATCAAGAAAATAGCCTGCCGATGAAGGCAGGCTATTTTACGTTACGCGTCTGTCTTGGTAGCTGCCCCCACCGACTTGTGAGCAGCTTTCCGTCGCACCAAGTTGTCAGACTCCCCTATTCGTTGATATCAATCTACCAACCGGAATTATGGATGTCTGTGATTTAAATCACACATGTTTGTGCCCAAAAATAAAAAAGGACCCGCCTTGCCGGGCGGGTCCCGTTGGCTCACTGAGTCTGGAGCAAGTGCTCAGGCTGTATGCAGCGAAGCAGTTGCCATTCAGAGTCAGGAACAGGTGCCGAGGTCCTTGGACTCCCCTTATCCCGAGCCCTCGCACGACTTCCACAATAAGGGTAGGGAAGTATTCTGGCTGTGATCTATATCACACCTGTTTTAGCGAAACTGGCTTCGGAACACTGCCTTGATATGGTCGAGTCGCGCCTCCAATTCGGCAGACTCTTCCTTTAATCCCAGCTCTTTTGCCAGCCGGATTGCATCATAAAATGCCTCTTTGGCGTCGCTATAGAGTCCAGTGGCCGATCCTGATGTCTCGTACATCTGGTCATAAGCTTTTTCGCCCAAGGCTTTACAGGCACGCAACTGATGCAACTTCCGTTCGCGTTCCGTAAGCTGAACCGGGTCGTCCACGGGGGAGAACTTTACCGGTAGCACAGTCAGAATGGCACGGGAATTTTGCAGCTTTTGCATCCGGTAGAGAGGTGGTATTTGTTGCGGAATTTTGAATTCTGGAAGCAGGAAGAGGTCAGGGAAGAATGGAGGGCGCAAAAGGGAGTCCCAGCTTTCATCCGAAATCCATGGATCGGCGACCGGGAAGGCGCAATACTCGGCTTCCAGGGCTGTATACAGATGGATCAGTACGCGCAAAATTGTCATCGCCGCAGGAGTGCTATTCCATTGTTCGTGAAAAGCCTCATATCGCTGGTGGAGTAACACGCAGGGTGAGCGACGGCCACGCAGGCGAAATTCCAGATGGAAGCGCTGTCGTCCTGAGAAGGCTACCAGGCAGCCATCCCACGATGGAGCCGACGCGGCTACGACAGCGCCGGTGGCGTCGGCGGAGCGCTCTCCAGTGCGCCAAAATTTTTCGCTTCGATCATATTCCAGGGTCATTACGTTCAGGCCTTGCCGCATTTCAAATCCATGGTCCAGCATGGCGTGCATGGCTTTATTGACGATCTGCTCCGCAGACTTTTCCTGGCCCCAAAGCACCGCTGTGGAACCATGGAATTGGGTTACTACCGGCTCCAGCGCTTCTAACGGAACCCTCAAGGTCTGAGATTCGCCTCCGCCATAAAAACGGACTTCTGCGCCCAGGATTTCTCCGTCATCAGTTTGATGGATGCGGGTAACCGCGCCTTCCTGATCCTTTGCAAGCCGTGACTCTGGAAGGTCCCACAGCAGACGGACTGTTTCACCCACGTAGAGCACTTGATTTCCTTTGGTGTTTATGGGAACACTAATCGCGGTCAAATTCAATCGCAACAGGAAAATTTTTGAGCAATGCCTAACGGCGGACCGGACAATTGCTGGAATTGTGGATTTAACCGGCGTAACTCGGGCCAATGGAGGAATCCTGCCCCCGATCCGGATGAGCTGCCTTTTTGCCGAATCCGTTCTGTGTTTGTTCTGGCCGACCACTGGATTTATTGTGAGAACTGGCATACGCGGACCAGTGACCCGATTGGTCCAATCTACACTTCCGGGCTTTATGAAGCAGGGTATCGCCGGATTCCCTGGGACGGTAATATCGAACCCGCCCAAATCGGAGCCGGAATATGCAGCGAATGCGGATCTACCTTTGAACACGGCATTGAGATCGCCACACCCGACGGTCCTCTCGACCAGTTCTGCAGCAATCTACATTACTTGATGTGGTGGACACGCAAGCATCCTGCGGAAACCGCGCCTATGAGCGAGGATATCTGGAAGTTTTGAGAGAGCTGCCAGCTATTAGCTCTTGGCCGTTAGCCCTTAGCCGCATAACCACACCGAGGGCGTGGTCCATTGAAAAGCTAACTTCCTGGCGAGTTTCTCAACGGACATGCAATCGGGTGATCGCGCGTGATCGGGAGATCGGGTGATCGGGAGATCGGGTGATCGGTTTTAGAACAGTCATTGATTTTAAGCACCTTATCGTTTCAGTTAGTGGAGAGTATTTTAGATTCTTACCCCGAAATTGTTGGACAAAAGCAGTGCGACAAAATCAAGTTCATTGCTTTTCAAATTTTGGCAATTTTGGCATTGGAGCCTGCACTGAGGTACGCCGAAGTGGCGATTTTGGCAATTGACCCGATGTTTTGCTTCCTGTCCGTCATTTGCGGTAATGTCTTCATCTATGAACCGACTATTTCGCATGATCGTTTGTGGCTCTCTGATATTGGCGGTTGCACCCTTAATCGTCTTAGGACAAACGGCAAGCCCCCCGGCCCAGAAAACCGACACACCTCCGCAGGCTAAAGAGGCCGATGTGGATAGCATCGAGCACATCGTTTCTGCTCTTTACGCGGGAATCTCCGGACCGGCGGGTGGACGCAACTGGGACCGGGTGCGACCGCTTTTCTATACCGGGGCGCGGTTGATTCCTACTCGCCGAACACCGGATGGCAAGATTACGGCCACGAGCCTGAGCGTGGAGGACTATATAAAGCTGTCAGGCCCGTACCTCGAGAAAGAAGGCTTCTTTGAAACGCCTATCGCAAACAGGATCGAAGTATGGGACCATATCGCCCATGTATGGAGCACCTATCAATCCCGCCACGATCGAAACGAAGCGCCTTTTGCGCGCGGCATCAACAGCATCGAACTGATGAATGACGGAACTCGCTGGTGGATCATCACCGTGTATTGGGAAGGCGAGGACAAAGAACATCCATTGCCGGAAAAGTATTTGAACGATTAGGGCTGGTGGATGGTTTACGGTTTTGGCTGCTCCGGTTGAGTGATTTTGGTAGATCGGATTTCGAATGTAGTGACCTGTGGGATCACAGGTGGACGGTGCACCGCGTGGGCAAGTCTGGGTAAGACTCATTTTAATTCTGTAATAATCGCGTGCTGTTTTCCACGCACCAGCGTTTCAAAATGCGTGCGATTGCCGGGATTGAAATTGACCGAACCGGCGGTATGGGGAATCACTACGGATTGTCCGTCTGGAGTAGTGGATTTCAGGTCGCCATCCTCTAGAAACAAAACGACAACATCTTTATCGTGGAAGTGCATTGGGGTGGGCACATCCGGCTTCCAAGTGTACTCCCAGACCGTCACGCGATCATTTTCCAGGAGCTTCTTGGATCCTGGTCGTGGGAAAGCCAGGGGATAGCCGCTGTTGTTTGGTATCGGAGTAACCGGATGGTCTTTCAGGCCAATTACGATCGAGCGCCCATTTAGCTTTGGCGTTGTGCCTTTGGGCAAAAAAGCCGCTTTGCCGGAGAAGGAGACAACCACTGCATCCAACGGCTGCTTGCTTGCCGTGGTTACGTCCGAGACCGTGACGCGGTCATTGTCGACCATTGGTTTGGACGGGGTTTGCGCGCTGGTTTGAAACAGGATTGCGGTTAGCAGCATGGCAAGGATCATCTGTTATGCCTCCGAATCAAGCAGAATCAAGCAGGGTTGGAGTTGACATCATACACCTGCTACGCGATGAGTTGCCCGGCGCTGCGTCCGTGTAGCCGACAAACCGACAACGGACGGGATTGTCTCTAGTCGATTCTTGGATCGCGATTCTCCACCGCGGCTTGGACGAGATCGACGAGTTCTGCAACAACATCGTGGGGAAGTTCATCGCGAGTCAGGATTTCGCACAATGCAATCAAATCAAGAACCCGAGCCAGTCTTCGCCATTCATCAGGCAGTCTTCCTCCTGCGTGCAGAAACCCTTCCGAGAAGTGGGGTTCGGCGACCGGGCAAGAAGCGCATTCGTAGCGCAGAAAATGGCCCACGTCAGTCAGCGGAAAGCCAGAAATAGCAAACTCCCAGTCGAGAACAGCAGCCACTCTCCACTCCCCCTTAACCCGTCGCACGAAGAGATTTCGTTTACCAGAGTCACCATGAACGAGGCATCTCTCGTCATCCATGGCGGCGAGTTGAGAGGCGTACGACCACACCAGGGTGTGGATTTGATCGGTCAACTCCGATCCCAAGTAGAGCTGACTGTTCGCAGATGCCAGACATAAATCGACGAAGCGCGGCCCGGAGTTTGCGCCTTCCAAGAGTGGGGCGCTGACTGCCGGACCGGGACCGAGCCATCCGGACTTGGTGAAGGTAGTCCGACTGATTACGGCGAGAGTTTGTCCTGCGCTATACGCCGCCTGGGCCATCGAGCCGGAATCTTCATTGCGCTGCAGTTCACGTAAGCTGATTCCTTCGACGTAGTGCATGAATACAAAAGGAGGAATTTCATTCAGTCCTTCAGGCTCGGCATGGATGATGGTGGGGACCGGAACGGAATTTTTGATCAGGTTGAGGAGGTCCACTTCTTTGGCGCAAAGCGAAGGATCGTGCTCATAAATACGAAGCACAACGAATCCCGGTATTGAATCGAGGCGGAGCCTGAAATTGGCGTTGCGGAAGCCATCAGCGAGAGGTTGCACGTCTACCAACTGGCAGCGTGGAAATGCAGTGCCGACGATGTCCTTCAACACACGAGCGGGAAGCGAGCGGCGCGGCTTCGCTCGGAGCCAACGCGATTCAACGGGAGCGCCTGGGATCATAAGCTTATTATCCCTGATCTCTTAAGCCAAACAACAATTCGGAGCATAACGGGCAAGCCGGAGAGAACCGAATCAGGGAAGGGTTGCCGACAACAGGGGAGATCACCGGGAGATGACCCACAACCCGATCCGCAGTTTTTACTTTTCTGGCCAGCTCTGGCCAGCGAAATTTTTGTTAATATCGTTGGCTTGAAGATGGTGGTCTGGAAGGACTTGTTTTCGTCCTTTGAGGAGTATTTCTAAAAGGAGCAAGAAAGCACCTTGCCCCAACGTTCTGGGCTGTGCCTGCGTCTTTAATTCCGCATTGGCAGGCACCTGCCAATTGATTGCAGACAAGCCAGCACAATAGCCGGCCGTATTCACCAGAGGGATCACCACCCGATTGGTGGGCTTTGGCTGCAGGGTGGTGCATGAGCCAGAGGTTTCGGCATGTTTGACAAAAGCCATCCATCCCCTCGCACGCGCGCGGAGGGTTTCGCCAATCGCCTGGGCATTCGTCTGCCGATTCTGCTGGCACCCATGGCCGGAGCCTGTCCTCCGTCGCTTTCGATTGCCGTAGCCAATGCAGGCGGGCTTGGAGCGTGCGGAGCTCTGCTGATGAAGCCCGATGAGATCCAGGCTTGGGTCTCGGCATTTCGCGAAGGCAGCTCGGGAGAATTTCAGATCAATCTTTGGATTCCAGACGCACCGCCGGCGCGAGACTTCGATTTGGAAAAACGGCAAAGGGCGTTTCTTGCGATGTGGGGACCGCCGGTTCCACCGGAAGCGGGCGATGCCGTGCTTCCGGACTTTGAGGCGCAATGTCAGGCCATATTGACCCTGGCTCCGAAGGCCATCTCTTCGATCATGGGACTCTACGCGCCAGCCTTCGCATCGGAACTGAAAGCACGCAAAATCCTATGGTTTGCGAACGCAACCACGGTGGCTGAGGCAAAGGCTGCCGAGGACGCAGGCGCCGATGCCATTGTTGCACAGGGCATGGAAGCCGGGGGACACCGCGGAGCCTTTCATGAGGACGAAGCGGAACGGCAAATGGTAGGTCTGATGGCCCTCTTACCGCAGGTGGTTGACGCGGTCGCCGTGCCGGTCATCGCTGCGGGTGGAATCGCCGATGCTCGTGGAATGGCAGCAGCGCTGATACTGGGCGCGAGCGCGGTACAGATAGGGACCGGGTTCTTGCGATCTCCGGAAGCCAAGATGCATTCCGCTTATTCCGAAAGGCTGGCGCGTACTGAAGCCCACGAAACTATGATTACGCGTGCCTTTAGTGGACGGCCCGGGCGCAGCGCGGCCACCAAATATGTCCGCGCAGCAGGTGCTCCGGATGCTCCCCGTCCAGCACCGTATCCTGTTCAGCGCGGGCTGACTCGCGCGATGCGCGAAGCAGCACAGGCAGCTGGAGATGCCGATCGCATGCAATTGTGGGCAGGACAGGCAGCCAAGCTGGCACGGAATCAACCCGCCGGCGACATCTCGCAGGAGTTGTGGGAAGAGGCCTCTCGGCTGTTGTTGTAATCTGCGTCCGATGCGAGCCGCTATGCGCCAAAATGCGCTTTTTGATATCGATATAGGGCGCTTCCGTGCGGGCTTAGTTAAAATTACAAATTAGAAATTAGAAATTAGAAATTCTGCGATGCGTATTACCAGCCGGGCCAAGACGATTGCTTTTTTCATCACGTTAGGCGCTTGCCTGGTTGGCCTGGCGGTCGCGCTCAACGTCAGTTGGATCATTTTGAGTTGGCGTCGGGTAGTGCCGCTAATACTGGGCATTATTGTTTTTTGCTTTATCATCGCGGGCGTCGTGCTCAATACCATCTTTCTGGTGCGGGAGGTGCGGCGCAATGAACAACAAGACAGTTTTCTCAATGCCGTGACTCATGAGCTGAAGACACCGATCACCTCCATCCGGCTCTATTTGCAAACCTTGGAGCGCCGGCCAATCGATGAAGGGCAACGTCGCGATTTTTACCGTATCATGCTCGAAGATACAGACCGACTGCTGGGCACCGTCGAGCAGGTGTTGAAGGCAGGAGAGGTGCGTACCGGGCGAGCCAAAAAAGACTGGAAAGAGGTCGATCTTTCAGCCATGGTGCATGAGTCACTGGAACTGGCCCGCTTGCGTCACAGCCTCGATAGCCATGCGCTGAGATTCAGCAGCGAGCCGCCGGCGGACATCACGGTCATGGGCAACCCTGAGGAACTGCGCACCGCGATCGCTAACGTAGTCGAGAATGCAGTGAAATACTCAGGCACGAAGCCAGAGGTCATCGTGGACGTCTTCACACCTGATATCGATACAGTGGAGCTACGCGTTAGGGACAATGGCATCGGCATTCCAAGCGGCGAGATGAAGCGCATCTTTAAACGCTTTTACCGGATTCGCAGCCGGGCTACCGAGCAAGTCAAGGGAACGGGGCTGGGCTTGTTTATCGTCCGCTCGATAGCGCGACGGCATGGCGGCGATGCCTTTGCCGAAAGTGAAGGCGAAGGGCGGGGCAGCACCTTCACTCTCCGCTTTCCAAGGGTCTATCACGCATGAGCCGCATCCTGGTGGTAGAAGATGAGGCGCACATTGCCGCCGGGCTACGCTTTAACCTGGAAGCTGAAGGATATGCGGTGGACGTCACCGACAACGGGGAGGACGCGTTGCAACGCTTGTTGGCGGACCACCAGGATTTCGATGCGCTGGTGCTCGACGTGATGCTGCCCGGCAAAGATGGCTTTTCTGTCGCGCGCGAGCTGCGGGCTTCAAAGAACTACATTCCATTGCTGATGCTGACGGCCCGTGGACGCCCTGAAGACGTGCTCCACGGTTTTGAAGCCGGGGCGGACGACTACTTGCCCAAGCCCTTCAACCTCAACATCCTGATTGCGCGAATCAAGGGCCTGCTGCGGCGCAAGACCTGGTCTAAGGATGAAGAGGTTGCACCTACGGGCAGCCCGTCCGAGATATTCACCTTCAACGGCAAACGGCTTGATTTTCAAAGGCTGCAACTGCGGGTTGACAAGCAGGTCTACCAGCTTACCTTGATGGAAGCAGAGCTGCTTCGCTATCTCATTCGCAACAGCGGACAACCCGTGTCGCGCAAGGCGATCCTGGAAGACGTTTGGGGCCTGCACGAAGATACCGACACGCGCGCCATCGATAATTTCATTGTTCGCCTGCGAAAGTACATCGAAGCAGAACCTTCAAAGCCACGTCACTTGCTCACGATTCGAGGGCTCGGTTACCAGTTTGAGCCGGAGCCAAAATGATCAGACTTGGTTGATCTCGAGGTCTCTATTGGACCCTGGTTCTTGCGCTACCACCTGTTGAGCCATCTGGGAGCCGCTGCATTAAGTTGTGATGTTCGTCAACTACCTGCAGATAGCTCGGCTTGTTCTTTGTCAAATGATCTGTGAAGACCACAATTGAATCGCCACCGCCAATATTCCTGGCAGATTTATATCGGAGTCCCAGAACGCCACAATCAAAGGCAGCTTGCCCAAGTAACTGAGTTGGCGCAAGGCCTTTGGTTGACTGCATGTATGCCCAGTCACCAGTCAATTCCATCGTGTTCGTTTTTAGACGGTGTTGGATCAAAGTATCAGTCAAATCAATGATGTTCGAAAGCACTCCTTCGATCGTAATTACAACCCATGGAGAGGTTCTTAGCGTAAACACCGGGCCGCCTGAAGGAGTGAAGACCGAAACCACTTCATGCAAAGCGGTAACAGGATCTGCCGCGAGATACAGACTGTTAAATCCATTCTTAGGGGTAAATCGTGCCCCTTGAAGCGCGGCGCCTCCTGGCCAGAGTGGCCGGGGAGACGGTCCCCGCAGATGATGGAAGCCGATCGCCCTAGCCCAAGGGCCATGGATCGTTTTGGAAGGCAGAGTTGGCAGAAGAGCTCGAAGACGGCGCAGCGTCGAAATCAACTGGGAACTCCAGCCAGAGCATTCTCTAAAATTGTGAGCACGGCATCAGCATGACCATCGAGCATAACGGAAATGGGTGAACGATGTCCCAGATCGGGATGAGGGCTGTTCAACCAGGTGCGAACTATTTTTTGCGGTCCGAGCATGTCCGTGAGGATAACTAAGATCCGCTTAAATAACGAAAGACCAGGTTGTACTGAAGATGCATCAGCGGTTTTATGCAGGGCTGTGTACTTGACATGCAAAGCTGCGGCGATGTTGGAAAGAGAAACATCCAAATATCGGGCAATCGCCGAGGCATTCAGGCGGCCTGACGGGCTATGCAGTTCAGGCAGTGAAACTGTAAGCGGGTTTGTGCTCCTTAGCCCAGTTTTTTCTGAATTTAACGGCTTTGACAGGTGTGGCTCATAGAACCGCCATTTGCGAAGGCACTGGTTTATTCGAATCTTTAGTTCCTTCGCGTCGATCGGTTTCGTGATGAAATCCGTCTTGTCCAGTTCAAGCGCTTCATTGAGTGTTGTTGACGCTTTCTGAGTTATCAGGACAATTGGCATCTCAGGGTATTTTGCGCGAAGGATTCTTAGATCGCGAATGCCCAGCTTCAAGTCATAGATCATCAAGTCTGCAAGCAAAACAGCAGTTTTGCCAATTCCAGGTTGGCCCGCAATGACAACTTTAAAATCGTCTCTCAGAGCTTCGACGACGCTATTGCGTATTAGGACATCGGTTTCGGCGAGGGCTAGAGTGGGGGCAGAATCAGAATTCATATCAACCTAAAATCCACTGATAGTATACCATTATTAGCAAGTGTTTCTCCCAAAGAAGCTTCTGCGGTGCTGCGAAAGTCATTTAATCGCTACGGCTGTCGGATGCTTGGGTTGATACAATCCCAGTTCTCCGCCGCCGGGCAGGTGAATGGCGGTCAGTGAACCCCAACGTTGTTCGGTTATCTCGCCGCATTCTATGCCCTTAGCTTTCAGATCGTTGATCGTTGCTTTGAGATCGTCGCACATCAGATATAGCTCGTGGCGCGGCTTTTCGCCGGCATCGACGGGATGAGCGGCAAGCTCCGCG
>DASZFK010000378.1:0-35233 GCA_035939855.1 Candidatus Angelobacter sp.
CAACCAGGAGGATTAACAGTCCTCTGCTCTCAACCAATGAGCAAGTGCCCGCCCCAATACAGTCTTCTGGAAAACTGAAGACTGCAATCTCTAAAATCAGTATACCACAAATCTTAACCTAATGTTAAGTTTTATTCGCAAATTCTTTCCACTATTGAGGGCCTTGAGTGTCATTGCCTGCTCTCCATCATCAGACTGCACAGTTCTTCAATAGTCCAGACGTGATCTGCGAGCCCAGCTTCCATCGCCGGGGTCACTCTCAGGGTTTGTGAATCAGGCAAAAGTCGTAATGCATGAAATGGAGCGCCACAGCATGGCCGTGGTTCTTTCTTTGCTGAAACCGTTGTTAGGCGAGTGAAGCGCCTCATGCCCATTCTCATCGTGAAGTTTTGGCGTTCAATATACGACGTGCAAATTTTCTCAGGGTCGGGGTCACCGCTGATTACGGCAGTCTGACAGTCGATGCATGTCGCTGGGCTGTAGCGGGTATAGTCAATCGCACAACCAAAACTGTTTTCGACTGCGTTCACATAAACCCGATGACCATAGGTTGTAAGCTGGATTCTGTTAGAGATTCTGCTGGCCAGATCGTCCATGAGTTTTTGCTCTGACCGTGCATCGCGACGGCCAACCAAAACTCCGGTCATACGCACCATGGAATTTATTGAGCAGCCTTCGACCAGCGCGCCGATAACCCGTACTTGCTTCGAGACTGGCAAACAGTTCATGGTGGCGATTATTATGTGCTTGCAAAGCAAGCATGTCAATGAAATAATAGGGCAAGCATGTATCATTTTCTTTGAATCATGCTTGCCTAGATGTACTATGAGTGCATTATGAGCAATGAAATAAAGCAGGTTTCATCCCTTGGAGGAAAAGCCAGGGCTAAGTCTCTTTCCGCTAATGAACGATCTGCGATTGCTAAAGCCGCAGCAGAAGCCAGATGGGGCGATGTTCCTTCACTGCTACCGAAGGAAACCCATCAAGGAATTCTAAAGATAGGGCCACTGGAGTTGATATGCGGCGTATTGGATAACGGTACTAGGGTGTTTTCGGCCCGCGGAGTGACGAGGGCAATGGGTGGAAAGCAGACAGGCAAGGCGAGCAATAGTGTTGACGGCGCGCTGCCATTTCCATCTTTTTTGGCCGCAGATAACATTAAAGGCTTTATTGACAATGACTTAATGGCGCGCTTGATATCGCCTATCCATTACCGACCAAAACATGGTGGCAGAAGTGCTTTTGGATACGAAGCCACTCTGCTAGGTGACATATGCAACGTGATCTTAGACGCAAATGACAGCGCGCCGTTGCGCATCAATCAGCGTCATCTAGTGGCCACAGCAAAGACTCTGTCCAGGGGGTTCCAGAAGGTTGGGATAGTGGCGCTTGTGGATGAGGCAACGGGGTATCAAGATGAGCGCCCAAAGGACGAATTGAGCAAAATCCTTGAGGCGTATATTGCTCCTGAGTTAATGCCTTGGACTCGAATGTTTCCAGCGGAGTTCTTTAAGCAGATTTACCGGATTCAGGGATGGTCATACCAAGAAGGTAGCGCGAAAAGAACTCCGTATGTCGGGAAACTCATAAACAAGTACATTTACGAGCCTCTCCCGCCAGGAGTCTTGGATGAACTGCGTAGACGTAATCCTGTAACTGAGAGTGGTTATCGAAAATATAAGCATCCCCAGTTTCTAACGCCAGACACAGGCATTCCCCACTTGGACAAGCAGATTACAACTGTGACAACGCTACTCAGAATTTCTGACGATAAGCAGGAATTCGAAAGGAATTTTAGAAAAGCATTTGGTGGGCCAATACAAGACAGATTGCCCTTGAAAGCTGCCACTGAAGATCAATGATCCTTAGTTGCTTCTCTGACAACGCGGAAAGCAGCCAAGCCGACGCACTCGACTCTTATGCACTGGAACGGAGCAGTACGCTAATCGAAGTGAGAGTCGTCGGTCGTCCCCGGAACACCGCTCAAGGTTAAGATAAAACTACGATGACCGCCGCTGATTCGCTCGGCCTCCTGCTGAGTCAACTCACGAGCACCTCTTCGATTGAGCACCCGTTGGTTATTGCGGTCGTTCATAACTCCCTCCTTTGATGCCCGATCATTAGATATCAAGAATGAGGACTCGGTCAACAGTCCAGGGCAATCGGGGTGCTTAACGGTTTTGGGGAACAGAGGAGAGGCAGGATATTGTCTACGATTTGCTGGGCCGAAGGGGCGCGATGATTGTCTCACTTTTCCGGCAAACGGTTTGCCACGAAATCAGAGATTCTTTCAGCGGCCGGCGGATCCATGTTGGCCAAAACAGCGACGACGTAGCCCGCCGTCGGACAGATCTTAAGATCCCCGTTCATGCCCGGCGCGCCACCTCCGTGGCCGAAGCAGCGGACGCCGCCCTCGACTTGATCGAAAAAGCCGTAGGCATATCTGACTCCGCCTGGATTATCTTTGGCTGTAGTGAGTAATTCGGTATTTTGAGCATTCAACAGCTTGTGTTGCTCAAGCGCATTGGCGAAGCGCAGCAGATCCTCGACTGTGGAATAACCTCCACCGGCTGAGGTTCCCCGGTAAGGCAGAGTATCGGTGTTGGGATGCCACGAGTCGCCCCCGGGCCCTTTTGTATAGCCTGTCGAGCGTCCAGGCACGGTTTCGTTCTCCGCCAGGGAAGCGGTCGACGTCATTCCGGCCGGTTTATAGACATGCTCCTGGACGTAATCATAGTAGCTTTGGCCGGTGACTTTCTCGATCAACACGCCCAGCAACAGGAAACCATAGTTGCTGTATGCCCAGCGGCTGCCCGGCTCGAATTCCAGCCCGCGCTGCCCGTACAGCTTCACATAATCTTGTATCGTTCTCAGTTCCAGGCGGTGGGCGTTGAATTGCGGGCCAAAAAAGTCACCTGTTCCCCCGGTGTGGGTCAATAGGTGGTGAATCGTGACCTTGGACGCCACGTCTTTATTGGGATAGTCGGTGAGGTATTTTCCCAGCGGATCGGTAAGTTTGATCTTGCCCGCCTCGACCAGTTGCAGCGTGGCGACAGCAGTAAACATCTTGTTCATCGAGCCGATCCGAAAGCGTGTGCTCAGGCTGTTGGGTAACTTTTTCTCCCGGTCTGCCAGCCCGTAGGCTTCCTGAAAAACCGGCTTCCCATAGTGCGCGACCAGGACGGCTCCGGCGAATCGATCTGCCGCGGACTCCTTCGCCAGCTTGGCGCGCAATGCCGCAAGCGCTTCCGCTTCGCTGGTTCGAGGTGGAGGCATCTCCTCCAGCCTTCTGAAGTTGAGCACTGTAATCCGGTGCGGTTCGGCTGGATCGACGGTGATCTCAAAGCGAGCGAAAGCATCCGAGTTGTGCTCTTTCACAATCCCCGTCAATCGTGTTGGGGAGGACTCCTCAACCTTCTTGAAGTCGAAACCTCCAACCTGGCCCTGGAATCTCATCAACTGGTCGATCTGGGGAACTCTCTGCGGATAGTTGCCCTGCAAGAACTTCAAGATTGTTTCCCGGTCGCCGCTGTTGAACGCAGCAAGCCATCCGGAGAACTGCTTGGCGGCAGGTGTTTCAGGAAGCTGGGATTGGGCTGCTGCAGGGAGCAACGCAGCCGTCAGCCAGACGATCAAAATTAGTTTCAGTCTCATGATCTGATTCTCGAACCCGAACAAATCATGGCACTTCTCAAGGAATTTGCCAAATCGGATTGTAAGTTGTTTGTCTTCTGCTGCTCAAGAAGAGTTATCCGGCGGCACACCGGACGGTGCCCGGCGCCGCGTCCGAGTGGCCGAACCATAGCGAACCCTTCATGCCCGACGCGCTTCGCGGCGAAGCCCTTCATGCACCAGCATCTTGAGGAGGGTCTGGTATCCGATGCCCTTTCGCCTTGCGAGTTCTCGGGCCTTGGCTACATCAGGTTCGGGCAATCGCAACGCAATTTGGACGCTGGCGACCTTGTTCAATTGATCGACAAGCCGCGAGCCCCTCGGCACACCTCCTTTCTTCCCGGTTGCGGACGCCTTCTGCTTTAGGAACCGGCGACCTTCTCGGCTGGCCCACCAGTCCGCCTCCTGCGTTTCGTTGACGAACTTGGGCATGATGATTGGTTTCTTTTTCATCACCTTCACTCCCCTCGCAAGCGCCGGGTGAGGTAATCCCTCTTCTGCCCAGCGCTCTGGCTGCCTGTCAGCCGGGAAGGCGCTCTGAGCCTACCCACAGTTGAGCCAGATCTCTGAGGTTGTGTTTGTATGTACGCGTAACCAGATATTCCTTCCCACCTTTTACACGCAGCCTGTACTCTCCCGTCGGCAAAGGTTGGATCTCTTCCACGGCCGAAATATTCACGACGACCGAGCGGTGGATGCGAATAAAACCGTAGGGTTTGAGCTTCTCCGCCATGGACGAGAGGGACTCATGCACCAAATATGGATTAGGCCGGTGTTGCAACGAAACGTAATTACCCTTGGCTTGCACTGCCACGATTTCAGCTAAATCCAAGAACAGGGTGCTACCCTTTGCCTTGAACGCGATTCGTGGCGCCTGTCGTTTTACTATAACCTCCAACTGCCGCAAGACTCGCATGAGGTTTGCGGCATCAACGCGAATTACCGGAAGCAATGATGTATCTGCAACTTCGCAGAGCTCGTCCGCTGCCGATTCGAGAGTGTAATCCCGTTTACTCCTGGTGGAGCAAATCGTCTCTGCCCGTCGTGGGTTGGCCGAGACGTCCGCATTAGCGTTAGCAGTTTGTTGAACAGGCATCTCACGTGCAATGGCCTTCTGATCCTGAATGTCGCGGCCGCTCATGATTGAACTCCTCCGCATCGCGTCTCTCATTTTTTAACTTCCGCCGAGCCAAAGCGAGACTGAAGAGTTGCACTCTACCTATAACGTCTTACCATTCAGGATATTCACCTAACAAAGTGATACACAGGCTTCCTCCCGTGCTCCCCGGAAATGACCTCGCTTCTTCCCCTACGGGTTAGTCGAATGAGGGAGCGCCGGATCGACAACCCGTGTGCACATTTTTTATCTTGCGATTCAGGACAAAGATCAGGCCGGCTGCTGTTTTGGTTAGCCCTGTTCGTATGGTTTCCTGGATATCCTTGAGGAAGGCTTACACGTTCTTCCGCGAAGGCGTGATATGCAGTTTCCCGCTCGGAAACTATTTGAGAGTCAATCACACTGCTTCTAAATGAAATGGTCCTACATAACCGGGGCAGCGGACCCGTCTGACCACCTGCCCACGGGAACGATAAACACGTCGACTGGTTGAGCGCCTTTGAATTGTGGAATCAGCATGACCGGTGATTTCGGCAGATCGGCACCCCAAGCCTTGCCGTCCAGCGGAGGCGCATAAAACATCAAGTGGGCCAAGTTGTGATCCTCGTTATCGGTGAGATAGGCTTTCTTAGACATCATGTAACTCATTGCACCGGGTTCGAGCGGCGGCAGTTCACCTTTTTCGAACGCTACCTTGTTGCCCTCGATGATCTCAGCCTTCGTTCGCCCTGCCAGTACCATCTCTGTTCTCTTAACAGTAGTTGGCAACACCGATCGCGCGGCCGGTGGATTGAAACAGATCGGACCGCGAATTTTGGGATTCCAAAATTCCGGAGCGTCGGAAGGCGACATCCACCCTCTCTCGACAACACACACAAAACCATTCTTGCCTTCGACAGCAGTTTCGTAGCCACGGCGTCCGAGGACCAGAATCTTGGCCTCGCGGGATATGGATTCCGGCGCCGCGCTTCGAGCCAAAGCAATTTCGGCATTTCGGTCTGCCATGAGGTACTGATCGAGTGGCGCCATGCTCGAATAGGCTGTCTTAGGCGCTTGTGCCTGCCCTTGCTTCATTGCAATGAACCCCAGGACCAGAACAAGACCCAGACAAGCTACCATCACCAATCTTCTTCGGTTCATCGTTTTCTCCTAAGTTCGAATCGCTGCCGTTGCCTGAAAACATGCTTCTTCAACATCCGCCGGCCGCCTCTCTGAGATTGACGTGACGCCTGAAGAGACTTCAGCCATCCCACGATATTTCTGATTCCCGCTCTCCACACCTTCGCATCTTGAGCATTCTTTGCTAACGTGGCGTAGCCCTCGACCGTCGCGATCAGAAAGCTGGCAGCCTCGTCGGGATTCAGGTCGCGACGAACTGTTCCCTGGGACTGCCCTTTCCGCAAAAGCGTAGCAATTCCCTCCTGCCAGTCAAGGAATATCCTCTCCAGCCGCCTGCGGAATTGCTCGTCCAGCGGAGACATCTCCTGGGCCAAAAGGAGCAGTGGACAACCGGCTCGAACGTCTTGGGGCCGAGCTGGTATCCTCCGGACAACGCCGATCAAAATGTCGATGGCTTGCCCGTCGCTCAGCATAGGAAGCAGCCACCTGTCGCGCGTAAGTTTTGCGATTTTCTCTTCGACGACGGCATATCCCAGGGCTTCCTTGCTTTCGAAGTGGTGATAGAGCGCTCCCTTGGTGACGTTGGTGGCGGCGAGAATCATATCGATGCTGGCACTCTGGAAGCCTGATCTGTGGATCTCCCGAAAAGCCGCTTGCAACAGCCGTTCCCGGGTACGCTCTGGATCACGGAACTTTCGCTTCCTCTCGTGAGCAACTAACATACCAACTAGTATGCATGTTAAACCATTTGAAAATCAATCGAAAAGCTTAACTCATGGCGACTCGGTGTTCTCGAATTTCGTAACCTCTCGCCGTTGTGTGTATGAAAAGCTGGAGAAATAGTCGCTCTAGACGTTTTGGGCTTGTCCCATGAGATTGTTAATCCGCCACTCGTCTTCGAACTCTGAAAGGTTGGGCCTGTTGCGTCACGTAATCATTCGTGAAGGTGGAACACCACATGCTTCCTCAGTTGTCGCTCAGCAAAATTTGTGGAGTTGTCAGCCGATTCCGCTCTGAACTGCTGGAGCGCCGAGTGGCAGGTGACGTAAATCGCAGGTCATCTCGCCACGGCAACTTTCATCTGAGGAAAAGAGGGTTATGAATACGCTAAGACAGTTGCGGAATTTCTGGATACCTTGCGTTGCCACGATTGTTGTGGCTTGTTTAGGCCATGCAGTCGCTCAAACGAGCTACAAAATTACCGATTTGGGCACTAACAAGAAGAAAGACAACTTCAGCATGGCCATGGGCCTCAATAATCAGGGCTGGACGGAGAACATGGATGGGTTCGTGAACCCTCCCGAGAATAATATGGGTACGACAGTTTCAAGGGGCCGCGCGGTGATCAATAGAGACGGACTCAACATCGACCTGGGCACGCTTGGAAAGCCCGACTCTGGCAACAGTTGGATCAACTGGGGCGGGATCAACGACCGGGGGGAAGCCGCCGGTATGTCCGAAACATCTGTTCCAGATCCGAACGGCGAAGACATTTGCGGCTTCGGCACACATCTTACGTGCGTTCCGTTTCTTTGGCGAGACGGCCACATGAGCGCTCTCCCGACAGTCGGCGGCAATAACGGGCAGGCCAGCGCCATCAATAACCGCGGAGAAGTCGTAGGATTTGCGGAAACGGCTAACACTGACCCCACATGCCCGCCTGCCCCTACGATATCGCCGGTGTTGTGGCAAAAAGGCCAAGCCCAGCCTCTTCCTTTGGTAGGTACCGATCCAGATGGTTTCGCAAACGGGATCAACGATCGAGGCACGGCCGTAGGCTACTCGGGAAGCTGCACCACAGCGATTCACGCCGTAATGTGGAAAAACAACACTGCCTTCGTGCTTCAGGACACCGGACATGCACGTTCCAATTTCGCCTTCGCCATTAACAACCTGGGCCAAATTGTTGGAAAAGTACGCAGCGTTGATGGCACAACCTTTGTAGCCGCTCTTTGGCAGCCGGACGGCACACTCACAATCCTTGGCATTCTGCCTGGAGATGTTGCCGCCTTCGCCACAGGCATCAACAATCTGGGCCAAGTGGTGGGAAACAACGTTGACTCCGGCAACAACTGGTCCCACGGCTTCATTTGGCAGAACGGTGTAATGACTGACCTTAACACGCTGATTCCCGCGGATTCCAACCTCTTCATAATCTCGGCTAGCAATATCAATGAGCGCGGACAAATCTCGGGTATGGCAACGGTGCTCACCGGGCCCCATGCGGGCGACATCCACTCCTATCTCTTAACCCCTGTAGACGAAAGAATAGACAAGTCGATTGCGGATATCGCACCTGCACACCCGAAATCCAATTTACCCGCGAATGCTTGCCACCGTTTCAGGGGATTCGGGTTCGGCCGATTCGAGCAATAAGGGCATTCACTCACAAAGGAGATTGAATATGAAAAATGAAAAAGACAACAGAGTACTGGGCCGCATTCACGCCCGCGAGCTGAGCCATCAGGAACTGTCCATGGTCGCTGGCGGGACAACCAAAATCTCGCATCTTCCCAATGGGGAAGTTGATGTTCTCGCTGATACGTAGTGGGGCGATTGAGAGTCACTTACTTAAACTGATTGGCCGCGTGGTCAGCCCCTGCTTCCTCGCGGCCTTCGCCTATCCGGTAGGTTGCTCGGGAAATCTGGTTCTTATGGAAGATCGACGTCCAGGACATAGATGTCGGAATTTCGGTGGATCAACGACGCCAAAGGCGAACCATCGGGTGTAAGTCCGGTCATGGTGTAACCGAGCACATCGGCACGCAGGATCTGGCGAGCCGACGTAATCTGTTCTATCGTCCCGGTGCTGATGTGGTACTGGAAGGCGCAAGTACAGCTGGTGTACGACCATCCTTCGTCCGGCGGTGGCCCCAACTTTGGCGAGATCATCGGCGATGTTGGGAAAGCTCTCGGAGTTGCTGCCACCGTCGCGGCCGCGGTGCTGTAATCCGGTGGCTTGTTGAAAATCACGGGCCGTCTTCTCGGGGCGGCCCAATTAGCTGGATCTACCCTCGTTGGCACGCGGGTAGACTTTCGGGCTTGACGAGTTTATTTTTCTCGTTGTCCCCAAATTGCTGATCATCATCTGCCATTGATTCTCAATCACCAGATCGTTGTCGCTACCGAAGCCGACGCAGTTCCATTGGCTGCGTTGCATAAAGCCGTTGCCGATCACCTCACGCAGCAATATGGGCAGGGACGCTGGTCATCTGCGCCAACCGAACGAGGGGTTCTGGTTGGGCTACGCAAACCCAAATTTTCGCGGACTCTGACCATGCGCAGAAACGGCCAGATTATCGCAACTCTTCGACTGGCCACGAAGAAGCCCTGGGCCATTGATACGAAATATTTCACCGAGTCGAAAAGACCTCTCTATCTTACTGGCATGGCTGTCCATCCAGATTTCCAGGGCAAGGGCATTGGGCGGCTTTTACTCAAGGGAGCCGAGGCCGCTGCCCGCGCGTGGCCAGCCGATACCATCAGACTCGATGCGTTCGACGCCAAAGCCGGTGCTGCCCAGTTCTATGCCAAATGCGGTTTCCGTGAAGTTGCCAGGGTAAGTTATAAGGGCAATCCGCTGATCTATTTTGAATTAATGCTCCCGGCTCTTGCTGATTTTTGATTTGGCTCCTTCGTGAAATCGTCCCGGTCATTTTCCTCGAGGAATGATATAGGAACCATCAGCACGTTTCTGTTGCTTTGAAAATCCTGTTATGCTCGTCCAGGTTCACAAGTATTCGATCCAGTTTCCTCTCTGCAATGCTAACAATCAAATTCTTGCCAAGCTGCGAAGGAATTTATCAAACCGCATGTCAGGTCAGTGGTGTGGAGATCAGTGGTAAGCAGGTATGATCCGCGTTCCTCCGCGTTGATCCGCGGTCAGAAAAAGGTTCTGGTTGCGGCTCTGCGGCCTCTGCGATCTCTGCGGTGGATGTTTTTGATTTCCGTTGCGTCCTTAGCACATTTTGCGATGAAATATGTGTTGCTCGGCGTTGCAGGAATCGACCGTTTGCAGGAATTCCAGTTTCTTTTCCGGGGGCAGGAAAGACGCCTCGAAGGAATTGCGCGCCAGTTCATAAAGATGATCGTCAGAGAAATCGAACTCTTGCTGCGCCAGTTGGTACTCCCGGCTCAACGAAGTCTGAAACATTTCCGGGTCATCAGTATTGAGGGTCACCATCAAACCATTTTCAAAGAGCGTTCTGAGGGGATGTTCTTTGATGGTTGGGCAAACTCCGGTGCGGAGATTGCTCGACAGGCAGACCTCGATGGGCACCTGCCTTTCCGCTAAAACCGTCATCAACTCGGCATCGTGGGGAATAGTGAATCCATGTCCAAGCCGTTCGGCTCCGATGTTCAATGCGCCCCAGACAGATTCGGGGCCTGCTGTTTCTCCGGCGTGGACCGTCAGACGCAATCCCTGATCGGCGGCTTTCTTGTATTGCTCCTTGAATAGCTCGGCGGGCGCGCGGCGTTCGTCTCCACCGATACCGATGCCAACCACGTTGCGATCCTGGAAACGTGCGGCCACTTCAAAGACCTTTTTCGCAGCCTCGGCGCCGAAGTGGCGAACAGCGTCAAATATCCACAGCAGCGAAACGCCAAAATCTTCTTCTCCCTTTCTCCGGCCCCGTTCGAGACCTTCGAAAATGGGATCGAACTCCTGTCCTCGCCAATGAATTACCCCGACGCTTACATACACCTCGGCATGAAGCACATTCTGGACGGCCAGCTTCTGCATAAGGCGGTAGGTAATCAGCTCGTAATCATCGGGAGTGCGAAGGCGTTCGGTAACAGACTTGAAGGCCATCATGAAGCCGCTGAAATCTTTATAGGAATAAAGCCTCTGCACGGCTTCTTCGTTGAGCACGTCGCCACTGCCCTGTATGTCGTAGCGGTTGTTTTCAGTAGCCAAAGGCGTGTTGTGCCGGCGGCTGAGTTCGGCCAGCGTAGCGGGTTCCACGCATCCTTCGAGATGCAGATGAAGCTCTGCTTTGGGCAGAGCTTCGATCAGGGACCTGGAATTCATTGCCTGGGGCCCGCAACAATGGCTTTGCCGGCGAACTCGCTATGACGACGGCTATAGAAGAAATAGATGACTAAACCAACTGCCAGCCAGAGAAAAAAGCGTATCCAGGTGACTACCAGCAAACCAGCCATCAGGCCGAGGCAGAGAAGCACGGAGATGATGGGAAAAAGGGGTACGAAAGGAACTCGAAAAGCGCGCCGCCGCTCAGGCTGGTTTTTCCGAAGGAAAATTACACCCAGGGAGACCAGGACAAAAGCAAACAATGTGCCGATGTTCGAAAGATCGGCGGCCTGGCCAATATCAACGACGCCAGCCAAGAGTCCGACTACTGCTCCCGCTATCCACGTCGACCAGTGAGGGGTCTTGAATTTCGAGTGGATGCTGGAAAAGAACCGAGGCAGAAGCCGGTCGCGTGACATGGCAAACCAGATTCTGGTTTGTCCGTATTGAAATACGAGCAATGATGAAACCATTCCCATAAGCGCGCCGACAACGATCATCGCCTGAAAAACACGGTTTGCGCCAAGCTGCTTGAGGGCGAAGATCACAGGCGCCTCGCTCGCTTCACCGGCTGCGCCGAATGTGTTATAGGGCATCATGCCTAGCAACACGATTGCGACTCCAATGTACAGAATCGTGCAGACAATCAGCGAGGCAATAATGCCAAAGGGTATGTCTCGCTGCGGATTGCGCGCCTCCTCCGCGGCTGTGGATACCGAATCAAAACCAATATAGGTAAAGAAAATAATTGCCCCGCCTGCCATGATCCCAGGAAAACCAGTGGGCGCAAAAGGATGCCAATTGGCTGGCCGCACAAGCATTCCGCCCACAACAAGGAACAAAAAGATCGCGCCTATCTTGATGATCACCATTACGTTGTTAGCCAGTGTCCCCTCGCGCACACCTCTGACCAGCAGAACGGTCAGGACAAAAACGATGAGAAAAGCGGGAAAATTAAAATAAGCGCCGCTCCACCCGTCGGGAGTCCATACAGGGCTCGACCATTTGTCTGGCAGCATGATATGGAACGAAGCTAGTTGCGCCTTTAGATACCCCCCGAAACTGACAGCCACCGCTACATTGCTCACCGCATACTCGAGAATCAGGTCCCAGCCGATGATCCAGGCAATCAGTTCGCCGAGCGTTGCATAGCTGTAGGTATATGCGCTACCGGCGATTGGAATCATGGATGCCAGTTCTGCATAGCACAAGCCTGCAAAGGCGCAGGCAACTGCAACCAGCAGGAAAGAAATGGCAATAGCGGGGCCGGCAGCCGGACGCCCATACATTACGACACCAGAAAAACTGCCATGATGGATGAAGTGTAAAAACAGATCCAAGACCTGCGCTTTATAAAATGAGGGATCGCCGTGTTCCCCCGCAGCAGCCGTCCCTGTAAGGGCAAAGATTCCCGACCCGATGATTGCGCCAATGCCCAGCGCAGTCAGGGACCAAGGCCCCAGTGACTTCTTCAGCCGATGCTCAGGCTGCTCGGAGTCGGAAATCAGCTTGTCAATGGACTTCTTGGCGAAAAATTGACTGGCCAGAAAGGCCTCCTTGTGGATTAGCTCTAGCTGCTGGCTCCTAGCTTCTAGCTTTTGATATCTCGAATAATTATAGAATCGGGCCGTTGAGATTAAGTTCAACGGCCCTAACCTAAACGCTTAACGCTTAGCCTGTCCACGAGCCATCTTTTTCACCTTGCGCTTCTTCGAGCCGCGCGCGTATTCCCTGGGCTTCTTTGGAACTTGTTTTTTGCGAGAGGCTCGTTTTGTTTTCTTACGTTCTTCCTTCGTCAGTGCTTTGGTATTTGCCATTATGTCCTCAGTGGATTCAGTATTTAGTACTTAGCTGTTAGCTGCTAGCTACTAGCTTCTAGCCAAACTTTTGGTCTCTCTGCTATCGCTATCATTTTCTTTTCGGGCCGCGAAGAATTTTTATCGCTCCAAAGTTAATCAGCGTTCATCAGTTTCATCAGTGGCAAGTTTTTGGCTGCGGCTATGCTGCTGTGCGGTCTCTGCGTTTTCATTACCTCAGAATCTTGCTTTTTCTCACAAAATTCATTCATCCCACCAATCAATCCTTCTCTGCCTTTTCTCTGCGCTCCCTGCGGTGAGCTTGTTTTCCTCTGTGTTCCTCTGTGGCCTCTGTGGTAAAACGGTTTTTGGTTGTGGCTATGTTGTGCCTCTGCGGTTAATTCTTGGGTTTTAACTCTTCACGCTTTCTCCAACTGGGCATATTTCTCGACCAGCTTTTTCAACCCGAATCGAAGGAATTGTACCGTAAGCTTGGCGTTTTCTCCCTCACCCTCGCGCTGGTAGACCGTGCCTTCGCCATATTTGGGATGTCTTACTCGCTGGCCGGGCTTGAATAAACGCCTGTCCTTCGGTTCCTCAACGGGGACTTGGGGGCGCGTGAACTTCTTGCCCCGCGATGCAAAAAACTCGGCAATGTTGTCGATGGAATTGTATTTGGGACCGGAGTACGAGCTTTTTGCTTTCTGTCGGGGCGCAGTATGGCGGAGAGGAGCGCTCTGGTCTTCATCCTCATAATTGTAGTGCTCGTCGTACTCATCATCTTGGCTTCGATGAGATGCCTCCGTGTAGGAGCGGGAACGAGATGCGCCAAGCTCCTCGATTAACTGAACGGGAATCTCCTCGAGGAATCGTGAAGGCGTGCTGGCTTCCGGCATATCGGTGCCATAGCGGCGGCGATAGCGCGCTTGAGTCAGCACCAACTGGTCCATAGCGCGAGTCATGCCTACATAGCAGAGGCGGCGCTCCTCTTCCATCTGGTCTGGATCGTTAAAGGTGCGGGAATGGGGGAAGAGACCTTCCTCCAGCCCAATCAGAAGTACCAGGCTGAATTCCAACCCTTTAGCCGAATGCAGGGTCATCAGGGTCACCTGGCCGCGCGGATCATAAGTGTCGACGTCGCTGACCAAGGCAGCGTGGTCGAGGAACTCGGCAAGCGTCTCGCCACGGTCGCGGGAATCCATGGCGGCATTGACCAGTTCGCGCAGGTTCTCGATCCGTCCCAGGGAATCTGGCGTAGCCTCTTCTTCCAACTGCTTGATATAGAGAGTTCGATCCAGCAGGAATTTCAGGACCTCGGGAATGGAAGCAGTACCGCCGGGAGAGCGAAATCCCTCAACAGGATCGGTGTCCTCTTTTTGTTGAGCTTGAAGTTCTTCAGAATCAAGACTCGGACCAAAATCAAAGCTGATGTTTTCGCCCAACTCTGCCGTCTCAAACGAAACGTCGTCATCTTCCTGACGCGGCTGGGCTTGCTGCTGATCTGGGACGGCAGTTTCCGTGAGCCGTTCGGCAAAACTTCCAAGCAGCATGGCTCTGGCATCTTCGATCAATTCACGGAAACTTTTCAAAGCAGCCAAAGCACGCTGAGGAAGCAGCTTGCGTTCGATGGCCTCGCCCGCGGCGCTCCACAAAGAAATGCCGGTTTCGAGAGACAGCCGTTCCAGCGTCTCCAGGGTGCTCTTTCCGATGCCCCGCACAGGAGTATTGATGACGCGCAGCAAAGCAATGGAATCGTGAAGATTGTTGATCAGCTTCAAATAGCTGATCATGTCTTTGATCTCGGCCCGCTCGTAAAATGAAAATCCGCCTACCACCTGGTATTTGAGCTGGTAGCGCCGCATAGCTTCTTCAATCAACCGGGATTGCGAGTTGGTGCGATACAACACGGCCACGCGCAGGCCTTCATGACCTTCTTCCGCAACCTTTTTCAGGTAACGCGAGACATAGTCGGCAACAAACAAAGATTCGTTCTCGCCGTCTGGAGCTTCGTAGAATCCGAGCTTGGCCCCGCCCTGCCGCGAGGTCCAGAGCGTTTTGCCCTTGCGGCGCACATTGTTGGCCACCACAGCCGAGGCCGCCTGAAGAATATTCTGAGTAGAGCGATAGTTCTGTTCCAGGCGGATGATCTTGGCTTCGGGAAAATCTTCCTCGAATTCCAGGATATTGCGGATATCGGCGCCCCGCCATGAGTAAATCGACTGGTCCTCATCGCCGACGACACAAACATTGTGATGTCCCCCACCCAATAATTTGATTAATTGATATTGTGGTCGATTGGTGTCCTGGTATTCATCAATCAGCAGATATTGGTACCGGCGCTGGTAGCGTTCACGAACCTCAGGCGACGCTTGAAGCAGGCGCACGGTCTCCAGAAGCAGATCGTCGAAGTCCAAGGCATTGGCCTTGCGCAGCTCCTGGCGATAGACCTCATAGACGTGCGCGATCTTTTCGGTAAGCGGGTCGCCGGATTGCAGGTACATCTCCTGCGGCTCGAGCATGTGATTCTTGGCCCAGGAGATGCGTCCGAGAACGGCGCTGGGCTTGTGTTGTTTATCGTCGATGCCCAACCTCTTCATTACCGCTTTTACTACACTTTGTTGGTCGGACTCGTCGTAAATGGCAAAATCTTTCCTGTAACCTGCTTTGGAAGCAACCTTAAGAGCCTCGATGTCGCGGCGTAGCGCCCGAACGCAAAACGAGTGAAATGTAGAAATGAGCGGCTTGGTCAGCAGCCTTCCGCCCAGCAGATGCTCGACTCTCTCCACCATTTCGGCTGCAGCTTTGTTAGTAAAAGTCACAGCCAGGATCGAATCAGGCTGCACGCCGAGGTTCTCAATCAAATGGACAATACGGAAGGTAATCACTCGGGTTTTGCCGCTGCCCGCGCCCGCCAGGATCAACACGGGACCCTCCACGGCTTCAGCCGCTTCGCGTTGCTGCGGATTAAGTTGGTCGAGAAGATCCACGAATTCCTTGGGTAGCGTAATCAATTTTATCGCGGTTAAGCGGTAAGAGGCTCAAAGGGACGCTGCGGCTTTCCATCAACTTTCAATCTGAAGAATCTTGCGCACTCTGGGCCTTACACTCGGCGCACTGGCAGTTGGCACGCAGGTAATCCCAGGAATAAATACCGGTTTCATGGCCATCGTTCCAGTGAAAGCAGATCGCATATTTGCCAACGCTCTGCACCTCCTTGGGACGAAGCTTCTCTTTATAAAGAGGAAGAAGCGATGCGGCTTGCTGAACCGGCTCCCCAGGCCGCCGGTTTGTCTTTTTTCTTTCTTCATCGCAGGTCGCACAAGGGCAGGCATCACGCAGCCACTGAAAGGTAAAGTGCGAAACATGGCCATCTCTCCAATCAATGTCCACGCCTGTACCAGCCGTAGTGTTTACCTTGATGAATTTCGGATCAGCCAGAGCCATGTTTTCAGTATCGCACGGGAAGCTGGTGGCTGCTGGCTTCTAGCTGCTGGCTATAGCTACCTAACTTGAACCTGGAATTGCTTGTTCGACTGATTCGCCGACAACTGCGATCCATAATAGCTGCGAGTTCAGCATCGCTTATTTATCTTGAGTTGATCGATGTAGCCATCGGCACTTTTAAGATGATGGAACGCCAGCACCCGGAAGATTCAGCCATATCAAAGTACGCCTGCATCCGCAGAGGCATACCCGTAACGAAGGCACAACCAAAAACCGGTTCACGCAAAGGACGCGAAGGCCGCAAAGGAAAGACCGATATCTTTAAGTGCAACTAATTTCTTGTGTTTATAGCGTTTAATAAATCATAATCGTAGAGAGTCTCGACTGACACAAAGCTACCCGGCAGCCGGATTCCACGAAAGGAGAAATCAATTATGTCTCAGGAGACAGAAATGTCGCCCTCGGCCCTAGTCGGCTTCTCTGTTCAAGAACAGGATGAGATCAAGCAGATTTACGACAAACTCCGGCAAGCTGAAGCCAAACTCGTTGGCCCTGACGGAAGAACGGAGTTCCTGCCGAACAACATTTATTCATTTCTGCTGCGACTGTTGGCCGATCTGAAGGCTGGTCATTCAGTCACGATCTTGCAAAGCAAACATGAACTTACCACTGTAGAGGCTGCCAAAGTGCTTGGTGTATCCAGACAGTATTTCATTCAACTCCTCGAAAAAGGAGAAATTCCATTCCATAAGGCTGGTACGCACCGGCGCATATATGTGCGCGACGTGCTTGCCTATAAAGCAAAGCGTGATAATGCGCGGAGAAAGACCCTTGATGATCTGGCTAGAAAAGAATTCGTAAAGGGTGACTACGGCAAGGTCCCGGATGATTTTCACGCAGGAAAGTGAATACTCCGCCGTGCCGGATGCCTGTGTTCTTGTGCCCGTGGCGCTGTGTGACTTTCTGCTGCGCCTTGCGGAAGAACCGGCAATGTATCGTCCGTTGTGGAGTGATGAGATTTTGGGCGAAGTAGCAAGGGCGTTAAAAACCAAGCGCTACAGAACTGACGAGGAAATCGCATGGCGGCTGAACCAAATGCGCGAAGCATTCCCAGAAGCTACGGTTCGAGTGCCTCGCGAGCTATTGCGGGCAGCCGAATGCATTCCAGACGAGGACGACAGGCATGTATTAGCTGTCGCGATCATAGCGCGTGCAAATGCAGTCGTCACACAAAACACGAAACACTTTCCTCAAGACTGCTTGGACAAATTTGGAGTGCTCTGCCAGACGGCGGATGATTTCCTGATTCATCAATACCATCTTTACCCGCTCTTGGTTTTGGAAAAACTCGAAGATCAGGCAGCGGGAATCGCGCAGGCTAGAGATTATGTTATTTCAGCCTTAAAGAACGCAGCCCCGGAATTTTGCAAACTTGTGGAGGCGCACAAAGGATAAAGGGTTGAACTCTGCCTGTAGCTACACTGTAGTTACAGAAAAGGTCTTCGTCAACGCGAAAGAAAGACGCGAATTCGCCCTACGGATTTTAGTCCGTGATCCGATACGTCAGTTTGCTGGGAATTGTGTGGTTCTCCGTTCAGCACCGCAATATGTTGGGCTAAACGGGTACCTGGTGGCGGCGGTGAGACTCGAACTCACGACCTACGGATTATGAGACCGTCGCTCTAACCACCTGAGCTACACCGCCATTCGTGCGTGGCTTTCAACTACTTGCAATTATTTTAGCATTACACTGGCTCAGACGGCTTTGAGTTGCGATGGGTCGCTTAGGCTTTCTTGTTCTCCGGGGATTTGCTGCGGCTCGAAATTGGTAAGGGTTGTGACGCCCGCGATGACAGCAGACTGCAGGTGGAAAAAGGACTTCTCTTTTTGATCTTCGAATCGCAGAAACTCGGGCATGGTGGCTACCATACTGGAAAAACCATAATCGATTTTTTATGCAGTGGAAAGCTGATGGCAGGTTTCAGCCCGCCGGGATAATCCGTAAGCGCCGCTATACCCGCTTCCGCGCCTGCGCAGATCAGCGAACCGATCGCCGCCCGCTTGCTTTTTTTCCAGAACAGACCTGCTCCAACCAGGAATAGCAAGGCTATCGAATAGTCGGCGACGGCATGAGTCTTGGGCGAAATCACCTTGGGCAAAGGCTTTTCGAGCAGTCTGATAGCATTGTTCAGGATAGGCATAACGGAATACCCCTGTTTTCTCTGATGCTCACTCCTGATATACGGATTTCTCAAGAACCCACCCTTCATAAACCACTACGCTTCGGTTCGTTCGACGCCGCATTATTCAGCAATCAAGGCTTCGGCCTCGATTTCCACCAGCATCTCTGGCGATACCAGTTTTGAGACTTCGACCAAGGTAGTTACAGGGCGAATTTGCCCAAAGAATTCACCGTGGGCTTTGCCTACTTTTTCCCAATCGTCCTTGATGTTGGTTACATACATGCGCGTGCGGACAACATCTTTCAACTCTGCTCCAGCACGCTTTAACGCAGCTTCGATGTTGCGAAGCGTTTGGACCGCCTGCGCATAAGCGTCTCCAACGCCAACAATCTGGCCTTCGGCGCCCGTGGCCGTAGTGCCGGAAACATGGACGACGTTGCCCACCCTGACAGCTCGCGAGTAACCGACAATAGGCTCCCACTTGGTTCCGCTCGAGAAATTTTGGCGCTTCATCAGAGTCTCCGCTCCTGTTGATCCAACACCTGGTTGACCATGCGATCCGCCTCCCGGTTTCGCTCCCGCCGGACATGCTCAATGGAAAATTTCGGCAAACGTCGCGCCAGCGCTCGGGCGCGTTCAAAGAGGGGAACCAGCCCAGGACTCTTGACCCGGTATTGCCCTTTCATCTGCTTTACCAGCAGCTCGGAATCGCTGAGTATTTTCAAGGATGGGATTTTTTCCTTATGGGCATATTCCAGGGCGGCCAGCAATCCGGAATACTCCGCAAAATTATTCGTCTGGAGACCCAGGTACTCTCCCAGTTCTCTCAAAATCTTTCCTTTGCTGTCGCGAACGATCACGCCATAAGCCGCAGGGCCGGGGTTTCCTCGGGAGCCGCCGTCAATGTTGGCGATCACCACTTCCGATGGCGGGGCTGTGTGCGAAAACAAGTTCTCTTGGCTCAACGTCCCTCCGCGAGTCTCTCCGCCAGCCGCTCAGGAAGGCCGGCAGAGTGGATTTTCTTTTGCGCTGCGGAAATATTGTAGGGGACGCGGTAAAAGGTAATCGAACCCTCGTCAACGTCATAAACCAGGAATGCAGCGCGGGGATCGTTGTCGCGTGGCTGGCCTACCGACCCTGGATTGATCAGGTAACGCGCCCCCGGACGCAGATGAAACATGAAGTGCTGCGTGCCGGTGATCGAGCGATAAATCGGCATTAAAGTCTGCCAGCGATGGTTGTTCTCTTCCGAGAAGCCGCATTGAATATGGGTGTGGCCAAAGAAGGTTAACGGCGTATTGGTTTCAGAGAGTAGCGGCTGGGCATCGTGGAGCACCAAAACGTATTCATCTTCATCGCGCGCCGAACCGTGTACAAGTGTGACATGTTCCATTCCGTGGAGCGGGCCTTTAGGTAGCTGCCGCAGAAAATCCAGGTTTTCGTCGCTAAGATGGTTATGGGTCCAGAGAGCAGCCAGCCCGGCGTTGGAATTGAACCCGTCGAGGCTGATCATCCCCGAGCAGGCACGGTCATGATTGCCTCGTACAAACACCTTTCCCAGCGTCCGCACCTTTTCTATTACTTCATTGGGGTTGGCGCCATAGCCGACAATGTCCCCAAGATTGAAAACCTGGTCGCAGGGGGGCGCAGCCTGCAGGCAGGCATCCAGCGCTTCCTGGTTGGCGTGAATATCGGATAGAACAAGAATTCGCACAGACAACCAAAAGTCTAAACCATCAAAACTGATTGTGGGGAGCGACGCGCGCCCAATGTCCCGGACCAACTTCCTGAAGCGCCAAGGAGTCTCGCATCTGGTCTTGCTTTTCCACAGTTACCAAAGGCCTGGAACGATCAGTTTTCAAAGTCGGAATCGCGCCGATCAGGCCGCGTGTATAGGCGTGCGCAGGCAAGGTAAAGATACTCTGGACGGGCCCCATCTCCACGAGTTCTCCTCGATACATGACAGCCACATGATCGGCAATGCGGGAAACGACTCCCAGATCATGAGATACAAATAGCATCGCCAGCCGGTACTTTTCACGCAATGTATGGAGCAATTCCAGAATCTGGGCTTGGATGGTTACGTCCAGTGCGGTTGTCGGTTCATCGGCAATCAAGAGTTGCGGATGGTTGATCAGGGCTATGGCGATCATCACGCGCTGCCGTTGCCCCCCGGAGAGTTGGTGAGGATAATCGCGAGCGCGACGCTCCGGATCGGGAATCGCAACCTCACGCAAAACAGACAATGCGCGCTGCCAGGCATCGGACTTGCTCAAATGATGATGGGCAAGCACGGCCTCCGCCACCTGGTCGCCGACTCGCATCACCGGGTTCAGGGCCGTCATAGGCTCCTGAAAAATCATGCTGATACATGATCCGCGCAGTCGTTGGATGGCTTTCTCCGGCAAAGACAACACATCTTCGCCCGCAAACAATATTCGACCGCTCACCTGCGCCTGGACCGGCAATAGTCTCATGATTGCCAGCGATGTGACTGACTTGCCCGAACCTGATTCACCCACCAGGCCCAGCGTGCCGGATTCCGGAATACTGAAACTTAAGTCACGCACGGCGGCCAGTTCGCCTGCCTGAGTGGCAAAGCGCACCGCCAGATGCTCGACTCTAAGCAATGCGTTCATCTTCCTAAAACATTACACCGCAATGGACGCAAAGGGCGCAAAGGAAGATTATTGGTGCAGAGCCACCGTGGGCTTTTCGACTTCCAATGGAATCCCATCAAACACATCTTTTCCATTGGCAGCGTCGTTCAAAACCTGTTCGATGGTGAGCAGGAGCACGCTTGGATTGTTGGTAGACTGGCTTTTTTCAACGAATGCCGCAGACCCCTCTTTCCGTAGTCTGTACTCGTTCTTTTTCGAAAGACCCGTCAAAACAACCACAGGGATGTGAGCCGTGGAAGGGTTCTTTTTGAGGCAATTGAGTACTTCCGGTCCACTTAGCTTGGGTAGCATCATGTCGAGAAGGATGATGTCGGGCATTTCTTCGCTGGCAATGGCGACCGCTCTTTCACCGTCCTCGGCAGTCAGTACTCGATATCCGGCCTTGGTTAGCATACGTTGACTGGCGAGTTGCAGAACTTTACTGTCTTCAACCAAAAGCACGGTTGTCATGTTTCTTTATCCCCTTGGAATTTGAAGGATTGCAGTCCTGATATTTGGCTTGCACTTTCTTTATCGGACATTAGGATCCTTACTTAAGTGGGAGGACAAAAACTGCAAGCCCCGCCGCGCCATTGATTAGAATAGTCCAACAAATGTGGCGTTTAAGCCTTTGCCGACATTCCCGAAATAGAGTCCATTTTGGCCCTTATTTCTGGTTTTCCGAGGGTCCTAAGAGTGGTATAGTACCCCATAAATCTCCCCTTTAGATAAGCAGTATCTAAGATTTCGGCTGATGCTCCCGGGGTTTTTCCAAGTGGTGCACGCTCCGGGCGAAAGGAAAAGACGCCATCTTGGCTGCGCAGCATCTCAAAGAACTTTTATCCACCGCCGTGCGGCAATGGAAGTCTGCGCCCAACACACAAATGAGCCGGATGGCCGTATTTCTTGTTTGCCTTTTGGCGGTGGCCCCGCTGCGAGTCTGGGCTCAACACTACAACTTCAAGAACTATGCCGAGGACCAGGGCCTGACGAATCTTTCGGTCAGCGCCATATTGCAAGATCGAAATCAATTGCTTTGGGTTGGGACCGACAATGGACTCTTCTGGTACGACGGCAAAACATTTCGGGAATTCGGAGCCAAAGATGCGCTCGTCAACAGAAGTAACATTCAATCCCTTCATGAATCCGCTGATGGGACGTTGTGGATCGCTACCCGCCAAGGGCTCTTGCGCCGGGTTGCCGGCCATTTTGTAGCGGTTGATGCGCAGAAACCAATAGAAATCATAGGCGCGGCCACGCTGGCTTCAGACCAGCAAAACCGCCTGTATCTTGCGAGCAAGAACGGGCTCGCCCGAGTCGAGCGTCGAAAAGTCGGCTCCGGCTACGATTTTCAGTGGCTTTTCAATAAGCCTGTGCGCAGCGTTGCACTGGATAACAACGGAAGGGTGTGGTTCGGTTGCGAGACCGGTTTGTGCCGATTGGATTCCGATCGCGCCGTAAGGGTCGATGCGCAATACCAACTCCCGGAACAGCGATGGGATACGATCCTCACTGACGCTCAAGGGAATCTTTGGATTCGCAGCCTGCGACGCCTGTTCGAGCTGGTCAAGGGAACGGAAGTATTTATCTCAAGGGACTCCGGCCTGCCGGCCACGGGAACAATCGGGGTTTTATCCCGGTCTCCCGACGGAGGCATCTTTGTACCCCTCGACACGGGACTCGCCATCAATGAAAACGGCGCATGGCGAACCGTCGATTCAACCAACGGCTTGGCATCTGATTCGGTCTGTTGTGTTTTGTCAGACCACGAGGGTTCTTTATGGGTCGGCCTGCGCGGAATGGGGATTCAACGCTGGCTGGGATTTCAGCAATGGGAGAGTTGGACGCGGCTCGACGGACTTTCCAACGATCGCGTATGGGGCATGGCCAAGGATGCACACGGCGTGCTTTGGGTCGGTACCCATCATGGTTTGAATGCAATGGATCCCAAGACCGGCAAATGGCGCGCTTGGCATGAAAGCGATGGGCTTCGCGCCGAGATGACGCCTGCGGTATCCATTGACCGTCGCGGGGAAATATGGGTGGCTTCCTTTCCAGGAGGTATTTCGCGTCTCAGCAGCCAAGGCAAGGTGATTGCTACCTACGGCCGCGAATCCGGCCTCTCCAACGATCGCGTTTTGGGCGTACTTGTCGACGCGGAAGATCGCATTTGGGCAACCCCTGTAAATGGCGGCCTCTTCCGCAGTGGTCCCGTTTCGCAACACAACCCCGCGCTTCATTATGAGCAAATCGCTGTCCCGGGTGGCGGACCGGATGAAGTTTTCTTCAAGCCAATCGTCGATAGGCAAGGCCGGATGTGGGCGCCTGGCAAATATGGTTTGGCGTGCCTCAGAAACGGCCAATGGTCTCGATACAAGACCGAGCAAGGCCTGGCAGCCAACCAGGTTCGTTCGGTGGCTGAAGCCGCGGATGGCGCAATCTGGATCGGCTATGCGGACCCGCTGGGCGTGAGCCGCCTGGAATTTGACGATCAGAGCAAACTTTTAGCAATCACGCATTACAACCATCAAAACGGACTCTATTCAGATAACAGCTACTTTATCGGCGGCAGCCCAACAAGCGCAGTCTACGTTGGTACTGACCGGGGTATCGATGTTTTGTGTCAACAGAAATGGCTTCACTACGGCCGCGCCGACGGCTTAGTTTGGGAAGACACGAACCTCAACGGATTTTTGGCGGAGCCCAATGGAGATGTGTGGATCGGTACTGGTCGTGGCCTTTCCCGCTTTCATCCGCCTAAGACTTTCGCCGCGCCGGCCCCGCCAAAAGTCCTGCTGACCTCCGTGCAATTTGAAAACCCCAGCGATGATTGGCACGTACTGGAAGCCAACCCATATCAGTGGGGACCATTGACCACAAAGTATGCCGACCGGGTAACAGTCATCAAATTTACGGCGCTGACCTACCGGCACGAGGACCAAGTTCAATTCCGTTATCGTCTGGGAAAACTCCAGGACACCTGGAGAGAGACGCATGATCGTGAAATAAGCTATCCGCACCTATCGCCAGGCCAATATGCGTTTCAGGTGATGGCGAGAGTTCCTGGAAGTGATTGGGGCCTGCCGGCAGAGCTTTCTTTTTCTGTAGTCCAACCCTTTTGGCAAACTACCTGGTTTCGTCTTTTTGAGGTTCTGGTGCTGCTGGCGCTAGGCATCGCCTGGTATTGGAAATGGCGAATGATCCGCATCCTGCGTGAGCAGAAACGCCTGGAAGAACAAGTCACCGCGGAGTTGAGAACCGTCAATAACCAGTTGCAAGCCGCTCGCGAGGCTGCCGAATCTGCCAACCATGCCAAGAGCGAGTTCCTGGCCAATGTGAGCCATGAGATGCGGACCCCAATGAATGGAATCATTGGCATGACAGAACTTGCCCTCCAGACCAGTGCGTCGCCCGAGCAGAAGGAATATCTTCAGTTGGCCAAGGTCTCAGCGGATTCGTTGTTGATTGTGATCAACGATATCCTCGATTATTCCAAGGTTGAAGCCGGAAAGCTCACCTTGGATCCGGCGCCCTTTTCTTTGTCTGAGTTCCTGCCGATCACGATCAAACTATTGACGCCGCCCGCTCAACAAAAGGGACTTAAGCTCACTCTGACGATTGAAGATGGGCTCCCAGACACTCTGGTTGGGGATGCCGGCAGATTGCGGCAAATCCTCATCAACCTGATTGCCAATGCGATCAAGTTCACCGAGCACGGCGAGGTCATGGTTTCAGTCAAAGCTGTTCCGCAAGGATCAAATTTGGAAACAGCCTGTCTGCATTTTTCGGTTCAGGATACCGGTATTGGCGTGCCTGAGACCAAGATTGAAGCAATCTTTGCACCCTTCGAACAAGCCGACCGATCGACGACACGCAGGTTTGGCGGCACCGGACTCGGACTCTCAATTTGTTCGCGCCTGGTTAAATTGATGGGAGGAAGAATCTGGGCCGAAAGCAAGCCGGGCGAGGGCAGCACCTTCCATTTCTTCGCTTATTTTGAGAAACCGAAATCAACAGCTCGCAAAGAGAGCCGGGATGCTGCGCTGGACCCGCAAATTGCGGCAGCCTGGAATGGCAATCATCCTCTGCATATCCTGGTGGCGGAAGACAACCACATCAATCAACATCTGGCTGTGAAGCTGCTGGAACATCTCGGACACACCGCAGTCATCGTTGAAAACGGCAAAGAAGCAGTGGCTGCTGTTGAGAAAAATCCTTTCGATCTGGTGTTTATGGACGTGCAGATGCCGGAGATGGATGGACTGGAAGCAACGGCGCTCATTCGCGCCCACGAGAAGGCCACAGGCTCCCACATTCCTATCGTCGCCATGACCGCTCACGCCATGATCGGCGATCGCGAGCAATGCCTTGAAGCGGGCATGGATGGCTACTTATCGAAACCTATCTCGGCCCTTCAGTTGTCCCGCGCCATCGAAGCCGCCCTTACCTGCAGATCTGGAAAACCGTAATCGAGACCGGAACACATTTCTTACCCTTTACATCTAAGAAAGCAAGCTAGTATTGTAACTGGTCCACAAAAGGTCTGAAGACAATCCAACGTGGAGACATGCAGCATCTGTTGAATTGACATAAAACTCAAGGAGCCTGCCCTGAGGTGACGGCAGGAAGCCGAAAGGATAAACCCCAAACAGAATGTTCCAATCCAAAACCTCGCGCGGTGAAGAGACAATTTTGTTTGCCAAGAATTTCTTTCAGCATCCCATGATGCTGGGCTCCATCATTCCAAGCTCCCGTTTTCTGATTGACCGGCTGCTGCGCAAGATCGATTGGGACCGGGCACAAACCATTGTTGAATACGGCCCAGGTGTGGGAACGATCTCAGCTCATATTCTGCGCAGGATGTCGCCGCAGGCCAAGCTTGTGGTCTTTGAGATGAATGAGGATTTCGTCCGCTACATGCGGCGTTCGTTTCTTGATCCACGGCTGCATGTGGTCCATGGATCAGCGGAGCACGTACGCCCCGAACTGAAGAAATTAGGCCTCCAAGGCACCGACTACATCATTTCCGGTATTCCTTTCAGCCCCATGTCCGACACCTTGCGAGCCAAGATCATGCGGGAATCGCGCAACGCCCTGAATCCCGGAGGCGCAGTACTGATTTATCAATTCTCACGCACCGTGTTGCCGTACCTGCGGGAATGCTTCAACCAGGTCTACCAGGACTTCGAACCCCGGAACATCCTTCCGGCGAGGTTGTTTTATTGTCCGACAGAGACGGCGTAAAGATATTAGGCGATCTCCAATACCACTTTGCCAAAAGTTTCATTGGATTCAAGCCGCTGGTGGGCCTTGGAGATTTCCGTCATTTTGAATGTGCTGTCTATATTGGGATGAAGAACTCCGCTCGCGAAGAGTGGAGCCACCTCTGATGCAAATGCCTGTGTCACCTGAATTTTTTCTTCGAGAGGACGCGCCCGAAGCACCGTACCCCGAATTTCAAGGCGCCTGCTCATAACAAAACGCGAGTCCAGTTCGTAGGAGCCACCGGCAACGGTTCCGACAAGAATGATTCTTCCCTTGGTCGCCATTATTTTTTGGCTGGCCTTCACATACGGGCCGCCCACCAGGTCGAGCACCACGTTGATTCCTCGTCCGCTCGTCCATCTCTCGGCTGCTGATACCAAGTCATCAAAGTTATCTTTTAGGGCAAGACCTGCTTCCAGTCCTTCGTTCTTCGCTTTCTCAATCTTGTCCGCCGTGCGAGAGGTGCCGAAAGGGACAGCCTGGATCGCTCGAACGAGCTGGATGGCAGCCAAACCAACCCCACTGCCTACGGAATGAATCAGAACTGTCTCTCCCGGACGCAAGCCGGCCTGCTTCCATAGCGCATCGTGTGCGGTCATAAAGACCTCAGGGATGGCCGCAGCTTCCGGCCAGCCGAGGTTGTTTGGGATTTCCGCCAGCAGGCGCTCCTGGACAACAACATATTCGGCTTGTCCGCCGCCTGCAATCAGGCCAAAAACGCGTTGTCCAACTTTCCATTGCTTGACCTGCGGACCGACTGCAGCCACCTCGCCGGCAAACTCGAGGCCGGGAATTTCCTGCGGATATCCTGGGGGAGCCGGATATCGCCCCTGCCGCTGCAACAAATCTGCCCGATTCAAAGCGGAGGCACGCACACGCACCATAACCTGGTCGGCAATGGCTTCCGGTTGGGGAACTTCTCTGACTTCCAACACTTCCGGCCCACCCGGCCTGGATATCCAAACTGCGCGCATGGTTTTCATCGTGGATGCTCGTTGAAGATGAGCCTCACAGTGTAAATGAGGAGGCGTGGGTTGCCCCTTTTGAAATTTTGGCAATGGAGCATGCATTGGAGACGCGCCCAAGTGGCTCGTTTGACCCTTGTTTTTCATGTGGATATAATCGAATACAGCCTCCGAGCGGGAGTAACTCAGTGGTAGAGTGCGACCTTGCCAAGGTCGAAGTCGCGGGTTCAAATCCCGTCTCCCGCTCCAAAAAGCTAAAAAGCGAGAATTCCCCGCTACCCCTCGCCGTCGCGAGGGTTTATGCTGTCAGAGGGTTCCTCAAGTGAGGGCGCGGTACCCAAGTGGTAAGGGAGAGGTCTGCAAAACCTTTATGCGTCGGTTCGATTCCGACCCGCGCCTCCAAAAAAATACCCAGCAGATAGAGCATCTTTATTGTCAAAATGAATGATCCCAGTCTCCTGAGCATTTCGTTGTTTTGGACATCCTGGGTAGAGAGGTTTCCTCGCGCCGAAACGCCAACCATTGGACCAATACTTCTTTTACCGTAAGGGTTTCTTATCGATCGGGCAATGTGCTCTTTCGGCAATAAAAATCACGCCACTGTACACACAATCCTTGCAAATAAAATGTCCTCTCTCGCACGTCTTGCCACCACTAACATCTCGTTCCTTACCGCAGAGATCACAAATTCTCCTGGACATTGGCTCACCTTAATCTTTTATATCGTTTTGCAAATGCCATAATTTCTGCTACTTTGGCCTTTCCAAACAACTGTAAAGCAGCAACTGCTTCTGCTTCCCCACGAGTTGCCCAGTACGCTACGAAAGGTTTTGTCTCTGGGTCTCCAATGGCACCCAAAAGACAAAGAATAGTTTCGCGCAACGCCCAATCGCTCCGCCCTTCTTCCATCAGCCACTTTGCCACCACAGGATCATTGCGGAAAGTACTCATCACATCCAACAAATGTTTTCTCTCTTCTTCCGAGAATTCGGCCCAGGATTCTGGACGCATGTTGCTGAGGAGTATTTGTGTAACACTTGGAAGGCGCACGCCATCCGATTGAAGGGCCATAGCGGCCTCCAGGGCGTACTTAGGTTTAAGACTCGCTAAATAGCTGTTGAGTTCGGACAGAATATTTTGAAACACGGAATTATCAAGGCGTGCGATTACGGAGGCTCCATGCATGCGGGCTCTCAAATCGCCATACTCGAAATCGCAGAGGACACGCTGGAGTTCCAATCGTTCACCACATTTTGAACAAAACTGGGCAGCATAATCAAACTGCACTCCACAACGGGAACAGTTCATTGTTGGCGCAGACACAACGCCCCTTTGTAATCCAAAATCATGGCCAGCCCCTTTGCAAATGTGCCTAAATTGTAGGCGAATTTCACAATTTTTGTGCTAATTTGTGCTAAGACTCTGGCACTTCTGGAACTTGTGGACTTTTAGGACTTTTTCAAATCAATAACTTGCGTGTTTTCAATGAGGCCGAGGTGTTCGATTCCGACCCGCGCCTCCAAAATTTCTCACTTTTTCAGGAAGCCTTGGCAATAGCGCTCCGGCATTAGCCAACAGCTACACGGAATCCAACCTCTAAGTTATTGAAAAGGCACACTGCAAGTCATTGTCTATGACTTTCTTAGAGTTCGGGTTAAAATCATGAACCAGCAAATGTCAGGAGACAAGATGGCCTCCACCGCCACATCTCAAGAAGTGGAAACTGCTACGATCCGTGCAATGCTCTCCGAAATTCAGGAGATCGAATCGGCCTTTTTGCTCAGGCGAGCTAATAAGTTTTCTATCACGATTACAGTGCCTGCTAAGGACTATGATGTTGAAGATCGTATTTGTGACGTGCAATTACGGCTCATGGATCGCTTTACAAATTATTCTTTCGATTTCAACATCGTCCCGCTCAATGGAAGGAAAGCAACTGACGTTGTTACGCCCAGCGGGCAGTTAATACTCAATCGAGCGGCTTAATTGCCAAGTCGCGACGAACATCTCGCCCAAGCTGCCAAGAACCGCAAATTGGCAGAAACTCTCGCAAAAACTGAGTTTCTAGATTGGGCAGTTACCATATATTTCTACGTAACCGTACACATCATTGAGTCTTATCTTGCGATCCACGGTTATCACTCGACTAACCATGATGAACGACGAGATTACATAAGCAGGATTCCTCAGCTTCGCAACGTCATTAAGGAATATCTGGCCTTGGAACGTGTGAGCCGACAAGCCCGTTATTACGCGCAACCGATCACGCCCGAGCATCTGCGGATTGCCGAAGAGAATCTTGCAAAGATTGAGGCTCAGGTTGCATACATCACGACTGGCAAGAAAAAACTGTAATCTCCCACAGCATCCGCGGCAGCAGTATTCCCCATCCCTGGTCGCCCTGATTTTGTGCTAATTTGTGCTAAGACTGTGGGACTTGTTGCACTCTGTGAACTTAATGAGCTCGCGTAATCAGTAACTTATTTTTTTTTAATAGGTTGAAGGAGTTCGATTCCGACCATCGCGGCTAACTGCCATTAAATCGCAAGTTCTAAGATCGTCCGGCAGGGTCGCGCCCCGACCAATCAATGAGTAGCAAGTTCCACTCAGGAATGCGTTCAAGCTGAGGCTGAGAAAGGCCAGACTTTAATCAGTAGGCTCAATGTACTTAGTTCCATCCCAGCGAAAAACCGAGTCTTGATTGCAGACAATATCATTCACGCCATTGCTCTTGGTGGCTAGCACTCCAACTCGCCTGCAGCCGACATGGCTGTCAAATGTTTTGCCATTGGCAAACTGTACCGTCCATACCATGCTGCCCCATATTTCCCAAAACTTGCCAACGATCGTGTCCTTCTTGCCGTCGCCGTCCAAATCATATTCCAGCGTGAGCGTTGCTTCGGGATCCGTGCTGTCGAACATGTTGGAGCGCAGTTCCACAATGCTCTTCATATCTTTGCGTCGGTGTTGCTCGACTTTGACTGGCTTTCCGGCTTCGAGGACAAATCTGCGCGTGAACTCAACAGGAGGGTCGGTATTCATTCCTGCATTGTCAGAAACAACTACGACGCTCCACCGGCCCTTCCATCGTTCAATTACCGGATCACCCCATGAATCAGCAAATTCCCGGCTCACGACGAAGTGCCCATCGGGCCGGGGTGAGACAAAGAAAAAAGTGCTCGAACAGCAGTTTCCGCCGCAAAAGGGAATGTTCTCCACCAGAGCATCCGGAAGACCGTCACCGTCAAAGTCTTTGGTCGCCAGGATTTTCAGGCACATCTCCCGCTTTTTACTAATCAGCAGAGAAGTCTTGCCATTAAAGGTAGCCCGCAGGATATCGAAGGGTCCGTTGTTTGATTTGGTCAGCGAATAACTGACTCTTGCTGGTCCGCGAGGCTTACTTGCCGGCGCGGGACGCGTGGTAGCTGGCGCAGAAGCGGAATCCACTTGAGCAAACGCGTTTGTCATCAGTACAGCAATCAGAACGCCGATATATCTATTCATGACCTATTCTGTGGCAAATAAGTGGCCACACTCTTTGGCAAAAGAAAACTGTATGTTGCCCGAGAGCTTCTGATTTGTGAAGGTATATTTTCAGACACGTTGTAGCAAACCAGACACGCACCTGTGGGCGCTGAGTTTCACCGTAGCTACAAGTATCTGGTCAGGTGAACTTGCATCGGGCGCACGTGAACGCGCTTTCAATTTGAAGTAGGAGTGAATAAGACAACAACCTTGAGAGGCTACGGCGCAGCCCTTGCCGGTGTGATCCTGCTCATATCCAGCGGCACAGCGCGCTGAATCTCCATCTCGATTGAGGCGCCGACATCCAGCTTCAAATCGCTGCCGCGCTTCAGCAAGGCCCACGCGATGCCAGCCGCCGCTCCCGCTGGACCCCCGATTCGTGCTCCATTCAGCCCTCCGTAGAGCGCACCCGCCAGCACCCCGGCGCCACCTCCAAAGACTCCAGCCTTGGCGGCTTTTTCAATCTTTTTACCCGCATCGCTGTCCTGCTGGATCGTGCCTTCCGTATCCTTCATGCCCTTGTTGTCGGCGCCCGGTGTGTTCTCCACCGATGCCGCCAGCAACACCGTGTATCCGCTGCGATAGATGATTGAGGTGAAGTTCACCCGCAATTCCGCCCGGCCTTTCAACCGGCCGCCGCGCGCGGCATGGGAAATCCTTCCTTGAACATAGGTGCCCGCCGGCACCAGGACGCGTTCGTTGAGCACGAGGGGAGTCGCTGTCTCCGCATACACGGTATCGCCCTCCCGCGCATTCTTGGTCGAGATGGCTTGCTTGAGCGTGAGCGCAATCCTGGTTCCTGCTGGAATGACGATAGCATTGGGATCCGGAGCTTCACCCAGCGTCGCCCCAGCCGGAGGGACGGCCAGTTGGGAGCCCGGCCCAGCGCTGGCCGAGTTTTGATCCGAGCTTTGCACCGAAGATTGAGGTTCGGTCTTTGCCTGAGCGGACGTGCCTGCCTTCGGAGCATCCGCCGCCTGTCCAAAAGCCACTCCCGAAACTGGTAACACTGTGATCATTTCGATATGTTTTTGGCCCGGGCCGTTCCCGGCAAGACAGGCAGGGCAGCCGATTGCAAACACCAACAGTAAAGCGAGGAGCCGTTTCATGGTGAATCTCCTTTCGCGCTTTGAATAGCGGACTTTCAGACGAATGGGCAATGCACCGGAAGTAAAGCGCAGATCAACTGGAGGTCAACTGGAGATCAACACGAGACAAAGTCCTGAAAACAAAGGGTGGTATCGAGGAGGTACGTCACTCGAAAATTATGAGTACATGCCTTTTCAGGCTGCATCACGGGCCAAGCCACTGTCGAATCTGCCCCCACCGTCAGCTAATGCGTATTACATTCAAACGCCTGGCTGCGCCGCTGGCGAACAGGCGTGAAAATTGGGAAGCCTGGAACGACCTTGGGGGAGAGCGAGATCGGGAATGTGTCAAACACTTTTTTGCGTTGACACAGGAAGTTTCTATTTTGCATGGACATGAGAACTATCAGTCCAGCGCGTGAGGACTTTTTCAATCTGGTCGCGCACCTCACGCCGCGCGGAAGTTCGATCCCAGCCCCCCATGAGTAAGGTGTCATATTTGGTGTGTCGATGCCTGATATGAGCAACGGCTGCAAATCGAAGGGCTTCTTCCGAAAGGCTTCGTCCGGCTTCGCTGCGACCTACGCGGCCGCTGCCACGGACGCTGGTATGGCGTGCGATGGATTCAGCTTCTTTCACGGGACAACCTGGGTACATTTCCATTAACTTGGCTTGCATGGACTGAGCCAGTTCCACATCCTGATCAGCCCGGCGCAACGCATCACGCTCTCGTCGAGCTTGCCGTAACGCTTCATCAGCCAGGCATTCTTCCTGGGCGTGATCCAGAGCTTGTTCTTCAACCAGCAGCCCTTGCCGCTCATAACGTCGACGAGCACGGCTGAACTTAACAATGACTGCCCACAGCTTGCTGTGCTTCTTGGCGCGGCGAGTCAGAGCGGCGTCTCCAGATGGCAGCCAGACCAGATGGTCAAGATCGGCGCATTCCATGCACAATGGCGCGCCTTTTTCCATGCTCAGTAAGCTTCCTTTCCATAACTCCCGCTGGCATTCCGAGCATTTCGAATCGCGAACAATGGAAAAGACGACCAGGTCTTTTGAAGCCAGGCTGGGTTGCTCAGTAGGGCTGTTCTCTGCTTGTTGCATTGGGACGCTCCGTGCAGGATGGTTCGATTGTACCCTCGATAGCTACGTAAGCATGCAACCGGTACGCATCTCATCGCCAATGCAGAGACGACGTTGGGCGGAAAGAAAAGACAACATAGAGCGGACAGGAAATATGCAAAATAAGGCACGAATAAATTCGTGCCCTGATACAAACCGCGGCGTTTTATTACCGTGCGGTCAATGCGGTTTGGGTCGCCGTTTCCGAGTCATTCTTGTGTTTAGCTGTGTCGGCGCCAATTGCTAAGACAGCTCTCTGTATCGTTCCTGCATCATCATATTGCCGAACGTCATTGAGTGCTGCCTCCAGACTATAAGTATCCAATCCCGGCTTTTCCTCATTCGTTAAAATAAGACGCCGTTGATCGGCTCGCATTTGGTCCATTTTCGCAACGATCGCTTCCGTTGAAGCATTTTTGAAGAAGTTTTTGTCGACGCTGACGTTCGTCGACTGAGTTAATGAAGAAGCTGTGGACAAGATAGACTTGGTGTCCGCATCCCCGATGAGCGCTGAAACTGCGCTTATTGTTGTTGACGTAACTTCACCGAGAAATGCCACAGTGTTGCGACCGTCGAGAAGCTTATTGCGTAAGACAATATAGTGGTCGTCAGAGACTCCGATCAGCCTTTCCAGCAAATCATTCCTTGTTGCTGCGGTAACCTCGTTTGGATTTTCGCGATAATGCCTGATGCGGTCCTTTAGTATTTTGAGTTCTGCTCTGTCCACAAGCAATGGGTAGTCATTGTGCCCTTTTTTGTGCGCGCTGCAGCCCGAGAATAACAAAGTGGTAAGCATCAGAAGACCAATGCTAATCCTCTTTGTAAAAATAGAGCAGCGAAACCCCTTGATTGATCGATAGAACACTGGGAAAGTCGTTTCCGCAACGCTGGCCCTGAAATGGGTGGAACGCAACCGGCCATCTGCGGAGGCTAAACAAACGTTATCCATGGCACATTTCTCCTTGAAGAATGACAATTGGGACTACAAGCGCATTTGTACAGCGGTTCTAATGCTTCAGATTGCATTGCGGGCAATAACCAGTCTGACCTGCAATTAGAATCCTGAGAATGTAATGTCATTCCTAAAAACGGGCCGAGTCGAAAAAATCCTTTTTGGTTTCGATAAACCTGCGATGCAAGTGGTTGATCTTAAGAATTTAATAATCTCTTCCCGCCGGTCCACATAACATATAGAATTCAGCCAGTCTTCCTTTATGAACTATGAGTCCATGTCTATTGACGAGCTTGTGCAAGAGTGCGCGAAAAGCTCGCATGCTGATGCATGGGCCGAGTTCATTCGGCGGTTTCACAGACTGATCGCAAGCGTCGTTGTCCGCTGCTGCCATGAATGGTCGCAGAGATCGCCTGAACTAGTCGAGGATTTGATTCAAGAAACATATCTAAAACTTTGTGCCAATAATCATTCGATACTGGCTAATTTCCGCTCGGAACACCCAAACTCATTTCTGGGATATCTCAAAGTGGTAACTGCTAACCTTGCTTGTGATCGGTTGCGCTCCCTTGTCCCGAAAAATGAACAAACCGTGCCACTCGACGACGCGAATAACCAAGCGCAAACCGGGACTGGACAAGCGGAAAAGATGGAGGATCAGGCTTTTTTTAAAAAAGTTGACCGGATACTACTTGCTCGTGGTTCCGGCTCCCTAGAGCAAAAAGAAAGAGCCATTTTCTGGCTTTGGTACCAGCAGGGGTTCACTGCAAAGGAGATAGCTTCGCTGCCCGGTATCGACCTGACACCCAAAGGAGTTGAAAGTGTAATCTATCGGATAACAAAGCTTATAAAGAGAATTCTCATAGAGGACCGGGGCAAGAACCGAGGAAAAGGATTCCCGGCCCCATAACCGTTTGATTGATGGAGGACCGTTGGAGAACGGGCACCTTAGCATAGAGCAGATTGAGGATTTGAGCCTGAGCGACGAACCGGCTACTGGAGAGCCACCAGGAGCGTGGTCCCATATTGGGCGCTGTGAAGAGTGCAGGAGCTTGGTTGAAGAATACCGATTGGTTCATGCAAGATTCACAGAGTTGGTTTCACGCAAACCGCCAGCACGGGCATCTATGAACTGTCCCGACGAAAATATTTGGTTTGATGTTGCCGGAGGAAGGGTATCGCCAGCAGAGAGTCTAACCTACATCCAACATGCGGCTACCTGTGCATCCTGCGCCCAAAAACTGCGGACTGCCAATCGAATTTTTGAAGATGAGCTTTCTGCTGCTGAAGAAT
>DASZFK010000379.1:0-10747 GCA_035939855.1 Candidatus Angelobacter sp.
GCTACTTTGATTTCGCCGCCCGGATAGACACAGAACAACGTTGTGGGACGCGGCGTTTCACCATTGTTCAGGTCACAGCCGAATGTGCCGATATAAGCGCGGCCCTGGCGGTCGATCACCATGTCATTGATGGGATAGGGCGCGACGGAACTTAAATCAGCGACCGTAGAAGTTCCTTTTGCATTGACCTTCAGGAAGCGCCGGTCCAGCATGGAGACAACGTGCAGCGCGCCATCCGGCGTCCAGCCCAGGCCGGAGGGCAAGGTAGGCAACTCCAGCACTTTTGTAGCCTCGCCTTGAGGTGTAAGTCGCCACACCACGCTGTCGTGCATATCGGAAAAGTAAAGAGCGCCATCATGCCAGCGCGGCCCTTCGGGAAATATCAGGTCATCCAGCAGTGTTTTGGGTGTCATGGTGAGCGAGGAGAGATTGTATCGCAATTTTTCATGGCTGCCAGCCCGCGCGACTTTCGTCAATTCGAAGTGGAAATTTTTTTGTGCAAGAACCCGGCCACATCCCGTTCTTATTCCAAGCATCACTCCTAAAAGTCCTGGGGACATGACAGGAGAAGAACGCATGAGCACAGTCCGCTGTTGCGCGGCATGGCTGGTAGTTGTGTTTTCTTTATTGGGGAGACCTGCGGCCCAACAGAATCCTGGCCCGCTGCGTGTTGACGAGGCGAAGATCCGCTTCCATCTTCTACCCGAGAGCGAACTGGAGTTGCCGATTATCAATAGCTCGAGCAGGACGCTCGACGGCACCATTCAGCTTGAATTAATTTCCGGCAATCTCCAGCACCAGATTGCGCGGAAAGTTCCTTTTCATCAGGAAACCGGCAGCAACGTCGTCAAGATTCCGTGGAGCCTCAACGAACTGCCCGACCGCTCGCCCTCGGTTCTGGGCTGGTACCGGCTTCGTTACATGCTCATCCTGAACGACAAAGACATTCCAGACCCTGTGGGAATGGTGCAGTTAGGGCCGCTGATTACAGATGCTTTTGAAGTGCGGATGACAGCCTCAACTTCTGTAAGCTTCGGCGCGAAATATCCGGTCCATCTGCGCGTCGATGAGCCTCTGAGCGGACGTCCTTGCGCCAAGATTCCAGTCGATGTTGAGCTCCTCATTGATGGGCGAGCTCATGCTGCTGCTCAAGTCGTAACCGATGAATCTGGCTACGCCTCGACAACGTTTGATTTGCCCAAGAGCCTGTCGAGCAACTCCGGCAAGGTTATCGCAACAGCACATCGTGGAGAGTACAGCCAACCGGAAAGAATTGACTTCAATTTTGTTCGCCGCCCTACTTTGACCGTTACCACGGACAAACCACTGTATCAGCCCGGACAGGCCGTTCATTTACGAGTGCTCGCCTTTGGTCCAGACAAGCGGGCCTGGAAAGAAGCCAAAGTAGCCGTATTGATCAAGGACCAGGAGAACAATGAGCTGTTTCGAAGCAGGTTGGTTACGTCGCAGTTTGGCGTGGCCACCGCCGATTGGAACACTCCAGAGAAGATTCGCCTGGGCGACTACTCCATCCTGGCAGAAACAGAAACCTCAGAGCAACACGACCATGTCAATGCCCATTCGCAGGTCCGCCTCAGCCGCTATGATCTACCCGGATTCACCGTAACTGCGACTCCTGACCATTCTTACTATCTTCCTGGAGACGATGCATCGGTCGAAGTGCGCGCCGACTATCTTTTTGGCAAGCCGGTACAACGGGCGCGAGTCAAGGTCGTCGAGACATCAGGCCGGTATTGGAATTTCAAAGACCAGAAATGGCAGTTCCAGGAAAATTCGCCCCTCGAAAGCGATCTGGACGAAGCTGGAAAATCCACAATTAAGGTCAGCCTCAAAGGCCGGTTTCCTGCCATGCCTCAACGTTTTGCAGACTTGCCCATGGCTGCCTACGTTACCGATCTTTCTACAGGACGAACCGAGCAGCGACGTTTTACCCTGCGCCTCAGCGCACAACCGATTCATGTCTACCTGTTCCCCGGAGGAGACCTGAACGTGAATGCTCCTTTGCAGTACTACGTGACCACGTCTTACCCTGACGGCAGCCCCGCGTCTGCAACAGGCGAGCTTGAGGCGGCTCTTCCAAACGATGCAGGCGCCTTTGACCAACATCCAGACGCTGCCCATCGCCGGCTGCTGGGAAAATTTCGCACCAACCAGTTCGGCGTGGGGCGGCTTGATTTGGCGCCTTTGCCGGAAGACATGCTCTTGGTCATCAATCAATACAACCCATTTCGGTCGATACAATGGTATGGAAGTTACAATTCCTGGCGGAACGGATCTTTCTCTTATTCTGACTATGTACAGCGCTCTGCGCTTCTCCTTGTACATGCCGCTGACGAAAAGCACCGGCAGGGAACGTTTCAAGAGCAGGTTTACCTGCAGCCTCCAAGTCATTACATACGAATGCGCACTGATCACTCGCTCTACCGTTCCGATGAACCAATTCATGTAACTGCCATCACCGACGAAAAGGTCGGAGACATGGTTGTAACTGTCTCGGCAGAAGCGGGCCTGCTCATATCGCGGCTCGTTCACCCTGATCATGGCCGGGCGGAAGTGGACGTGCCCTACGATTCGCGTTTTCGAGGTGAATTGCAGATCGCCGCCCATGCGATTGTCGAAACCTCTGAGGATCAAGCAGGCAATCCCCGAGCAAGCCATGCGCTTAGTGGTATGGTCCGCGTGATCTATCCGGCCAAGCATGAGTTGCAGGTGGGCCTCCGCTTGGCGCATACGACCTTCCGCCCTGGTGAAGTTGCTACCGGTGACCTCAGAGTTCGCACGCCGGAGGGAGATGCAGCCGAGAGCATCCTTGGCGTCCTGGTATTTGATCGCGCTGTCGCCGAAAGGTTCCGCACCGATGAAGATTTTGGCCGCGGCTTTGGCTTTTCTGTTTTTGACTATCTTGATCCTATTTACCAAAGCAGCGTTGCCGGCGTGACCTATCGCAACCTGCTCAACCTTGATTCCTCCAAGCCATTCCCTCAAGGGCTTGATCTGGTGGCGGAGGCCATCTTGCACTCCGGCGGGTATGCATGGAATTCCTGGAACTATGGTTACGGGAACTATACGGTTCCGCAGGTCGAATCTCTCAGGAGCGCTCCTGATTACTCGAACGAAGCCCAGAATTACTTCCTGTCGGCCACCAGAAGCACAATAAGCCAGGTAGGCGAAGTTCTTGATAAGGTTTACAAAGCGACAGGCTCTTATCCCAAGTACCCGGAAGAATTCTCCGTAGAACTGGAAGCGTTTGGCCTGGGTGGGGCCGTGCTGGATCCTTGGGATGTTCCCTATCGCCCGGTATTTTCTGTGCGCGGCGTCTATGACGTGATGTCTCTGGTCAGCAATGGCGTAGACAAACAGCCTGGCACCGCCGACGACTTTACCATCGGTAGTTTGTATTGGCCCTATTTCGCCAGGGTGGGCAAGGCAATCGACCGGGCCGTAGCCGGCTACCATTCCCGCACTGGAAAATACATTCGTGACTATCCAACACTTCGCGATGAACTGAAAGGCGTCAATATCAATCTGGATTCATTGCGCGATCCCTGGGGCACTCCATACACGTATAAATTCGATGTCTCCGGCGCATATTTCGGGATTCGCGTCGAGAGCCCTGGCCCTGATAAAAGGTTCGACTCGAACAGCAAACGCTCCTGGGACGATCTGGAGGAATGGTTCTCAAGAATCCATTATTTTCTCGATGAGACCGACCAGCTTGAACGGGCACTGGCCCAGCATTTTGCGGATACCGGCGGGTTCCCAAGCAACGATGCGGAACTGGAGCCGGTATTGAAGGCCGCCAACCTCACCAAAGAACAATTGTTGGATCCCTGGGGGCATCCTTACTACTTTGCCTATTCCAAGCAGAGCCGTTATTGGGACCGCATACAAACCAGGGTCTACTCTGAAGAAGGCGAGCGCCAGAGGAAGACGACTGAAGTAACGCCCGTCACTCAGGAACTGGCCTACGTTAACGTGATGAGCCGGGGCGAGCCAGGAACAAACGTTCCTTTTTCAGTGGCCGAATTCAGCCGCGTCGTTGCCGAACAAAGCAGCAAAGAACTAAGCGCGCAGCCCACATCGAAGGAGCCGCCGCGGACAGCCGGGAGTGGTGGCATCTCCGGCGCCGTTACCGATCCGCAAGGAGCTGTCATCCAAGGCGCGCAGGTGATCGCTGTTGGCCGTAGTGCAAATCAAAGGTACAGCACCACCACCGATCACGCTGGTCTGTTCCGCTTTTCGAGTTTGCCGGCCGGTAGTTATCGCCTCGAAGTGAGGGCCCGAGGATTTCAGCTATGCATTGTTTTGGGGGTTCCGGTAAAGCCATCGGGAAATACGAAAGTAGACGCGAGCTTACGCGTAGGCATGGCTAGCGAAACGGTCGAGGTCAGCAGCGCAGCGCCCATGGTGGAAAGCTCGTCGCTGGACCAAATGGCACTCCTGGCGCCGGGCGTCTCTTCAACTTTTTCAGGCACCAATTTGACCACCTTTGCCAGCCTTAGAAGGGTCGATAGGCAGATCGATGGCCAGAATAACAACGATGAGAGCCTGAATCGGGAAAGTCCTGCGGCGAAGCAGCTCTTCACTCCGCGCGTGCGCCAATATTTTCCGGAGACCATGTTATGGCGGCCGGACGTGCTCACCGATCAAAAAGGTTTGGCCCATATCAGCTTTCCCATGGGCGACACGATCACCGCGTGGAAGATGTCGGTGGTGGCTTCGACGGAATCAGGACAAGTGGGTGTGGCCGAAGAGGAATTGCGCACCTTCCAGCCATTCTTTATCGAGCACGATCCGCCCAAGGTGCTCACCCAGGGCGACCGCATCAGCTTGCCGGTCGTCTTGCGCAACTATACCGATAAGATTCAGTCGATCCTTGCAGAGCTGAAGCCTGAAGATTGGTTCTCGATTCTTTCGGCCCACCGCCAGAGTGTTACAGTGCCGCCCAACCAGGATGCCAAAGCCGTCTTCAGCTTTGAGGCAGCATCCAGCACCCGTCATGGCAAACAGCAGGTAACCGCGAAGAATACATCAACCGGAGACGCTGTGGAGCGTGAAGTCCTCGTCCATCCTAATGGTGAGGAGATTTCCTTCTCCGTCGCTAAGCTGCTGGCCGCCAATGACAACACATTGTCGGTGGCGATTCCTCACAGCGCTATCGGTAACTGGAACGACGCCGAATTGCGCGTCTATCCCAACATGATGGCCCACGTGTTCGATGCTATGCGCGGCATCGGTTCGCGTCCAACAGGATGTGGAGAGCAGATAACCTCGGTGGGCTACATTAATCTTCTGGCATTGCAGTTGTTGCAGAAAGGCGGCCAGGACAATCTGGATGCCGGCAATCCACGCGCCTCGGTTGCCTCCGGCGCCCGACGTTCGGTGCAGGAAACTTATGACAAGCTGGCCAATGTGCAAATGCCAGATGGAGGATTCGGTTACTGGCACGACAAGTCCGATGTGGCGTTGACTGCATACATCCTGCGCTTCCTTACCTCTGCCGGCGAATTCATACGCGTGAATCCAGCAGCGGTGGCCGGCGCCAGGAGATTTTTAATTGCAAGGCAAGCCAAATCGGGAGCCTGGCAGCGATACGATTGGCGGATCGAACAAGATACAGACAATGCCAACCTGACTGCCTACGTCACTCGCGCCCTGGCCCAGGCTGCCGCGAAAACCAGCGGCAAGGAACACGATGAGTTGGAACCAGCGCTCAAACACGCCCTGGAATATCTTGAAGACGAGATCGGCTCCTGGCGTGATCCCTACCTGGTGGGCAACTATGCGCTCGCAGCCGCCGCCAGCGGCCGCAAGGAATACATCGCCCGCGCTCAATCACTCTTGAACAGCCTGGCCCACAACGAAGGCCCAACAACCTATTGGAATCTTGAAGCCAATACCTCTCCTTTCTACGGCTGGGGATTTGCCGGAAGATTGGAAACTACCGCTCTGGCGGTTGAAGCCTTGGTTGCAATGCGCCATGAAACAGCGGCCAGTGATGCCACGGAAGAGATTAGCCGCGGACTTCAATATCTTCTGGGCCACAAAGATCGCTACGCAGTTTGGTACTCGACTCAGGCAACACAAAACGTCCTGGAAGCCATGATTGCAGCTCTTCCGCCTGCCCAGGAGCGAACGTCTGCCGCACAGGCCAGCGTGGTTGTAAACGGGCGAACAGTATCTTCGATCGAGCTTCCGCCAGGAAATACTCTGGTCGGTCCGGCAATCTTCGAGCTTGGCCAATACCTGCAAAAAGGGACGAACCAGGTTCAGATTGTTCGTGAGGGCGGCCTCTCCGCCATGAACGCCGCCGTGCTCACCAGCTACTACGCTCCCTGGGGCGAGTCTTCTGCCACAAAGGAAGAGAGCGTCCAACACGGTGACACCAGGGCGCTTCGGCTCAAAGTTTCATTCGACCATCCCGATACCACGGTAGATCAGACCATCGTTTGCAATGTCCAAGCCGAACGCATTGGCTTCAAAGGATACGGCATGATGATGGCTGAGATCGGCCTGCCCCCAGGGGCCGACGTACAGCGCGACTCCCTGGAGGCAGCAAGGCAATCTTGGGTAGGCATCAATGGCTATGAGGTACAGCCGGATCGTGTTGTCTTCTATCTCTGGCCTAGCGCCGGCGGAACGCAATTCTCCTTCCGCTTCCGCCTGCGCTATCGCATGGAAGCCCTCACAACGCCGTCGGTGATCTACGATTATTACAACCCGGAAGCCAGGGCCACGGTAACGCCGGTGCGATTTACGGTGAGGTGAATTCGTGAACGGAAAAAAACTGGGAGCGCAGCCGCCCCGGGTTGCGATACCTTCTTCCACAAATTTCATCCACAGCCATTCACTCCACCCCTGTCATCCTGAGGCCGTTCTTTGGCCGAAGGATCCCTACCTTACCCACCCACTATCGGTTGCAGACAACGGGAATGCGAGACTGTCAAAGGAAAATAGGCACGAAGAATCTGACTATCAGTACTCCTCAGGCGGAAGCATAAAGCTGAATGGCTTCCGCTTCTGGGCTTGTGCCGGTAAACGGCATATTCAGAATCTTATCAGGCAGGGCTGTTTTGCTTTACGATTGACGTTACCGATGGGGTAAATTTGCAGTTTTCCCTATTGCCCTTGGTCGTATAATGATCCACATGAAACCGGTCATAGCATTCTGTCTCCTTTGTGTTGCCTCAGCCTGGGCCCAGAACCCGCCCTCCAACATGGTTATGGAGAGCAGTGCGCCTTCCCTACAAGTCAATTTTGTGGGCCAGGAGGGTGGATTCTACAAGTTCAACGTGAAAAATGCCTCCGAGCATGGGGTTACCGCCTTCAATGTGCGCCTGCTCACTGCGGAGAGCAAGAACGTTGCCGGCAAGCCGGAATGTGACAACCGCTGCGGCGAGACCGGTGAGTTGGGCACAAAATCCAGGCCGGTGATTGCTCCGGGCGGCAACTTTCCATTGAGCTATCCGGTAAACACTGTCACCGGGGGCGTAGTGGTTGAAGCAGCGTTGCTGGACGACAATACATTTCAAGGCGATGAGCACGCTGCCGCTCGCCTGCTGGCGCAAAAGATCGGCTTCCAATCCGAGCATGATCGCATCCTGCCGGTTGTCAGCCGGGTCATGTCGGACTCACGGCTCGATGATCCCGGGAAAATCGTGCAGCTGCGCCAGGAGTTGCAGTGGCTCTCGGTTGACCCGGATCCTGCAACCGTCCAAAGCTTCCAGCAGAAGTTTTCTAATTCCGCGGACTGTGGCGATACCTGCACACAGCTCATGCAAAGCACCGCCACCAGCGAAAAACAACTGGTCCTCACCAAGTTGGAGCAATTCTCGTCTGAAGAAGGCGCCAAGGGAACGTCGCTGGCCGCGTGGTGGGAAGATACGAAACAGAACGTGATCTCATTTAGCTGCGATGATTGCACACCGACGACGCCGAATCCTGTGACAGAGCCGCCGGTGCTTCGTCAGCCACCTGATGGAAACGATAACCAGAGGACCATGGGAAGGCCTCCAGTTACGAACTAGCTCTTTGACCGCCAAGCGGCTGGATCAAAAAGATTGCGACTCCTGACAAACATCCGTCATCTGAGCGCGGAGGGAGTCTGCGTCATTCGCGGGGACGTTAACTGCCGTGGCTTTATTGTGGTAGGTTGGCGTAGCCCTACCCAAAATCGAATCGCGAGCCGAACCCTAGAGGTCCTTTCAAAACAATCCCAAGAATTAGAAATTGGAAATCAATAATCGCAAAATGAACGCTGGAGTAAGCCAATTATAAATCAGCCAGTTACCAAAGGTTGTGTTTGGCCGGTGTGCCCAAGAATGTGCTGTGAATTAATTGCATTGCGCACAATGTCTTAGCTCCGGGTGTTGATAGTTCATGGCTACGTTCACGCTGGAGTGCCCCATAGCGTCCATAACAGCTTTGAGATTGCCTGTCCTGCGCATGACAGATGAAAAAAATTATGATTTGATTCGTAATGTTCCTTGTCTCCTAAACAGATTACGCAATGATGTAAGGCCATATCAGTTTCTTTTGGATCATTTTGACTGGATTAGACGTCAATAGTGAAGGCCTCACCTTGTCTCAAACAGAAGTCTGCAAAAATGCATTTTTTTTTAGTTGGAAGGTTGCAAGAATTCTTGCTTTCCGCGTTCTCTTCGTCGCGGGGTGAGGGTTTGATCAGTTCAGGTACAAGCGCAAGTATAAGGTGGAGAGGTTGATTGCAATGAGAAGAGTTATTGTTGTAGTAGCTGTTTTCGCAGCCTATGGCTTCATATTCAGTTGCAAGGTCCAAGGCCAGGGGATCGAGGACTGCCGACTCTATGACCAAATCCTGCGCAGCCATTCGTTGGCGTGCCTTCGCTACTGGGACTTTAACAGCGTTGATGAACCAAATGCGCCGCCGACCAGGGTCTGCTGCAACCCCAGTGGTCTCCCGTTTGACCAGACCTGCGTGGCGCTTCGCCCGTCCTGTGGCGCGCCCCAAGCTGCGCCGTCAGAGACCTGTCTCTCTTGCAACGCGGGCAAGACTTCGCAGGGAGGCAGCCCAATTGACTTTGCGACCGGCAATACATACATCACCCAGTCTGACATTCGCGTGCCAGGCCTGGGTGGCGGCCTTAGCCTGATTAGAACGTGGAACAGCCTATTGCCCCCGGTACAACAAGCGTTGCCCTCGATGTTTGGCCCAGGATGGCGATCGAATTATGAAGAGCGGCTTATCTTTGTCAGCCCCGATGCCTTTCTCAAATATGCCCGAGGAGATGGCAGTACTTGGTCATTTTCCATGTCCAGCGAAGGTCCTCCTAATGTCTTTGCGGCGGTTGCTCCGGCAAATGATCCCACGCTTACGCTCACGAGGGGCTCGCCTTCCTGGACCCTTACTTCCAAAAGCGGCGAGAAGCGTTTGTTTGATGCCGCCACCGGGCTCCTGGTGTCAATCATCGACCGCAATGGCAACACTACCCAGTTCGCTTACGATTCCTCCAATCGCTTGATTACAGTCACAGACCCGGCAGCGCGCCATCTCAACTTCACCTACATCGGCTCAAGCTTTTTGGTAAGCAGTGCCAGCACAGATGTTGGCATATCGTACTCCTACACCTACGACAATCAAGGCCGGCTGATTAAAGTTACCAAGCCCGACAACACCACGGTCTCTTTCCAATACGACACAAACTTCAACATCACTGCGGTACTGGATTCTGACGGAAAAGTATTGGAGTCCCACACCTACGACGGAGCCCATCGCGGCCTCACCTCTTCGCGCGCTAACGGCGTGGAGGCGATCACCGTCGCTTATCCACATTAGCGGGTGGATTGCACAGTTGTTTGAGTATGCAGGCGGTTTACAGTTTTCAGCGTTCAGGAGAGTTCGATGAAGGGTTTTCGCTTGGCTGTCCTTGTGCTGTTGTCATTTGTCGTCTTGACCGCCTATGCCACCCCTGCCATTACTGGTATTTCGCCGGCCAGCGGGCCTGTGGGGTCATCAGTCACGATTAGTGGAAGCGGCTTTGGCTCTAGCCAGGGAGCGAGCACCATCTCGTTGAACTCGACCAACGTGAGCGTGATGTCCTGGAGCGACAGCACCATTATCGCCGTGGTACCGACGGGAGCATCATCAGGGCCATTTTCGGTGAGCGTGGGCGGGCAAGCCGCGAACAGCACTACCTTTACCGTAACGGCGCTGCCCTCAGGATGGTCGCAAGCCGATGTCGGTTCGACCGGAGTCAGCGGCAGCGGAACGTATGCCAATGGGACCTTCACGGTGCAAGGCGCCGGACAACAGATCTGGGGCACAACGGACGCGTTTCACTTTGCGTATCAGCCCTGGTCCGGCGACGGAACAATTGTGGCGCGCATGGTTAGCATGAGCGGCGATGCCGCATACCGATCGGCAGGAGTCATGATCCGCGAGACTCTGGACCCAGGAGCCACCAACGCCAAGACCGCCGCTTGGCCTGCCTATGGCCAGATTTGCTTTGATTTGAGGGCCTCGACAGGAGGGAACTCCAGCGAACCTGGGTGCCCGAGCTTATCGCTTCCATACTGGGTCAAGGTCGTACGCAGCGGCAACACTTTCACCAGCTTTCGCGCACCGGATGGAGTGACCTGGACGCAGATCGGAAGCGGCCAGACCATCAACATGGCGCAGAACGTCTATTTCGGGCTGGCCGTCACCAGCGGTAGCACATCGGCCACAGCCACGGCAACCTTCGACAAC
>DASZFK010000380.1:0-5146 GCA_035939855.1 Candidatus Angelobacter sp.
CGAGAGGGGCAAATTGCTCCGGGAGGAGTGACAATTGAATATGCTGAACAAACGACAACACTTTCTCTAATCGCCGCACGTCGGCTGCGCTTTCCTATAACAGACCCCAAGCCAAAGCAAACGGCAGTCGATATAGCCGGACGCACCGTTATCATAGCCCTCGGACTGTGCGCAGCGACCCTCGCGTTTGAAACTGGGATGGGTCTACGTTCACGTTGCCTGCTTTGGCCGGACGCACCAATGATTTGGGAACTGCTCTCCAAGCCGGGAGAACCTCCACAGCCTTTTGCTCTCGATGCTGCATCCGCCAAGAAACTGCTGGCAGATGCCGCTCAAGCTGCCGAAGAAAGCGGACTTAATTGGAATAAATCACCGCTTGAACTTAAACCGTCCAAGCAGTTGGTTGAACTGGTCAAATCTAGCCAACAGTTAGCTATCAAGGAAGGAACTGCAGAGGAGTAATATGCTAACGCTTGGCATCCGCTATCTGACTGGGTCCGTAGCTGCCAGCACCGTTTCGGACCGGAGGCATGTCGAATGGCCACCCCACCCTGCGCGTGTCTTCATGGCGCTTGCAGCCGCACACTTTGAAACTGGCCAAGACACGGCGGAACGCAAGGCCTTGGAGTGGTTGGAGTCATTGCCGATTTCAGCCCCACAGATCGTTGCAGCAGAACATATGGAACGGCCAGTGGTCACGCATTATGTGCCAGTGAACGATAAAGCAGGACCTTCTAAAGCTCCTCTGCAATCAGCATCTGGATTGATGCGTACCCGCCAGCCGCGGACCTTCGCTCGTGCATGGCTGGAAGACGACACTGTTTTTCTGATCTGGCCAGAAGCGGATGCTGATGGCCACTTTGCTCCTCTTGAAAACTTATGCGGTAAAGTTTCTCGAATCGGTCACAGTGCATCCCTTGTACAAATGTGGGCCTCCCAGGCTGCGCCGGGATCGCCTGCCAACTGGCTCCCAGATGAGGACCGCGCAACTGAGCAGTTTCGCATTGCTAGCGCTGGCTCTTTACAGTATTTGGAGCAGCAATTCAACCAGACCGAAATTGATGAGTTTTTTGAACTCAAACACGCCTTAGTTGATGGTTCTGATAAGAAGCGGAAAGGAGAGATCAAAACCGCTCTGGAAAAGAGGTTTCAGAATCAAACCCCAATTCGCCGCCGCCCTCAAATGTCACTGTCTCATGGCTACGCCCGAGCTAAGAGCGAGACACAGCCTCATGTAGCTGGTACGATTTTCGATCCTCGTCTACTGATATTTGGATTAAATCGTGTCAATGGCCCCTATCGTCATCTTGATCTTTCAGCCACTCTACAACTCACAGCCCGGTTTCGCGAATCTTTACTGCAACATTTTGGGACGCATGTGTCCGAAACCTTGAGTGGGCACAAAGGCGAGATGCGTGCTGAACGCGCCCATCTCGCGTTCTTACCATTGCCCTTTGTTGGCCATCAGCATTCCCATGGAGGAGTTCTTGGAATCGCTGTGGCGATACCGCGAGCGATTGAATTGTATGACAAGCAGCGTCTCTTGCAGGCTCTTACTGGGATCCGGCGTGAGGGACTGAAGCTGGGCGCACTTGGATGTTGGGAGGTCTGCCTTCCGGATTTGGGCGATTCGCCGCTGACCTTGCAATCACGGTCATGGACAGCCTCGCCGACAGGTGCACGTCAATGGGCCACAGTTACACCCTACGTCTATGATCGCCACTCCAAAGCGAAAGACAGGGTGGCATATCAAAATGAACTTGCAGATGCTTTACGACTATCCTGGGAACGAGTGGGCCAAGAACAGGATTTATTGACTGACGTAATTGTCACTCCCGTATCTCCACACCTTGGAGCACCCGCCTCGCATGAGTTCCCCAGGCTTACTCGGAAGGATGGCAATGAATGCCGTCATAGTCATGTCATCCTCATTTTCGACCGCCCAGTTGTCGGTCCGATACTGCTGGGCGCCGGACGGTTCCGGGGCTATGGCTTGTTTAAACCAGTGGGCGCATAGATGATCGATTTTGCCACTTTCTTCCGAACACTGTGGGACGGCAGGGATCCATTTCCGTGGCAAACTATGCTCGCTTCCCGCACGGTAACAAGCGGCTGGCCACAGTGCATTAGCCTACCTACGGGCAGCGGGAAGACTGCCTGTTTAGATATTGCTGCCTTTGCGTTAGCTACGACCGCAAAGATGCCGATACGGATGCCTCGGCGTATCTGGTTTGTTGTGGATCGCCGGATTGTCGTGGATGAGGCATTTGAGCGTGCGATCAAGCTCGCTGAAAAACTGAACCTTGCCAACACTGGGCCACTAGGGGAGGTCGCAAGAGAGCTTCGTGGCGTGAGTGGAACAGAACGCGCTCTCGCAGTAGCGCGGCTACGGGGTGGCACTTGGCGCGATGATGGTTGGGCCCATGTACCGAGCCAGCCAGCCATTATTTGCTCGACCGTAGATCAGATTGGTTCTGCGTTGTTATTCCGCGCTTACGGCCACGGTGACAGTACAGCGAGTATCTTTGCAGGTCTAGCTGGAAATGACAGCTTGATAATGCTCGATGAGGCCCATTGTGCGGTCCCATTTCTTCAAACTCTTCGGGCAGTCGCGCGATTCCGCGATACGCAGTGGTCGACGCAGCCCCTAAAAACCCCATTCTGTTTTACTGTTATGTCCGCGACGCCTCCTCCCGGCATTCCCGATGACGCAATCTTTCCAAAAGCTTCGGAACGGGTTGCGGCCCTCGATCATCCACTGCTTGAGCAGCGTTGTACTGCTCATAAACCCACCAATCTCGTCGACAAAAAAGATGCTGAATTTATCGACGAGGCTGTGAACACGGCAAGGAATTTCTGTGAGGCGCGGAATAAGCGGCGCATTGCAATAATGGTCAATCGCGTCGCAACAGCCGAGCAGATTGCTGAACTGCTGCGGGATAAATTGCGTGAATCGGCAGAGGTTATCCTGCTTACAGGCCGGATGCGTCCGCTCGATCGTGATGCGCTCGTGAGCCATTGGGAACCTCTTCTGAAGGCCGACTCCATAGAAGTCCCGGCTCAGCCTCTCATTGTGGTTTCTACGCAATGCCTTGAAGTTGGTGCGGATTTTAGCTTTGATGCACTAATCACGGAGTGTGCAAGCCTGGATGCGCTTCGACAACGGTTTGGCCGGCTAGATCGTTTGGGAAAGTTCAGCAACTCCCCCGGCGTAGTGTTGATTCGCAAGGAAGACACTGAGACGCCCAAAGACGAAGACGGCGACCCCATCTATGGAAAAGCGATTTATGAGACCTGGACATGGCTCAATGAGCTAGCCCGACAGGAACCCCAAAAGGCTATCGACTTCGGTATCAACGCGATGGATGTTGCGGTAAATTCACTCCTCATTGCTAACGAAGGAAGGATTCGGCAACTGCTTGCTCCAACTCCTGATGCCCCCGTTCTCCTGCCAGTTCACCTTGATCTACTTTCTCAAACCTCGCAACATCCTGTGCCAGAGCCTGATATCTCGTTGTTCTTGCATGGCAAGACGCGGGTAATGCCCGAAGTACGCATTATTATGCGGGCCGATTTGCCAGATCCCGCAACGGTTGAGCAGCCTGGGAACACATGGGTCGAGATTCTATCGCTGGTTCCACCGACAAGTCCGGAGATGCTAACCGTACCGCTTCACCGTTTTCGCCGATGGCTGCTCAATAAGCAAGCAGACGACATCACCGGCGATATAGAAGGCATGCGGGAGTTTCCAGAAGAAAAAGAAGAGACTAACTATTCCTCGTTCCTGATATGGCGGGGACGCAATCGTTCAGTATTCACAAGTGATCTTAACCGTATCCGGCCTAATGATGCGGTCGTGTTGCGCTTGGAGGAACGGGGATTTCATGGTCTGGGCCAAGTCCCCGAGGTACGGGACGGGCTTGGGCCCAACCGGCTCGATCTTGCCGAACATGCATTGCTGCATGCACGAGGGCGCGTCATACTACGGATTCAACCTGATACGCTACGTCCGCTTCTCAAAAATCTGCGAGTTGCACATCTGCTGGAAGTTGCGACCGATCCCGAGATAGAGCGCGATCAGCTCTATGCTGCCCTTAGGGAAATTCTAGAGGAAGACGCGAAAGAAATGATCGACGCTCACAGTGTAATAGTTCCCGATTGGTTCAAGGGGGCAATCGAGTTTCTTGCTCAGGACGATTTTCGCAATCTTCGTAGGGAGGAGCATCCGGCGGGCGGGCTTATCTTAATTGGCAGGAAGCCATATGTCCCTGGACACAAGAAAGACCAGTTTTCATTCGAGGACGATCCCCTTGCAGATGAGGAGGACCTGACTTCCAAATCCAACCGGTATGTCTCGTTGCGGCAACATACTGCTGATGTTTGCGCGGTGGCGGAGGATTTTGCGGGCCACTGTCTCGGTGAAGAATTTACTTCAATATTTCTGCAAGCCGCACAATTTCATGACCTCGGCAAATTGGATAGACGGTTTCAAATACTCTTGCGCAATGGTAATGAGGAAGACGCTATGGGAGAGCCCCTGGCAAAGTCTCCACAGGTTCCTGAGCGACACCGGCGTCGGGCCGAAATTGAAGAAGATTATCGATTACCAAAGGGATTCCGGCACGAATTTCTATCCATGCAGATTGCAGAGCACTTTATTAGCGGCGAATCCTCCTACGATCTTATATTGCACCTGATTGCTAGTCATCACGGTTATGCACGGCCTTTCGCGCCTGTTGTGTTGGACCCCTTCCTTTCCTCTGACAGAGCGACGGACCTTTCGCTGGCTAGCATGGAAATTGAAGGTACTTTTTCGGCAAAGGAACGTCAAGGATGGCTAGTCCCCCACCGTCTCGATTCTGGTGTTGCCGATAGATTTTGGCGACTTAACCGGAGGTTCGGATGGTGGGGCCTCGCCTATCTGGAAGCCGTGTTTCGCTTAGCCGATTGGAAAGCTAGTAGCGAATCGGAAAATAACGCATTGCCAGTTTCGATAACATCACATATTCATCAGTTTCCCGAGAGGCATTGGGAACGGATCAATTTAGATGCAATTGATGGCGCAAATCCATTGGGTTTCCTTGCTGCACTGGGGATCATCCGGCTATTAAGTGCTGCCCTACCGGACCAGGAACTTCGTTTAAGC
>DASZFK010000381.1:0-14309 GCA_035939855.1 Candidatus Angelobacter sp.
CGGGACTCGCAATCGTATTCAAGAATGCCATGTTGGATCGGAGCATGATCTTTCTCTACCAAATAATGCAGACGAATGCGGTTTTTCTCCGATTTAGCCACCGGGACTACAGAGAACCGAACTGAATCGGCATCGCGTTCCGCCGGTAGCTTTTCGCATTGTCCCGCATAGCCCAGGTTGCAGAATTCCTTCAATTCGGTTTCGGTGGGGGTGCTCCTCGTATTGGCAGCCGTACATAAACCGCAAAATCCGGCGCCCAGCGGCAGCCGCCGTGGGAACGGCCAAAAAATTTCACTGCTCTTTTCGGTGGGAAAAAAATAAGGACATGCCACAGCACGCACATCTTAGTGCGGAATAGAAAGAATGTGTTAGATTTTTTTCATGCCTGAGACGAACCGTCTGGAAATGCTGACCCAGTTCCTTCAACAAAACCCGAATGATGCCTTTGCCCGGTATGGACTGGCCATGGAGTATTCCAATCTGGGTAAGACTGAAACCGCCCTCGAACAGTTCAACAAATTGTTGGAACTGCATCCTGATTACACGAATGGCTACTTTATGGCTGCTCAAACCCTGGCAAAAACCGATCGGATTGAAGATGCCAGGAAAATGCTGCTCCTGGGAATTGAGTCGGCCAAGCGGACGGGCAACCGCCATGCCTTATCTGAGATGTCGGGTATGTTGGACGAGCTGGGATAGTTCCTCCCTGCTCGGTCACGCGCAGGGTGTCGATTCCTTCTCCTCAAGCTCCGGAAGCTCATAGATGCGGCAGATACTGCTTTGGAAGAGATCAGGAGCTGCGTGTGCGAGTTCGAAGAGCACTGAACCAGAGCATTTCGAACATTTAGGCAAAACTTGGCCCCGCAGGATAATGACTTCGTGGGGAAGCCGGTGGCCAGCGTGGACTACGCGGTAAATTCCTGTCTCAGGAGCGATACATCCGGTTGTGAACCGGCCTTCAGGCACAGCTTCAGCCAGGAGCGAGCGGACGAGAAATGGCCGTTTTTGCACTACACCCATAGATAGCAAGGTAGGATGCCCGGCGCGCCGCATTGGGCTGCCTGAAAGCAGAAGTTTGATATCGAAGCGAATTATAAGGCAGGGCACAACTCACCATGCCCCCACATTCTATTTCTTCCCCCTAAAATGTTTACGGGCTCAGTGCCGAGAAGGCGAGCAAAAATCGAATAAGACTTCGTCCAAGCTAAGACTCGGCCCAACTGACTTTTCAACTCGCCCCTGTTGGCCAATCTCTATCTGCATTGGTTCGACGCCGTGTTTCATGGTCCCAGTCCGATTCGACGAGGGGAGAGTGAGTCGCGCTATTGTGTTGCTCTCTCTCCTACTCTACTGGCTAAACTGTCTTGCCTTCACTTGCACACCTTCAGTTTCAGTCGCTATTCTTTGAAGCATGTCTTCCACCATCGTTCAATGTGTTCCCAATTTTTCCAATGGCCGCGATCCGGCGGTTGTCGATGCAATTGTCGAAGCGATGAAGATTCCCGGGGTCTACCTGCTCGACCGCGAAATGGATGCCGATCATAACCGTTCCGTCATTACCTTGGTGGGAGATCGGGAATCGATTGGCGAGGCTGCCATTCGAGGAGCCGGAAAAGCAGCGGAATTGATCGATCTCAATCATCATCAGGGGGCTCATCCACGAATTGGCGCTGCGGACGTGATTCCCTTTATTCCCATTGAGGGCGTCAGTCTGGAAGATTGCGTAGTCATCGCCCGCCAAGTCGGCTCGGAAATATGGAAGCGCTTCCATGTGCCCGTCTACCTCTACGAAGCAGCGGCCACAACGCCTGCCCGTCAGAACCTGGAAGACATACGGCGCGGACAATTCGAAGGATTACGCGACGACATCATCGTCAACCCTGCCCGCAAGCCGGACTTTGGGGAAGCACAACTCCATCCCACCGCTGGGTCCACCGTGGTGGGAGCCCGCAAAGCCTTGATCGCCTACAACGTGTTCCTGAATACCGCCGATGTCGCAATCGCCAAGAAGATCGCCAAAGCGGTGCGGTTTTCTTCTGGCGGTTTGCGGTATGTAAAAGGCAACGGCTTTGAGGTTCGAGGAATGGCGCAGGTTTCCATGAACCTGACCGATTTCGAGCAGACACCGATCGCGCGTGTCTTCGAGTTTGTGAAGCGCGAAGCTGACCGTTACGGCGTGGTTCCTGTAAGCAGCGAGATCGTCGGATTGATCCCCAAGAAGGCCCTGGAGCAGGCAGCCGAATGGTTCCTGCAGGTTGAGAACTTCGACTCGTCGATGATTCTCGAAAACCGTCTGGCCGCAGTCATGGGCGGCAAGATGGCGATAGGGGGCTTGCGCGCCGGAGTGGAACCTTTTATCGAACAGCTCGCTGCGCCCACGGCGACTCCTGGCGGCGGCAGCGCCTCAGCAGCCGTAGCCGCAATGGCTGCCGCTCTTGGGACAATGGTAGCGACTATGTCCCGAGGCAAGAAAGCCTACATGCAATTCGAGAAGCAACTGAGCGAGGCGATTGCGCGGCTCTCCCTGCTTCGTGAAGAATTGAAAGAACGCATCGACGCAGACGCCGAAAGCTACAACCAGGTTATGGCTGCCTACAAACTCGCCAAGACGTCAGCCGATGGCGATGACATCATCGACGCTGCCCTAAAGGGTGCAACCCAGGTTCCCTTCGAAATTGCCCAGCGAGCCGGCGAGGTTGGCGAGCTGTTGCAATCCTTGCGGCCCATTACCAGCACCAACATGGCATCCGATCTGACGGTAGGCGGCGAATTGGCCGAGGCTTCCAAGCAGGGCGCTCTAGCCAATGTAGACATCAATTTAGCTTCCATCAAAGATGCAAGTTTCGTAGCCGGGATGCGTTCTAAGGTAGAAGCGTTAGGAAAGGTCCATGCCCTTCGGTAGCATCCAGTGTGCCTGCTGGATGCATCAAATCTGCTAAACGGACTACAATAGAAATTAATGAAACGCTGCATCGCATTAACTCTTCTCTTCTTCGTAAGCGGACTGCCAGCCTTGGCCGCTTCACTCGGCACAGCCGCACGCTCAGTTATTCCATCCGAAGTCCAACAGATCATCAATGTGGACTATCGGCGCCTCAGGAATTCTGAAGCTGCCATGGCGATGAAGGCCAAACTGGTCCCACCAAACCTTAAGCAGTTTGAAGATGCGCTGAAGAGTATAGGTGTCGTTCCCGATCGTGACCTCGATCAGATCACACTGGCTTCTTTCCGCACCAAGGACCACGGACTCGATATTGTTGGAATCGCTCAAGGACAATTCCCCCGCAAGAAGCTGAATCTGCAACTGGCCAAGCAAAAAATCAAAGGCGACAAGGTCAGCAACGCGCTGCTCTATCCCATGGCCGGGGGCATGACGATGACCTTTCTGGATGATTGGACCATGCTCTTCGGCAGCAAGCCAGCCGTAGAAGCTTCACTGAACGCCCGCGACAACAGCAGTGAAAGCATGAACGCCAACTCCCAAATCGCAGACATGATTCCGTCCGTGGAGGCTGGTACGGTGTGGAGCGTACTGGATGCAGCCGGAACCCAAACCATGATGAAGACCGCGCTCGGTGCAGCCTCGCAGTTGGGCGAATATGAGACTGTCAAGAAGCGGATTACAGGATCGCGCTATAGCATGGATTTTGATCGCGGTGTGGATTTCAACCTGAACGTGGTGACCGCCGATAACGTGACCGCAGCCACGCTCTCTTCGTTGCTCAAGGCCGGCATTATGTTCAAGAAGATGAATGCCTCCCCGACCGAGAAGCTGGCGATGGAAAACACTACGGTGGACTCCGACAACACTAAACTGCTCGTACACTTCAAAGCCGATGACAAGAGCTTCCAGAAACTACTGGAATCCCCGATGTTCGTAACGGTGACGCGGTAGGAAAGCATTCAGCAGCCAGCGATCAGCATTCAGCCCGCTCGCCTTTTTGGGCTGAAGACGAACAGTTTCGTGGGCATGGTTGATCTTAAAAAACCTTTTTCAGCCACGAATAAACACGAATCTTGGCCTAACTACTTTGTCGATTCGTGTGCTATTCGCGTGAATTCGCGGCTAAGAGCTTTAAATCTAAACATGCCCTCGATGCTGTATTCTTTCAGCCCAAAATGCGTGAATGCTGAGTGCTGATTGCTAAATGCTTACAAAGTTTTGACAAAGTGTTTACAGCCTTTTGTATATTTCATTCTCCCGATACCACTCTAACTATCTAGAACGACGGGCCGGTGCTGGTCTTCCCAAACAGACGAAATCAGCATTGCCTGGGGCCAACTATGCCGCAAGCCTGTGCTAGCCGGGCTTGCGAGTTCACAGATTTACGCGGTAGCGTCGCAATCACATTTCAAGGATTGTTGAAGCTTGGCTCATTGCGCGCCTGTTTTGGGCAAAGTCTGGCACAGGGATTTGTGTCGGCGCAAATGAGCTTTTCGTCGTAAGAACGTTAAAAGAATTTTCAACGCTAACCTGAGCTGTCCAGCAGCTTTCCGGGGCTTTGCATTGGACTGAACTTACTTAACAGAGAACCTGCTCTCGATTCGGAGAGTTAAGAAAGAGGAAATGGAAATGAAGAGATTTGCTTTGTCCATATTGTTTGGCCCGATGTTTTTCGCGTTGGCCCTTGTGAATGCTTCTGTCGCAAATGCCCAAACCCTGGATTCAAGTTTTGGAAAAGGCGGCAAGGTTGAGGCCAATTTTGGCGTCACTGTCGCTCCCAGCGATGGAGCGCTGCAGCCTGACGGCAAAATTGTAATCGTGGGAACGACCGATAATTTCCAGATTGCGACCCAGGTGTTTGGAGTCGCCAGATTTCTGCCGAATGGCAGCCTTGATACTACCTTTGGAAATCAAGGGACATCCATGCTAGCGTTTACGGACTTCATTAACACTCCGAACGCCGTAGCCATTCAGCCCGATGGCAAGATCGTCGTTGCCGGAGAAACTCAGAGCAGCGATGGCACGATCAACCGGTTTGCAATTACGCGTTTCAATCCCAATGGAAGTCTCGACACCACCTTTGGCTCAGGCGGCAAGGTCACTCCCGAATTCTTTAGCACGACCTTTGGAGGCGTGCGCGAACTTGCCGATGTAGTCTTGTTGCAGCCCGACAACAAAATCATCGTTGCCGGAATCGCCATCCAGGGTGCTCGTCTTCCAGCAAGGTCCGCCCTGGTCCGCTTAAATCCCAATGGCACGCTTGACCAGACGTTTGGAGCTGGTGGAAAAGTGGCAGTCAGTTCCATTGGGTTGATCACAGCTTTGGCTTTGCTTTCCAACGGCCAAATCCTCGCCCTGAACAATGTGGGCGGCATTGCTCAATTTAGCTCAAACGGCGTGCTTGCCTCTTCTGTCACTTCGGGAACAATTGCTGCCACATCAAATAATGGCGTAAGCGCCTTCGAGAGCACTGGACGGTACGTCATTGCAGGCTCTGCGCAAGGAATTACTCGCAGAGATATCGATCTGACGGTGATCGGTTTCAGCCCAACCGGCAGCATTGATCATACCTTCAATAACCCTGTCTTCGATTTCAGGGATGATAATACGATCTCTACAGATCTCGCACAGATTGTCGCTATCCAACCTGACGGGAAGATCGTTGTTGGAGGCTTCTCATCCAATGTTTCAGGAACTGTGTTTGGCTTGGGTCGTCTAAACACGAACGGAAGTCTCGACAGCACCTTTGGCACAGGGGGCGTGCTGACCACCACCTTTGAGGGCTCCGATCAGGTTTCATCGATCATCATCCAACCCGACGGCAAGATCCTGGCCATCGGACAGGCATTCGATGGCAGCACTGGACAAGGTAATCTTGCGATGGCCCGCTTTCTGCCATGACAAGAATTTGGTAATAATTGAAAGAACCAAGGCGAGATTCTGCCACGCCAAAAATGACAGGGCCACGTCCAGGTTGACGTGGCCTTTGTTCTTTAAATCCCTTACGAGGGCGCAAGCCTCATCCTAGTTGTCTTTCTCATATCTAGCTGGCTCCGCTATGGGGCACTCGCTCCTGGGTTGAAGCCAACAGCCAAGTTCAGGTGAAAACAATGGGCAGGCGAATCCCTGCGCTATAATAGTTAAAGGATGCCTCGGCCTCCCGTCTTGAAGCCCAGCGCAAGTTTTAACATTGCTTTCACAAATCACTGCTAGCATCCCGGTTTGATCTGATCAGCTATGAATCGGTCTGTCGACGATCCGTCCTTATATATCAATCGCGAAGCCTCCTGGCTCGCCTTTAACCGGCGGGTGCTCGAAGAGGCCAATGACGAGCACAATCCTTTGCTCGAACGGGTGAAATTCCTTGCCATTACAGCCAGCAACCTGGATGAGTTCTTCGAAGTGCGAGTCGCAGGATTGCTGCAGCGAATTGAAGACGGATTCATCGACTCAGGGCCTGATGCGCTGACCGCCCAGCAAGAACGCGACCTCATCGCCAAAGAGACGCACGAGTTTGTGCAGGAGCAGTACGCGTGTTGGAACAAGAAGCTGCTTCCGGCGATGGCGCGCGAGAATATCCGGGTCCTTCACTTGAACGAGCTGGATTCCGACCAGGTAGCATTCATCGATGCCTACTGCCAAAAGGAAGTTGATCCGCTGCTGACCCCGGTCACGGTCGATCCGGCCCATCCTTTTCCGCGGGTCTTGAACAAAGCGCTTTGCATTGGATTGCTGCTGAAGCGCAAGAGACGCGCAACCGGCACTTACATCGGCGTGATCACCGTGCCCAGGGTGCTGCCCCGGCTGCTTCGCCTGCCATCGAAATCAGGTATTCACTACATTTTTCTGGCTGACCTGCTCACCTACAACGCCCCACGCATGTATCGCGGTTATGACATTGTTTCGGTAGCGTCGTTTCGGGTAACGCGCAACAGCAATCTGTACGTGGAAGAAGAGGAGAGCCGCAATCTGCTGGAATCCGTGCGCACGGAGCTGCACCGGCGTCGCAGGGGAGACGCGGTGCGTCTGGAGATCGATGCCGATGCTCATCCCGAAATTGCCGAACGGCTGCAGCAAAATTTTGAACTGGAAAACTGGCAGGTCTTTCGCACGGAAGGACCGGTCAACCTCTCACGGCTCTATAATTTCTACGAAGTTACAGAGCGCCCGGAACTCAAGTACAAACCATTTTTATCGCGAGAGCTGCGTCTGCCACCTAGAAGCAGCAATATCTTTGACGAACTGCGCAAGCGTGACATCCTGCTGCATCATCCTTATGACTCCTTCGATGCCGTAGTCGATTTCATTGAAAGCGCAGCCCAGGACCCGAATGTAATTTCCCTCAAGCAAACCATCTACCGCACCAGCCAGGACTCGCCGATCGGCCAATCATTAATCGCAGCGGCTGCTGAAAAAGAAGTGATTGTAGTTCTGGAATTGAAGGCGCGATTCGATGAGGCCACCAACATCCAATGGGCGCGCAGCATGGAGGATGCAGGCGTGCAGGTCTATCACGGTGTTGTAGGGTTGAAGACCCACTGCAAGCTTGCCCTGCTGGTACGGCACGATCCGGATGGAGTCACGCGCCGCTATGTGCACATTGGGACGGGAAACTACAACTCCACCACATCTCGTTTCTACACAGACGTCAGCCTGTTGACCTCCTCACCGCAAATCACCGCGGCCGTGCATTCAGTCTTTCACTACCTCACTGCCCATGCAGAGGCGCAAACCTATCAGCCGATTACCATATCTCCGGTAGATCTAGCCACGAATACGCTGGCGCTGATCTTGCGCGAAACGGAGCACGCCAAGGCCGGACGCCGGGCACGCATCGTTGCCAAGATGAACGCCCTGCTGGATAAAAACGTAATCCAAGCTTTGTACCGGGCATCTCAGGCAGGGGTGAAGATTGAGCTGATTGTGCGCGGGATGTGCTCCCTGCGGCCGGGCGTTCCTGGAATCAGCGAAAACATTACCGTTCGCAGCGTTGTAGGCCGATTGTTGGAGCACAGTCGAATCTTCTACTTCGAGAACGGAGGTGAAGAAGAGATTTATATCTCCAGCGCCGACTGGATGCCTCGTAACCTCTATGAACGGGTTGAAGTTCTTTGCCCTATTCTCGATGTTGCACTGAAACAGCGGGTCAAAGATGAAATTCTGGCTGCCTATCTTGCCGACAATGTGAAGGCGCGTTTTCTCGATCGCAACGGGAACTTTTCTCATTTACGGCGGCAAAAAGGGCAACTGAACTTCAGCGCCCAGGATTTCCTGATTGCCCTGGCTGAAGGTTCGGCGAGTGTTGGTGAAATACCGGAAGCTGTCGCTCTGCTCCCCAAAATCGAACGAGCAAGGAAAAAGCATCTGGTCAAAAGTTAAATCAAACATGCGATAGGAAAACATGACCGTTTATTTTTTGCGCCACGCTTCCGCCGGCAAGAAAATGCTGAACTCCCAAAAAGATGAGCGTCGTCCTTTGGACGAAGAAGGCATCTTGCAAGCTCGCTATATCGGTCGAATGCTCGCCAGCCTTGATATCCAGGTCGAATGCATTATCAGCAGTCCGCTCAAGCGCGCGTTGCAAACCGCTTCTCTCGTAGCCAATGAGCTTGCCTTCGAGAACCCGGTCCACACTGAAAATGCCCTTCGCCCGGAAGCCACATTCGATCAGTTCCAGGAAATGCTGGCGGACTATCGCAAATATGAGTCCGTGATTGTAGTCGGACACAACCCAAGCTTTACCGAATTCTTCAGCAAAACAATCTCTGAGAATTCGGGCACAGCCCAAGTTGAATTCAAAAAAGGGGCCGTTGGCAAAGTCGAAATGCGGGGACGTTCAGGAAGCTTGCACTGGCTTGTGACTCCCAAAATTGCGCGTGTACTTCAGAGCAGCTTGAAAAGCAGTTCCCGGCCAAAGACCTCACGGAAATAAGGGACTTCTTTCCCCGCCGCCCACAGCTCCAGGTCCGCTCCGGCCCGCCCGGTTTTCGCGGCGATCGTTATATCGCCTCCTCGCGCCCGAACTCGAATCGAGCGAACTGCCTCGCGGCGGCCCTGATTCAGCGTGCGGGCGACGCGAAGTATTGCGATAGCCTTGATCACCTCGGTTCTCAGGGGAGCAGGGAGTACTTTGATGAGCCGGTCGCGAAGCTGGGGCCGGGAGCTACCCTGGAAACGGGCGATGATGGCGATCATCTGCCGCTGTAAGGGTGTGAATCCAAATAGCTCTGAATGAGCAATCGTATAGTAGGTATGGCGATGGCGTCCCGCCGGATTGATGTAGTTTCCCACTTCATAGAGCATGGCGGCCGCTGCAATCCATTCGCGAAATCCTTTTCCCAGTTGGTGCACTGCTTTGGATTGATCAAAAAGAGACAAGGCGAGGTTGCGAACATGCTCAGCATTCTTCATATCGACGCCATAACGCCGGACGGTATTGAGCAGCACGTCCTGCCGGTCAGACTCCAACTGGCGATGCGAGCGGCTGCTTTGGTCATGTTCGGCGGCCATCTGGGCCAAGACACCGTCGCGCAGGCCCAAGGGTGAGTAACGGAATCCCTTGATCCCGCAAGAGTTCAATATATGGGCATAAACCGCCGCTCCCGCCACAATGATTTCCGCTCGCTTGGTATTGATGCCCTTGATGGTGGCGCGCTGCTTGTGCGTCATCTTTGCCAGGCGTTTTGCCAATCGCACGGCGGCAGCCACGGTCACGACGTTGCGAGTAAGTTTTAAAGACTGGGCCGCGCCCGCAAGGGCGTCGGCGGTCCCGGAGGTTGCGATAGCAACTCTGACTCGCGCCTCCCGGATGCTTCGCGGAATACGCGTCACTTCTTCGACAATGAATTCATGCAGCCGCTTGAGCTCCTCGCTGGAAGGAGGATCTCGCCGGACGAATTCCTGAGTAAGACGGACAGCGCCCAGCGGGAGAGTGATGACATCGTGAATATGGCCCCGGCGGGAAAGTGTCAACTCGCAACTGCCGCCACCCAGGTCAATCAACAGCAGTTCCGGGGGAGGCACTCTCAGCTTGGAAATAACTCCCAAGTGAATCAGGCGGCCCTCTTCTGTTCCCGAGATTACATCCACTTGCCAGCCGGTGGCGGACTTGACCCACTCTTTGAAGACTTGAGAATTATTGCTGTCGCGCAAAGCACTGGTCGCCACGACCCGCACACGCTCAACCGCCCAGCTTTGCACAGCTCGATGAAAACGTCGCAAGACTTTTAGGGTGCGCGCCATCACCTGTGGATCGAGGTTGCCGCTCCGGAAAACACCCTCTCCCAGCCGTGTCACCTCCCTGTCCTCATGCCTCGATATGAGCTTGCCTCTGCGGAGTTCAGCAATGCTGAGACGAACGGAGTTAGAACCGATATCGACAGCGGCAAATACGGGCATTCGCTATCAGGCAAGCCGCGCCGGGCGGGGCGCTAACGCAGCGGATTGAGGCTGTTTTTTGGGTATTGGCAGGAACGATTCACGCAGACTCGCAGCGGCCGACCTGGCGGCGGAATATTTGGCGCTGAAGAGAGCGCGCATCTCCACTAACAGTGGACAATTCACGCGATCTCCAAATTGTTTTTCCGCAACTTTCACCAGGCTTTCCCAGTCGTGCCATTCGCCAATCGCATCCTGCACAGACTTCAGGCGTTCCAGCAGAAGCGCACGGGCAGCCGTTTCTTCGGCCAGTTCGGCGGTGTAGCGAATGCGTTTGAGACTGATTCGCAGCTCATGCAAACGGCGAGCTTTAAGATTTTCGCCGGTAGGAATTTCGTTGGCCAGGCGCAAAAGCCTGCTTTTGGCTCTTTCTAGAGGATCGATTGGTTTTTTCGAAGCAGGGGCCAGGCTGGTTTTGCCAATTAACTTTTCCAGGCGACCAACAATCTCTGCCTTATCCAGCTTCTTCAATAAAGAAGAGAGACGGCGCGACTGCCGCTCCCTTTTGGCTTTAAATATTTGCACCAGGATCCTGCGGTCAGAGATAGTTGAACCATTGGCGATGGAGCCGAGCAAGCGTATCTGCACATCAAAGTTTCTGACTCGGCCTGCGCGCTTTCTCAGGTTAGTTAGCTCCTCAAGAATTTCTTGGTGCTTACGGCCAAGCTTGAGACCGCTCAAAGCGATGAAACTTTCAATCCTGCGAATAGTCGTGCGCAGCCGGTGAACCTTTTTGGGAGAGATTCCGGCTCGTAATTTGTAAAAAACTCGTGAAAAACTTTGATCGACGGCGTTCATGAAGGAATTATTAAGATATACAAGCACCTATTCCGTGGCAAGTGGAAATTGCGTTATGCCCTGTAGATTGTGCAAGTTAGGGGGATGCCTCTGGCCTTGGCCGCAGCTCTGTGTCATGCTATGCGGATGGAAAAGAAACCGCCAGCCCCCGACCCGAACAGCAGATTTGCCGAAGTGAAGAGAAAAGCCGCAGAACTGCGGGCTAAAAAACAAAACGCTCGCGAAGAACAGAATCGCCGGGCGGAGCAGCTTCCGCGTGAACTTGATGAAGGTGAAGAAGCCTGAGTCCAATCGTCAAGCCGTATAAAATGGTTTCCTTCGGAACGCCTGCATTGGACGTTCTGGCGATTGCCGCGCATCGGGATGATGTGGAGCAAACGTGCGGCGGTACCCTGCTCAAAATGGCGCAGCAGGGACGCCGGACCGGAATCCTTGATCTTACGCAAGGGGAAATGGGCACGCGCGGCACGGCCGACGACCGTGCACAGGAAGCGGCCGAAGCTGCCAGAATCCTGCAGGTCAGCTTTCGGCAGGCGCTTGATATTCCCGATGGCCGCGTGGAAAACACCTGGGAGAACAGGCTCAAGATTGCGCGAGTCATACGCGCGCAGCGGCCACGAGTGGTCATACTTCCTTATTGGCAGGGACGCCATCCCGACCACTACACTTGTTCTGTTCTGGGATATGAAGCCTGCTTTCTTGCCGGCTTGACCAAGCTGCAATTGGACGGGACGGTGGATCCTCCGCATCGTCCTTTCAAGATCGTATATGCAAGCCTCTATTACGATGTGCGTCCAACGTTTGTAGTGGATATTACCGCTCAGTTTGAGGCGCGGCTGGAGTCGATTTTCGCATACAAATCGCAATATACAGACCAGGAAGCCGGACGCCATGACTTCCCCGCGCAGGCAGAAATCCGCGAGAGAGTGGCGACCATGGCGGGTTTTTATGGCTTGCTGGCTGGAGTGAAATACGCTGAGCCCTTCGTGCAGAAAGAAATAGGGCTGGTGGAAGATTTGACCATGATTCCGGTGAAGTCGATTTAGATTCTGCCAGCATGGTTCGGACGCAAAGAACGCGCCGAACCATGCTGGGCTCTTTTCACAATCCGCGTTCGGAAAATTAGCTGGCTTCCTTACTTGGGAGGACAGATAAGGCACTGCGTTTTGGGCTGGGTGCACTCTCCGGTGGGGGCGAATCGGGCCACCCGGTTTGAGCTATCCGACGTTAAATTCCGCAAGGTCTCTTGGCTAAGCTGAAGCTTCTGCAATCTGTTTTTCACGATTAGCTCCTTACCCGCAAATTGAACTTCCGCGGCCCGGCAATTGTATCGGACCGTAAGAGTGTCGTTTACCAGCTTTGGGACGGTACTTCGGAAATGTTCCAAATAATCCTTGTTTTTGATACTAAAGTACTCACCCAGGCTGCCGATTATGTCAGCAGCTAAAGTCACTTAGGAAGGTCCAGGCATGTTGGAAAAACTCACCCACACGGCGGCCATCTTTGGAAGATCATTGTTGTTGGTTTCATTATTTGTGGCGTTGCTCGTTGGGCAAAGCCTAGCCCAGGAAAAAGTTACGCTGGATGCCGAAACCGCCAAAGCTTTGCTGCAGCGGGTGAAGGATCTCGAATCCGAGGTGGCCTTGCTGAAAAACCAAATGCAAGCCCTCGGTGTCCAGTCGGGAAAAACTTCACCGGCGCCCCCGTTGACGAGTTCCGGATCGCCGACAGCTCCTGAAGTTATGCCAGGTCACACGCCCGATAACAACGATGCCCCAAGGCTCCAACTGCGCGGCTATGCGGATGTGGGTTGGAACACCAGCGATCAAAGAGGATCTACGAACTCTTTCGCTCTGGGCCAGTTCAATCTCTTTATCAGGTCTCGTTTGACTGACAAGGCCAGCTTCCTTGCGGAAACAGTGGTCGAAGCCGATCCGGGCACGAACCAATTTGGCATCGATCTCGAGCGTCTTGAACTGATTTATAACGTCAGTGACCGGCTCAACCTGCAGTTTGGGCGATATCACACGGCGATGGGCTTCTACAATACGGCCTATCATCACAGCGCCCTGATGCAAACAGCGCTGGGCCGCCCTTTTCTATTTGATTTTGAGGACCACGGCGGAATTCTTCCTGTGCACAGCGTGGGCATGAGCGCCACCGGAATCGTTTCCAACAATCTTGGCCTGCACTACATCGCAGAGATCGGCAATGGCCGGAATCCCCGTACCGATGTGAATCCGGTACAAAACCTGACTGATGATAACAATGGAAAGGCGTTCAACCTGGGGTTCTTCGTGCGGCCTGATCGGCTGCCGGGATTGCAATTCGGCTTCTCGAACTACCATGATCATGTCACGCCACCGGGCAAGAACAACGTGACTGAGAACATTCTGGTTGCGCATGTCATTTATCAGAACAGCAGGTTTGAATTCCTGAATGAGGCTGTGTTGTTGCGGCACTCGATTGACCACACCAGCCTGACCACGAACATCCCGGGATTCTATTCCCAGATATCAAGGCGCTTCGGCAGCTACCGCCCGTACTTTCGTTATGAATACGTGAATGTTCCAGGAAGCGATCCTCTTTATTCAGATGTCGCGCTGGTCCACGGTCCTAAGGTGGGGTTGCGATTTGACCTGAATGACTTTACGGCTTTAAAGGCTGAGTACGGACGCGAGTTGCATCGTGGTCTGAGTTCGGTGAACCGGTTCGGAACGCAGCTGGCTTTCGCTTTCTAGGGTCCACAGGCATGAGAACGTCAAGATGGATTTTCGCGATGGCGTTGGCGCTCTGCGGAGGCTTAGGCAACGCACAGTCGGCTGCTTCCAAGGGAGTTGAGGACATCGCCGTGGTGGTGAATTCCGTGAATCCGACGAATGACCTGTCGCTGAGCGATTTGCGCCGGATTCTGATGGGCGAACGCCGTTTTTGGGGAGGCAACGTCCAGGTGAGGCTGGCTCTCAGGGAGCGCGGCGCGCGTGAACGCGACCAGGTACTAAACAAAGTTTTGAGAATGGATAACAAGGAGTTTGCCGAGCACTGGAGAGCCAAAGTATTTCGAGGAGAGGCATCCGATGAACCTCTCACATTGTCCTCCAACGCTACAGCGTTCCAGTATGTGAAAGAA
>DASZFK010000382.1:0-2823 GCA_035939855.1 Candidatus Angelobacter sp.
AGCACCCAACCAGTCGACTATCCTGATTATGCCGAGGCTTTGGGCCTGAGTATTGCAAAGGGTGATGCGGACCGGGGTATCCTGATTTGCGGCAGTGGCGTAGGCGCTTCGGTTGCAGCCAACAAGATCCCGGGAATACGCGCTGGCCTATGTCACGATACATATTCCGCTCATCAGGGAGTCGAACATGATGACGTCAACGTCCTGGTGCTGGGAGCGCGCGTGATTGGAACCGAACTGGCCAAAGAAATTTCAACGGCTTTCCTCAATGCCCGCTTTACCAAAGAAGAACGCCACCAGCGCAGGCTTAATAAAGTCCTTGCCATTGAAGAACGATATGCAGCCGCCTCAACCATGAAGGAGAAAAAATTATGAGTACTCTGAGTGTGCCGGATACCACCAAAGTCAAGACCGCCCAGCCTAGCCGCTTGCGCGAGCTGCAAAAGTACGGCCAGTCGGTGTGGCTCGACTTCATCCGCCGCAACCTGATTACCAGCGGCGAGTTGCAGCGCCTGATTGATGAAGATGGGTTGCGCGGCATCACCTCCAATCCTGCCATTTTTGAAAAGGCCATCGCAGGGAGCACCGACTACACCGACATCCTTGAGCAGCTTCATGGGCAGGACCTGAGCGCGGGCGAAATCTATGAGCGTATTGCCATCCGCGACATTCAGGATGCAGCCGACCTGCTCCATCCTGTCTACAAAGAGACCAATGGCCGTGACGGCTATGTGAGCCTGGAAGTTTCTCCAAAGCTGGCGCGGCTCACGCAGGAATCCATCGACGAGGCATTGCGCTTGTGGAAGGCCGTGGGCCGCGAAAATATTATGATCAAGATTCCCGGCACTCCCGAAGGAGTTCCGGCGATACGTCAACTGATCAGCCAGGGCATCAATATCAACACCACTCTGCTCTTCGCCCAGGAAGCTTACGTGAAAGTCGCAGAGGCCTATATCGAAGGCCTGGAAATCGCCCAGAAAACCGGAAGAAACATCAGCAAGATCGCTGGTGTAGCCAGCTTCTTTGTCAGCCGCATTGATTCTGCCGTCGATGCGTTGATCGCTTCCAAGCTCAAAAACCCAACCGGCCCCGACCAGTCACAGTTGCTGCAATCTCTGCAAGGCAAAGTAGCGATTGCCAATGCCAAGCAAGCTTATCGCCGCTATGGAACTCTCTTCGGCGGCGACCGCTGGAAAAAACTCGCCGCTGTCGGCGCCCAAACTCAAAGACTGCTGTGGGCCAGCACCAGCACGAAGAATCCGGCGTATCGCGATGTGATGTATGTCGAGACATTGATTGGTTCCGATACGGTCAACACGATTCCGCCGGCTACGCTCGATGCCTTTCGCGATCACGGACAGGTCGCCCGCACGCTCGACGCAGATCTGGCTGCGTCCGACAAGACCATGAGCGACCTGGAAAAGGCCGGAATTTCCATGCGCGAGGTCACCGACAAGCTGCTGGTCGAGGCCATTCAGATCTTCGATGAGGCCTTTGACAAGCTGATTGCGGCCGTCGATCAAAAAAAAACTAAACCCGAGCTAGTAAGGCCCAAAATCGAGAAACAAAGTTGCCAATTGCCTGCCGAACTCCAGCAGGCGGTCGATGCCACGATCAAAGATTGGCAGGCCAACGACAAAATGAACCGTCTTTGGAAGGGTGATGCCTCGCTCTGGACCAACGACGAAGAAGACAAATGGCTGGGCTGGCTCCACATCGCCGAAGATCAGATCGCCCACGTGCAGCAGCTCTCCGCTATTGCTTCACAAGCTGCTAAAGGTGGCTTCGAACACGCTGTCCTGCTGGGGATGGGAGGCTCCAGTCTCTGCCCCGAAGTCCTCAAAATTACCTTTGGCAAGCAACCGGGACACCCCGAGTTGCTGGTTCTCGATTCAACCGATCCCCAGCAGATTCGCGCTCTCGAGAGTCAAATCAACATTGCCAAGACGCTGTTCATCGTAGCCAGCAAGTCAGGCAGCACGCTTGAACCCAATATCTACAAGCAATATTTCTATGAGCGTGCCGCATCCACGGTAGGCAAAGGCAACGCCGGAGGGCACTTCATCGCCATCACCGATCCTGGTTCTAAGATGGAACAGGTTGCACAGAACGATCATTTCTGGCATACCTTCCACGGTCTACCCAGCATCGGTGGCAGGTATTCAGCATTGTCGAACTTCGGGTTGGTTCCGGCAGCCATCATGGGCCTCGATCTCAAACGGTTTCTCGATCGTACCGAAGAGATGGTACTAGCCTGCGGACCAACGGTTCCGGTCGATCAGAATCCCGGTGGAGTCCTGGGCGCAGTTCTGGGCACGCTGGGCAAGAGTGGTCGCGACAAAGTCACGATTATTACATCACCCGGCATCTCGGACCTGGGCGCTTGGCTGGAACAACTGCTGGCTGAAAGCACCGGCAAGCAAGGCAAGGGCCTGATCCCCGTAGACCGCGAAAAGCTGGGCTCGCCGCAGGTTTACGGCAACGACCGTATCTTCGCTTATCTGCGCCTGCAAACCGCGCCGGATTCAACCCAGGATTCCCAGGTGGAGGCGCTCACAAAAGCTGGCCAACCTGTCGTCCGCATCGACGTCGCCAACATTTATGACATTGGCCAGGAGTTCTTCCGCTGGGAGATCGCCACCGCGGTAGCTGGTTCTATTTTGGGAATCAATGCATTCAATCAACCCGATGTGGAGGCCAGCAAAGTTGTCACTCGAGACCTCACAACTCAATACGAAAAGACGGGCAAGCTTCCCGACGAGAAACCGATTCTCGAAGAAAACGGCATAAAACTGTTTACAGACGACCGCAACGCCGCAAACC
>DASZFK010000383.1:0-3458 GCA_035939855.1 Candidatus Angelobacter sp.
CGTTGAATTGAAACGCCTTCAGGTTGTCGCTCTGCGCCCACATGTAGACTTCAGGGCCATTCACCGCGCCGTTCCAGTAGATGGCGCTCCCGTGCAGCGCGCCACCTAGTTTCAGGGTCTGCACTGCGCTCGCGTCGCCGAGATGTCCGAGGTTGGCGGAGTTGATGACATAGCCTGTCGACGATTTGCCGACCATGATCAAACGTCCGCCGGGTGGGACGAGAAGCGGGCCGGAGGTATCAAGGTCTGCGTCGCCTCCATCCAGATTCGCGTGATTTGCGGCCGTAAACCAATCGGCAAGCGTAAGGCTGGGGCTCAACTTGATGAAACTTTCACTGAAGTTCGAGACTCCATCCCAGGTGCCGTTGCTGGTTCCGAAATAGATGTTGCCCGAGCCATCCACGGCTGGGCCTTGCCCTGACATCCACAGGCTGTTGCCATTGCCGCTGGGCGAGGTGTTGAAGACCGGCCCTTTCGCCAGGGTCGAAGGATTATAGGCAAACAGGAAGCCGTGATACGTCCCCATGTCGCAATGGGAACTGAAAGGAATAAGCAGATTACCGTTGGCCAGAGCTAACGCCGCGCGCTGGTTCTGGGCCAGGGCGCTGAAGCCGGTATTGGTAATCTGCACCGGGCTTCCCGCCCGGTCAGCGCCCGTGGTGATATCGAGCGCGTGCAGCATGAAGGAAAAAGTGCCCCCATTATTCAGGGAATTCGCCACGTAAAGCGTTCCGGCAGCAGGATCGATTACGGGCGTGCCGACGATGCCAGCATTGCCGTTGATATCGACGCATCCGGCCCCGTAATTGGCGTTGGAGATGGGCGTCCCCAGGTTGACGTGCCAGAACTGCGTGCCGTTATCGGCATCGAGCGCGTAAACACTATTGTTAGTAGTGGCCACATATACCACATTGTGAGTCCCACCGCCGATATTGACGTTCGACACCACCAGCGGTTGCGCGTAGACCTGGTTGTCTACCGCAGCCTTGAACAGCAGTCCAAACTGATTAGGATTCACGTTTGCCGGCGTAAGTATTGTTTCATTGAGGTTTTGGCCGGTTCGAGCAAGGTCGTTATGCTGGGTAACGACATTGACCTGGGCTTGACTGCTAATGCCCGTCAAGAGGATCAAGAGAAGAGAAACCAACCCAAAGGTCAGCAAAAGTCTTAGCCGTTTACTCGTCATGGAGTTCCTTTTTCTGGCTACGCGCCGATTGCGATTCCGTCAGCGTAAAAGCTGACTTTCGGAGTTGAATGCTCTTGGAGGAGCTTCGGAGCAGGACTTTGAATCCTTCGCTAACTTTTTTGCGCGAAGTCTATCTCACGATGTGCGATGGCTGTCTTTCGAGCCTTCAAAGTGACCCAGTGCTGTTCTCCCAATCAGTGACCGTAGCCATTGTGATGACGCCTTTGCGCACAGATGGAACGGCCAACCAACTAACAGGGCATTGAGTTAATCAGTGTTGGTGGGGGATAGTGAAGTTACCTAACTGTGAATTCACTGTTAGAACGAAGGGTGCTATGAGCGTTCAAAAAAGAAGGCTCTCACAATGCGGTGCAAGGCAGGTTTTGGACGTGGATATTAGAAAATGCTTGGGTAGGGACCCATACGAAAGTAGTAGTGCAGTTTTATTTGGACTGGTTGGCGGGGAAAAGCTTCGGTTTTACGTCTTCTCCAGTGAGGGGTATTCCCGGTGATACTCGTCCGGGAAAATGTTCACCCACTCGGAGGAATCACCGCGATGAACGATAGCAATTCTGAAAAAGGCCGCCCTGAAAGCCTCGTTGGGGCGGAACAAGGAGAAGTTGCGGCGGGCCAGCCTAAGAAAGAAGGAGACTCTGGCAGGCGGGAATTTCTCAAAACTGCAGCAGCAATTGCGGGGGGAATGGCCATCGGCACAGCGGTCCCTAACCATGCTGAGGCCCAGACCTTTGCAAGATCAATTCCCGCGAGCCGTTTCACCAGCACGGTGCAAGCAGCCGTCAAGAGCGCTTTGCAAAAGCACCCCAAGTTTCAGATGGAACTCCCAAAGGGAGTAACTTTTGGCTATCTGATTCGGGGGATTCCGGTTCCCGAGCGCTTGCTGGCGAATGTCTCGGCCGCTGAAACACAGGCGTTTGCAGACGATGTAGCAGCCCATATTGGCAGTGCGCAACCGGAAGCTCTGGCTGGAGCAGGGCGGCAGGGCGCATTCTTTGCCACAGGGGGCCATCTCATCGTTGGAATTCCTGCGGTTGAAGCTTTCACGTTGGAGTAGCAAAGGAGGCGAGCCATGTCGAAGCTTTGTCCCAGTGCGCAGCCGGGGATGGACAACTGCAGGGTTTTGGGAGTCGTCCAGCACGAAGGACCCAAACCCACAATCGTGTATTTGAACCAGATTCTTCCGGCCACGGACGAGGTTCTGGGCATGTCCGCGCCGCTGAAACCTACGGAGGTGTTTCGTCTTGCAGCCACCTGTGCCGAAGGTGGCTGCCCTCATTTTAACGGGACCGACTGCCGGCTAGCGACCAGGGTGGTGAAGATACTGCCAGCGGTGGTCGATGCTCTGCCGCCATGCACCATTCGAAAAGACTGCCGTTGGTTTTTCCAGGAAGGTGGGGCGGCATGCAGGCGTTGTCCTGAAGTGACCACGGTAAGTTACGACCTTTCGGAACAGGGCCGCGAGGTGTCGGGATTGCCGGTGATGGAAGAATAAGGAGGGAAGAATGCCAATCCCTCTCTTCGTTCGCTACTATCTTTGCCTCAGCGGTGGATTTTGGTTTCTCTCTGTTCCTTGGTAACCGCCGTGGTAAATTTTGCCTAGATTTTCCTTTGCGGTGGAATCTTTGGCTTTGCCACTCAATGAGGAGCTATCTGCTTGCGCGCTTTGTACTTCACGATAAAATCTCTGCAATACGAAGAAAGCTTTCTTTTTCTCCCCATGCTCTGTTACCAGACCTTTGCGATTGAAATAGTCTTCGATACCAGGCAAGGTGCGTCGCGGGCTGCGAAAGTCTTTCAGTATCCAGGGTGTAATCCCGCGTAGAAATGGAATGCGTTTCAGCATGGCAATCTGATGCTGATAGAGGTTTTCCTGGTACTCCTCACTCCAGCGTGTGAGCGCGTCGCCATGGTAGCCAAAGCGTGCGTCCCCGCCGAATTCGCTCATGATGAGAGGCTTGTCATAGTTTGAGATCCAATCAATTGAATCTGCCGTTGCTGGAGTATGGGTATACCAGCCGATGTATTCATTATTTCCGAGCACATCGAGATCGTTGGCGATTGGGTCTTTGATGCTTACCTGGATGCGGTCGCCATGAGCCTCCTCATGCGCCTGGAGAGCAGCGGAGACCAGGCGGGTCGGATCGGAAGTGTGGGCATCGTAAATAAGCTGGCGCAAAAAGCGGTTGCGCGCATCACTGATGGGGGTCTCATTGGCCATGGAATAGATCAGGAGGGAGGCACGATTGTGGTCGCG
>DASZFK010000384.1:0-7389 GCA_035939855.1 Candidatus Angelobacter sp.
GGCTCTGATTACGTGCTCGGCCCCGGCGACCAGTTGGTGATCGAGTATTGGGGTAGCGCTTCGCAGAGATTGCAGGTCAACGTTGACCGCGAAGGCCGCGTCGTACTGCCGGAAGCCGGATCAGTCCTGGTCGCCGGACGCACGTTGGGTGACGCTCAGCAGATGATCAAAAATGCGCTGTCCCGGCAGTTTAAAAACGTCGCTGTAGACGTAAGCCTGGGACGGCTACGATCGGTGCGCGTCTATGTGGTCGGGGACGTAAAAAGCCCTGGCGCTTATGACATCAGCGCGCTCTCCACTGCCTTGAGCGCTTTGCTGGCTGCCGGCGGTCCTACCGACACCGGTTCCATGCGCCTGGTCAAACATTTTCGTGGACAAAAGCTGGTGGAGCAGATTGATCTCTACGAGCTTATGCTCAAGGGCGTGACCTCAGCCGTGGGTCGTATTGAATCCGGTGACAGTATTCTCGTTCCTCCCGCCGGCTCTCAGGTTACAGTGGCGGGCATGGTGCGCCGGCCTGCGATTTATGAGCTTTATCGTGAGCAAACACTGGATCAGGCATTGGACCTGGCGGGTGGAGTGCTGGTGACCGGAGAGACCAGCAAGATCAAAGTTGAACGGGTGCAGGCCCACGAACGCAAAGTAATGCTCGACGTGAATTTGCCTCAGAGCGGAGACATTCGCGCGATGGAAGCGGTCTTTACAAAGCTTCCCATTAAAGATGGCGATCGGATCACAATAGCGCCCATTCTTCCTTACAGCGACCGTACGGTCTACCTGCAGGGCCATGTCTACCGTCCCGGCAAGTATCCTTATAAAGAGGGAATCCGGGTTTCGGATTTGATTGGTTCATTCCACGACTTATTGCCGGAGCCAGCGGACCGTGCCGAACTCATCCATCTCACGCCTCCCGATTACCGGCCTACGGTGGTCAGCTTCAACATCCGCGACGTTTTGGAACGAAACGAGCCTGGACCGGCGCTTCAGCCTTTCGACACGGTGCGCATTTTCGGACGATACGAGGCCGATGCTCCCAAGGTCTCGATCTTCGGCGAGGTGCTTCGCCCTGGCGAATATCCTCTTTCCGAAAACATGACGGCTGCCGGGCTGTTGCGGATGGCAGGCGGGTTCAAGCGCAGCGCATACGTAGCTTCCGCCGATCTTTCGAGCTATGCCATCATCAATGGCGAGCGGGTGGAGCTGGAACATCGTGAGATTCCGATTGGCCGGGCCGCTGCCGGCGAACTCGATACCGATGTTCTACTGAAGCCCGGCGACAGCCTTACCATTCGCCAGCTCGGCGGTTGGAACAACATTGGTGGCGCGATCACTGTCTCTGGAGAGGTATTGCATCCGGGGCGTTATGGAATTCAACAGGGGGAGCGGCTCAGTTCCGTCCTGAGACGCGCCGGTGGGTTTTTGCCCGAAGCTTATCCCTATGGAGCTATCCTGGATCGTGCGCAGGTAAGAGAACTCTCTTCCAAGAACCGCGATGAGTTGGTTAACAAGCTCCAGAGCCAGGCGTTTGCGGGCGACGGCACGGGAAGGCCAGAGCCGGTCTCGGTAACCCGCCAAAGGCAGCAACTGATTGACAAGCTCAAACAGATTCAGCCCAACGGACGGCTCTTGATCCACATTTCTCCCGATATAGAGAAGTGGGAAAACACTATCACCGATATCGAGGTGCGTCCTGCCGATTCGCTGATCATTCCCAAGAAGCCCAACTTCGTGTTGGTTGCAGGGCAAGTTTATAGTCCCACGGCCATCACCTTCGCTCCCGGCAGACATGCAAGCTGGTATCTCAGGCAGGCAGGCGGGCCAACAGGATTTGCCAACAAAAAAGATATCTTCGTGGTTCGAGCGAATGGCGCGGTGGTGGGCAGAAGTTCCGGGCAGTGGTGGACTGGAAACGCCCTCAGCACGGTTTTGCAGCCGGGTGACACTGTTTATGTTCCAGAGAAGATCGCCTCGGGAGACAAGCTGAAGCAGTTTGCCGAGATTTCACAAGTTCTGTCTGGTTTGGCCGTTGCCGCTCGCGTGGCGATAAGCTTCTAAGGAGACTTCCGGGTGACCCTCAAGCACGTTAGAAAACAAACACTCGTCGCGGTGATGCTTCTTGCCATCCTGCCGATCGGTGTCTACGGACAGAGCACTGGCAGCCAAACTGGCAAAGACCAAAAGAAGACCACGACCAGTCGTAAGCAGAAGAAACCAGCGAGTTCCGAATCCTATCCTGCCACTCTCAATCCTGCTGGTTTCACCCGGAATTTTATCCGCGATCAGAGGGACATCTGGACCTCGCCATTTAAAGCTCGCGTCGAGGATTTGAATTGGATGCTACCCGCCATCGGCCTTACGGCAGGCCTGATCAACGCCGATGCCGAGCTTTCGTCGCGCATTAACAAGACTGGCACGTTGGCCAAGAATTCCGGGAATCTTTCCAATGCCGGATTGGGTTTGGCTGTAGGCGGGGCGGGCGCTCTGTGGCTCGTTGGAAGGATTCATGCCGATGACCATCAGCAGGAAGCAGGAATCCTGGCTGGTGAAGCGGCTCTCAATGCCTACCTGGTTGACGAGGTTCTCAAAGTGACAACCCGTAGGGAGCGCCCTAGTGAGGGTGTCGGCACGGGGAGGTTCTTCAAAGGCACCATCGGTAATTCGGCATTTCCTTCAGGCCACGCCATCCTGACGTGGTCGATTGCCAGCGTGATCGCCCATGAGTATCCAGGTCCTCTGACCCAAATACTTTCTTACGGCCTTGCCACGGGAGTGAGCGTTGCCAGGGTGACGGGCCGCGATCATTTTCCCAGTGACGTGGTAGCGGGCGCCGCCTTGGGATGGCTGATTGGCCGGCAGGTTTATAAGCGCCACGCGGAAGCAGACCTGACCGGAGAGAACTACGGAACTTTCGTGAAAGACAAGGCCCCACCTCGCGAGCCAGGAAGTAGTTCGTCCTCCGACAGTATCTCTTCTGCGTACGTTCCCATGGATAGCTGGATCTACCCGGCCTTTGAGCGCCTATCGAGCCTTGGTGTGATCCCCAGCGGAATGCTCGGCCTGCGTCCTTGGACGCGCCGTGAGTGCGCACGCCTGCTGGAGGAAGCTCCTCAATATATCGAGGACGCGTCGGACGACGAAGCTTCACGACTGCTGGCTGTTTTGAACAAGGAATTTGCCACGGAATTGGGCGGATTGGAGTCGAACTACATTGGCGTCGATTCCTTATATGCTCGCGTCACTGGAATCTCGGGAAAGCCGCTTACGGATGGTTACCATTTTGCCAGAACCATCGTGAATGACTATGGACGCCCTTTCCAGTCAGGCGCGAACTTCCTCACAGGCTTTTCCAGCAGCGCGTCGGCGGGTCCGCTCGGGTTCTATGTTCGCGGGGAGTTCGAACATGCGCCCTCGGCTCCGGGAGTTTCTCAGCCTGTTCAGGACGCGCTTCAGCTTACGGATTTGAAGCCGCTGGTGCAGCCTGCTACTCCAATTCAAGCTTTCAACCAGTTTCGTTTGCTCGATACCTACGTGATGCTTAACCTGAAGGGTTGGCAGACATCATTTGGCAAGCAGACGCTTTGGCTTGGTCCAACGCAAGACCCATTTTTGTGGAGCAACAATGCGGAACCGATCTATATGTTCCGCATTGATCAGACTACACCGCGAAAGCTTCCAAGTTTCCTTGGGTTTCTCGGTCCGTATCGCGTGGAGTTCTGGGTTGGCAAGCTGACTGGGCAGCACTTTGTTACCACCCAGGAGCCAGCCGGGCCTCCCGTGATATTTTCAATTGGCCGCAGTCTCGACAAGCAGCCCATGGTCAATGGCCAAAAGATCAACTTCAGGCCGACGCAGAATTTTGAATTCGGGGTAGGAAAGACTGGACTCTGGGGTGGTCCGGATTTCCCGATTACGGGAGGAACCTTCAAGAATTCGCTGTTGGCCACGGGAAATGGCGTGGGCCGGAACAACGATCCCGGCGACCGGCGATCAACCTTCGATTTCAGCTATCGCATTCCCGGTTTTCGCAAATGGCTCACTCTCTATGACGATTCTTTTGTAGAGGACGAGGTTTCTCCGATCGGCTATCCTCGCCGGGCCGCGCACAATCCTGGCATCTACATGCCGCAACTTCCTAAGCTGCCCAAGATGGACTTCCGCGTTGAAGCTTCATACACCAATCTTCCAGGCTTGATTCAAACAACGGGTGGGGGCTTTTTCTACTGGAACACCCGCTATGAAGATGGCTATACCAACCAGGGGAATATCATTGGCAACGGCACTGTGGGCCGGCAGGGAATTGCCTTCCGCGGAGAGAGCACTTATTGGTTTGCCTCCGATAAAACCATCCAGTTGGGTTACCGGAACATGGCTGCCGATCCTGCCTTTGCCAAAGGCGGCGCTTTTAGGGATGTCTATCTCCATTCCGAATGGAAATTTAATCCGGGCATGTCGCTCTCCAGCTTCGTACAATATGAATGGTGGAATTTCCCCTTGCTGTCGAACGGAAACCGGCAGAATGATTTCACGGCCTCTTTCCAATTGACCTATTGGCCTCATTGGAGATTGAGTAGTGGAAAGTAGCGGACCAGTTTATGCCCCAACTTCTCCTTATGAGCCTGAGTTTCATCACGACCCTGATCCCTTAGCACCCAAGCCTCGTGGCGCTGCCGAGAACCTGCTCTTGCTGTGGCGGCATCGTCGATTTCTCTGGAATGTTGTGTGGATCACGATTGGCGTTTCAGTGATCGTAGCTTTCGTAATCCCGAAACGTTACCAGTCAACAGCTCGCCTGGTGCCTGGAGAAAGCTCGAATACCGCGGCGATGGCCGGACTTCTGAACAAGATTTCTGGTGGAGGCTCAGGAAGCGGATTGAGCCTGGATGCAGCCGGAATTCTTGGCGTCAAGACCCCTGGGGCATTCTACGTCGAAATACTTCGCAGCCGGACGGTGCGCGACAATCTCATCAATCGATTCGACCTGCGCGCGCATTATGGGAAACGTTACTACCAGGACGCGCGCAAGAGGCTCGACAAAGCGACTGACATCGAAGAAGACAAGAAGAGCGGCGTGATTGCCTTGTCAGTCACGGACTGGGACCGCGACCTGGCGCAAAAGATGGTGCGGGCCTACATCGATGAGATGAACCATCTGGCCGCTGAGTTGAATACCTCGGCTGCGCATCGTGAACGCCAGTTCCTGGAAGATCGCCTGAAGAGCGCCAAGAAAGACCTTGACCAGGATTCACTGGAGTTGAGCCAGTTTTCCAGCAAGCATTCCATGATGGATGTGCAACAGCAAGGCAAATCCATGATGGATGCAGCCGCCAGATTACAGGGCGAGCTGATCTTCACCGAATCGGAACTCAAAGGGCTCCAGGAGATTTATTCCGATGACAACGTCCGCGTTCGCGCCCTCAAAGCCAGGGTGGCCGAACTGCAAGGCCAGTTGAAAAAAATGGTCGGTGATTACACCGATCCCAACCTGGCCAGCCAGTCGGGAGCTGGCGGCGGGCCTTATCCTTCCATGCGCACGCTGCCCGCGCTTGGTTATCATTATCTAGACTTATACCGGCGCGCGAAGATTCAGGAAACGCTCTACGAATTCCTCACGCAACAATACGAACTCGCCAGGGTGCAGGAAGCCAAAGAACTTCCGATTGTCCGCGTGCTGGATGATGGGAATTATCCCGAGAAAAAAGTCAGCCCGATTCGCTCGCTGATTGTTGGATTGAGCGTATTCGTAGCGTTCGTCCTCGCATGTTCCTGGGTAGTCGCTAAACACAATTGGGAACAGCTTTCGCCTCGTGATAGCCGCCGGGTGTTGGTTGCGGAGGCCTCGACGGAAGTCAGGGCATTGATGAGGAAGATTTGGAAGAGGCGTTGATCACGATCTCTATGAGATTTCTACGCGGTCAAAAGCATTTTAGCGGCGCTGTTGACAGAATCGTTCGGGAATGTCATGTTTCTTAACTTTACGTTTTTGGCAACCGGGAAGGGAAGAGCGGAGTGAAGATCAGGATTTTCTTTCATGATAAATGCTTTGATGGCACGGCTTCTGCTGCGCTGTTTTCCCGCTTTTACCGGGAGCGGGTGCGCCGTGATGTGAGTTTTCAGTTTAGCGGCCTTGTGCATCGGGCGGGCGCTCTGTTCAACGAACAGGATTTCGATGGCGATGAGAACGTGATCGTCGATTTCAAGTATTCATCGTCGCCAAAAATTGGCTGGTGGTTCGACCATCATGAGAGCGCATTTCTGACCCCTGAGGACGCTGAGCATTACCGCGCAGGTGACAAGTCCCACAAATTCTTTGATCCTGATTTTCGGTCGTGCACCAAATTCCTGGCAAAGATCGCGCAGGAGCAATTTGGATTCGATCCCACACCGGTAGCCGAACTGATCGAGTGGGCCGACATCATCGATGGCGCACAGTTCAGCAGCCCGGAAATGGCCGTGGAGATGGCTGCGCCAGCCATGAAATTGACGATGGTCGTCGAATCCACAAACGATCCGGCTTTTTTGCCACGACTCATCCCGGTTCTGGTCAGTGAACCGCTGGCCCAGGTCATCGAAGAGCCGTTTGTGGCGGCGCTGATTCCACCGCTGCTGGCGCGTCACAGCAAGTCAATCGAAATCCTTCGTCAAAGATCCGAATGCAAGAATAAAACCATCTATTTCGATATCACCGACTATGACCTGGAGGGATACAACAAGTTCATCCCTTATTACCTGCATCGCGACTCGGTTTACAGCGTAGGCCTGAGCAGCAGCAGCTTCCGGGTCAAAGTAGCAGTGGGGTCGAATCCGTGGACCCAACAGCAAAATATGGTCAACCTCGCCAAAATCTGTGAGCGCTACGGCGGTGGAGGCCATGCTCGTGTCGGCGCAATCTCCTTCCCGCCGGATAAAGGCGACGCTGCCCGTAAAGCCGCGGCGGAAATCGTTGAGGAATTGCGTGCCCAGGATTCAGCCATTTGACCACGTCGAGAGCGTGGTCCATGGAAAAGCTAACTTCTTGGCGAGTTTCTGGATGGATTATGCAATCGGGTGATCGCGCGTGATCGGGAGATCGGGTGATCGGTATTAGAACAGTCATTGATTTTAAACACCTTATCGTCCAGTTAGTGGGAGAGGGTCTTAAGTTGCGCCTTAAACCCACTCTAATCCCGATATGCCTATTTTTTGTTGGTCCAATTGATCCAGAGTAGATGCAAGGATAGGCTTTTCAAGAGCATTCAGCAGTCAGCACTTAGCATTCAGCGCAGGACTGCGCCAAGGCGCAGTCCATAGGACCTGAAACTGGGCGTCATTTCTTTTTACTTTAGATTTTCTTCTGTTGCAAAGTAGAAGAACGACCGGGCGCGGCAAGCTATAGTCGTGTATTTCTTGGTG
>DASZFK010000385.1:0-4124 GCA_035939855.1 Candidatus Angelobacter sp.
GTTGCGCATTCGACGATTTGGCGCGAACAACTGTCCAATATGTTGAACGCAGAGCCCAAAGCTGCCCGACAAGCATTGATTGCAGCGGAACGTGCCGCAAAAGCGCTGTGGCGAGTACTGGATGGCATCAATTCAAAGCGAGACCTCCGCAAGCCAGCACCCTCAACTAACTAATTTCTGAAATAAAGATGGTGGTTTGGAAAAGGACAGAGACCCCTTGCGATTGAAGTACGTTTACTGTGCCGTTGTCTTGTCGGTCCTTGCGACCGCGCAAAATCCCCCCACAAGTTCCGATGGACCGACTCCCAAACTTTCTCGGCAGGAGACCGTCATCGTTACGTCGTCGTACGAGGCAGTTCCCCTGGAGCAATCCGATCGTTCAGTCAGTGTTCTCGACGTAGGACAAGCCCCTGCTCTGTTTCGCAATTGGGCTGACGTGCTCCGGCTCGATACGGCGGTCGATGTTGAACAAAGGGCTCCCGGAACTCAGGCTGATGTCTCGATCCGTGGCGCTTCGTTTGAGCAGACGCTCGTGCTAGTGAATGGCCTGCGGATCAATGATGCGCAGTCCGGCCATCACAACTTCGACCTGCCGATTCCGTTCGAATCGATACAGCGGATTGAGGTGATGCACGGTAGTGGTTCAACGCTCTATGGTTCCGATGCTGTCGGCGGAGCCGTGAACTTTATTACGGCTCCACCTGTTGGCAGCGAGTTGCGGCTAGGCGCTGCCGCCGGAAGTTTCGGCACCAACACGCAAAACGGCTCAGCGTCTTACGTGACAACGAACTGGTCTGAGCAGATTGCTTTCACTCGCGATTCTTCTTCCGGTTTTATGCCGGATCGCGATTTCCGGAACTTCGCTGCCGCTTCGGAAACCCGAGTGCAGAGCATTTTGGGAGCAAGTGATCTTCTGCTGGGCATCAGTGATCGACCGTTTGGCGCAAACCAATTCTACGGAGATTTCAACTCCTGGGAGCGAACTAAAGGCTGGTTCGCGGGAGCTTCTCAACATTTGGGAGACAACACGGAGTTGGCTCTCGGTTACCGCCGCCACACCGATGAGTTCATTCTGGTGCGCGATCGGCCGCAGATATACGAAAACAATCACATCACAGAGAGTTGGCAAGGCGCTATTCGCGAACGCAAAAAACTGACTGAGAACAACCGCTTCTATTACGGCGCAGAAATCTATTCCGATTCAATCGACAGCAACAATCTTGGCCAGCATCGGCGTACTCATGGGGCTGTTTATTTGGCTTTCGATGCGCGAGCCATTAACCGTTTGTCGCTCTCTGTAGGAGCACGCGAAGAGATCTTCAGCCAGGGACATGCCGATTTCAGCCCAACCGTAGCTGCCGGCTACGCTGTTTCTTCACGATTCAGACTCAAGGCATCGGTAGCGCATGCGTTTCGCCTTCCCACATATACCGATCTTTATTATTCCGATCCTGCCAACAGCGGGAATCCAAATCTCCGTCCTGAGAAAGCATGGGGCTATGAAGGCGGCTTCGACTGGATCGCTGGCCGACACTTGGCCGGGTCGGTCACGGTATTCCATCGACACGATCGAGACGTCATCGACTATGTGCGGGCAACTCCTGCAGATCTTTGGCAGGCAGTGAACATTGATGACCTGCGCTTCACCGGCCTTGAAGCTGCTACTCGGCTCAAGTTCTTCAACAACCAGCAGCTCGATATCAGTTACACGAGGTTGTATGGTGCACAGAAAATGCTTGCCGGGTTGCAGTCGAAGTACCTCTTTAACTATCCGGTGAATCAGGCAAGCGCAGGATGGCTAGGCCAAGCGCCCGCCAAGGTGTTGCTGCGCACACGTCTCGGGGTCACCGAGCGCTACCGCGCCGATGCCTATCCCCTAATGGAGTTTTCTGTTGCCCGTGAATTCGGACGGTTCGAGCCGCATTTCCAGGTCTCCAATGTAACCAACACGGCCTATGAGGAAATCCAAGGCGTGCGCATGCCGGGGCGGGCGTACCTAGCCGGCATACAAGTGAGATTCTTTGAAGGCCATGTCAAACCAAAATGAACTCACGGCGAGACTTCTCCGCCATATGGCATTCGTTTCTCCGCCACTTGTGATATCGGATGGCCAGCGTTGTTGATCGACGTTTTGGAAGCAAACTACGGGAGTGGTTTCGGGAGGATGCCTTAGGTCGTTAACAAGGAAGCTTTTACGCGATAAACACTCAATGGTTTCAATTCTGCCTGTTGAATAATTGCCCAGTTTTCCACTTTCACTCCGGATTTTCCTCAGGATTTTCCGCTCCTGACTGTCGTACCCTGGAAGGGACCTGATCGAAGATTCGCTAGATGGTAAGCACTGAACAAAGCGTTAAAGGCTATTGGCTGCACATCCTTCGGAATGGAGTGGGAGAGCCCTACACTTTTACCTTCCTATTGTCCTATGGTCCGGGAAGAGGCGGCCCTGGCCAAGCTGGTGCCATGCCGGCCGTCAGCAACTTGGCCCTGAGTAACGTGGAGGCACGGCTCGAGGCCATCGGAATGTCGCGGGACAGGATTGAATCCATCAAAGCTCAAGTTTTGTCCTCCGGCGAAACAGTAGGGTCTGTCGAGCTTGACGCTACCGGACTTTCGCAGCTCGGCTTTTCACTGTAGAGCCGGCACTCGACAAGTATCAATCGCGAACGCGGTGCGATCGAGTTAGGTCATTGGCTCACATTCAGTTGTATGTTCGTACTCTGAGCAAATGTTCCACTATTTCCGACCACGTGAATGGTGTAGGAACCTGCTGGCGTGCCGGCTTGAAGGATTTTCAGTACGCTTCCGCATCCAGCTAGACAGAGTACAAATATGGCTCCAAAGAGGATTGGAGCGGCACTCCACTTCCTGATTGGGGAAAGCATAAGAATTCCCCCAAAAACGATAGGCAAGGCAAAAGCCAGCGTCCGGAGCCTTCTCGCGTGATTCGTAGCAACCTGGCTGCCTTCAGATGTGATCGTCAGGGTCGTCATTTGACCAACATTTGTTGGCTGGATCATGTTGGGCACAAATGAGCACGAAGTACCAGGCGGCAAGTTCTCGCATGATAGCTGCACAGCTCTTGGAGACGTTTCATTTGCGAACAGTGTCACATTAACGTCAGATGCAGCTCCCGCGTGCTGGCCAACCGCTGATGGCGCCACGGCGATCGTGAAAGCATCCGAAGCTGTGATTCGTTGCGACAGCGGTGTAGTGCTCGATGGTTGAAAATTCTGGTCGCCAGAATAGTTCGCTACAATCGGATGATCACCTTCGACTGCAAAAGTCGCCGTAATGGCCGCAACCCCATTTTGGAGGGTTGCTGTACCGATGGCGGTTCCGGCATCGGTCAAGGCGACCGATCCGGTTGGTACTGCCGAAATCCCGCCTGGAGCGTTTATCTGAACTGTGAAGACCACGGGCTGCCCAACGAGCGCAGGGTTACTCGAAGAGGTCATGTCGCCAAAGACATACGTGGAGCATAGCAACACAATACAGCGTAGCACCAAGTAAACTCGGCCTGACATCATAGCTCTCTCCCGCACACCTCGATCGGCCGGGGTTTCGCGTTAAGCAGTGAGACCGCGATCGCCTTTACCTTCTTCAGCGTGCTTTCAGGCATCGGATCACCGAACAGCAGCCGCGTGAAGAGCTGACCGAGGTTCGATTCGATCCGGCCCAGGCTCTTCGAGACAATTTGGGCACTGTACGGATTGCCGGTTTGGCTCCCGTAGAAAGTGAGCGCAGCGAGAACAGATCGTACGTGCTGGCTAACATCAGACAGGGCCTCGACTCTTTCCTCAAGCAGCTTGTACTTGCGCTTCTGTTCCAGTTGAAGTTGCAGTGCCAGAAATCCGATTAGCAGGCCGACCAGAACATTGGAAATCAATAGGAGCCGTAAGGCAGAAACCCCGCCCTGCAGGAGCCTCGAATCCAATACCGCGGCGATTACGATTGCGGTCACGGCACACGCAGCAGACGGCCCTAGCAGCCTGTGGTGAAAGTCTAGATTCCAGCGACAGAAAATATTGAAAAATCCACAAGGTCCGTTTGTAGAATGCGGCCATGGCAATGGGAACTCGGCAACAGCGGACCCGACAAACCGATATGTGGATTGCGCACAC
>DASZFK010000386.1:0-1704 GCA_035939855.1 Candidatus Angelobacter sp.
ATTTCGCTCTTCTCAATGACGAGCACAGTGCTGGGCGTGATCGCGGTAGCCGTTCCCATGCGAACAGGCTGGCCAGCCAGACTGCCTTCACCAAAGAAGTCGCCCGGTCCCAGAATTCCCACAACTGCTTCTTTGCCCACCTCATTGACGACGGTGAGTTTCACACCGCCGCTCTGCAAATACATTACGCTCTTGGCGGCATCCCCTTGAGCGTAAACGACTTCCGCACCCTTAAACTCCGTAACCTTTCTCGCCACACCGGCCGAGTCGAGAAAAGCTTGGGCATCGAATGCGAGCTTCCGCTTGAGTTTTTTGTTGGATTTAATGCTGCCTGACCTCGCGATTGTTCTCATGCAAACCACCGCTTGACTATAAAGCTAGCAGAATCATTCGTCTCAAGCAAGATTCGCGATTGGGTAGTACTAAGCTGGTACTGGTGCAGTTGCAATCGGCCGCTCTGCGGATAACACTCTAAATTAAGCGTCGCTACTTCTTCGATAACTCGCCCTTGAAATGACCTTCAACATCTCCACGGCTGAGCGGATTTCCGGCTTTGGTCAATACAACCGAATAGACAACCTCATTCCCAGCAAGCTGCGCGGTGAGAAACGCCCCGTCTTCCGGCAGTTTTTGGTAGATGAATTTGACCTTCCGGCCGTCTTCCAGTGTTTTGATCCACTCTTCGTCTTGCATGTTCGTAGTTTGCACCTACAATGTCCTGAATGTCCGCGGCGACTTATTCCGTCTTTGGCCTTGCGGCTTTTGGGTGCTGACCACAAACGTGGGCAGCAAACTCTTTGTCACGCTGGGCTTCGTAGTTCTGCTTCATTGCATCCAGTGATTCGTGAAGGGGCGCACCGGAAGGCCTAAACACCCAGTTACACTCCCCGCAACCGAACCCCTGAAAGTTCTGCTTCTCAATCCATACCAGCTTGCGTGGCATGATCGCAGTATAAGCGCATTCTGTCTAAAATAGAACAGTGCCAAACCTCTGCTACATGCATTAAAAGCGGGCAGAAGTGTCCTCTGCCGCAAGAAGTGGGCGTTTGATATGTCCAATATTGGACACGGAATCTGAAGCCCTTGCTTATCGGGGCTACTGTCGCTGCCAATTCGCCAAAGGCTGATGCCATGCTTGCCATTTGGCGCTGACTGGGGTGCATCGGACCCGTTTTGCGCCTGAGTTGCGCCCCAGGGGCTCAGTTCGGTCCAGAAGCACTCAGATCGGAGAAGACCGAGTCTTTCAAAACGCCGCTCAGCGAAGAATTGTGAACCCGTAATTCCTTCCCGTACTCGATGTACCCTCGCTTCTTGAATTTATTCATAAAATAGCTGACGCGGCTGCGGGTTGAGCCAATCAACCCTCCAAGCGTTTCATGAGTGATCTTCGGGATGACCGCAGTCGACTTGCGGATCTTGTCGTAGCGGGCAACCAGCAACAGTGCGCGAGCCAACCGCTCCTCACAGGAGCATAAGTGTTGATCGATGAGGTCCTCTTCGATCCGGATGTTCCGTCCAAGCAGGCAGCCGATGAAATGGTCTGAAAACTCATGCCCATTGTGGAGAGCTCGCATCATCTCCTTCTTTTCGATGATCAGGATCGTACATGGTGTGAGTGCGGTAGCAGTCGCCGTGAGGAAAGCTTGACCTGTCAGGCATCCCGCACCCAGGTAGTTTCCACGATGGAGAATCGCGAGGACCGTC
>DASZFK010000387.1:0-3058 GCA_035939855.1 Candidatus Angelobacter sp.
ATGGAAAGGCCCTCTCTTCAGGGCCTTTTCTTTGGCAAAATGCGCACCGCGATTCGCTACTATCTAGGCAACAAGCTGCACGGGCGCGGAATGAATGGACCGAACTGAAAGTTCGAACCGACGACGATCGGCTGATCGGAAACAATCTGCACACTGGCTGAAACATTGGGACCGCCTTCCGGACTCGTCTGAGGGAATACCCAAGTCAAGATCTTGGTATTGAGTGATGCAAGGGCTTCAGCGGCGCTGCCAGTTTGGCCAGGATAGTTCACAACCGGAGATGTTCCCGGAATGGCGACGCCAGCGAGATTGTTTCCGTCCTTATCCAGGATATGAATGGCAATATTGGCAGTGGAAGGGCTCCCGTTAAAGACATACAAATCCGCCCGGCTGTTGCTGCCCGACAAAGGGTAGAACGCCGGCGTGCATACCCAAACAAAAGGCGGCCCACCGGAAGATGAACCTGCCGGGCCCTGCAGTCCTTGTGGCCCTTGTACTCCTTGCGGTCCCTGAGGACCTTGTGCGCCCTGCGGACCAGCAGGTCCTTGTGGGCCTTGAGGTCCCTGTGGTCCGGGAGGGCCTACTATGCCGATGGTCAGCGAGAAGGTGTGTTCGGCGTCATCGCGGTCGCCTCCCCATACAACTTCAAGCAAAAACGATCCTGTTGGAACGGGCAAGGGAAGGCTTGCTGTAATAACCCCTGTGTGCGAGCCAATGTTGACGACTGAGTTGGTCACCACCAGCGGCGAGCCTGCCAGACGCACTTTTGGCGCTCCAAGGTGCGTGGTTTTCTCGAGATGCGAGACCGAGATAGTTAGGGTTTTGGCAACGGTATCAACCTGGACTTGGGTTACTTGCAGGCGACGGCTTTCGGCATGCATATACTGTCCAGCCGCGATCAGAACCAAAGCCACAAAAAATACAGACTCCTTGCGAATGTTCGACTTCATAAAGTCCTCCACCTGGTATTGAGGCATAAAACCTCTGAATTAATTGGGGGGGATGAGTGTGCGCCAATGTAGCTACTCTAAGACCGAGTTGTCAAACTTAACGACGTTCGAGCCGCGGGCCAAGTCAATGTAAGATGAACGCGACGAAAGGTGCCTTTGCGGATGTCTCTCATACTTCGTGTTGTCATCGGGCTAGTTACCGGACTGCTTCTAGGCGTGGGGATTTCCCTGAGCCATTCAGCCTGGCTCGCTCGTATCCCCGCTTTTCTTGACCCTGTGGGGACGATATTCGTCAACGCCATTCGTCTGGCCGTCATTCCGATCGTAGTTGCCGGCCTCATAGCTGGGACTGCGTCTGGGGAAAGTCCGCGCAAGATGGGCAGGCTTGGTGGACGAGCGCTCGCGCTTATTTTTGTCATGCTGATGGTATCAGCCCTGTTTGGCTTGGCGGTTTCATGGCCTTTGTTTTCGCGCCTCAACTTCGATAACAAGGTGGTTTCCTCGCTCGCCGAAAAAGCATTTTCTCCCTCGGCCGGCCAGGCTTCGTATCCGTCGATTGCGCAATGGTTCATCGATCTGGTGCCGTCTAACGTGTTCAAGGCGGCAGCCGACGGCGCGTTGTTGCCGCTGATCGTTGTCTCCATCGGTTTTGGCTTGGCGCTTATCCAGGTTGAGCCCCAGCGCCGTGCAGTCGCGGTCCAGTTCTTTCAGGGAATCAGGGACGCATTTCTGATATTGGTAGGCTACGTCCTAAAACTCGCGCCTATCGGTGTATTCGCTCTTGCTGTACCGTTGGCCGCCCGCTTGGGGATCACGGCGGTGGGTGCTCTCGCTTACTACATCGCCATTCTCTCGGCAGCGTGTATCGTGTTTATCTTGCTTATCTTGTATCCTACGGCGCTCTTATTTGGACACGTATCCCTCTCACGTTTTGCAAAAGCAGCGCTACCGGCACAGGCGGTTGCTTTCACCTCTCGTTCTTCGCTGGCTTCTTTGCCTGCGTCCTATGAGGGCGTGCGGGTTGGCCTGGGCCTCCCTGAAGATATCCAAAATTTCTTTTTACCCATTGCTGCGTCCCTATTTCGTGCCGGCTCCCCAATGTCCCAAATCATTGGTGTGTTGTTCCTGGCGAAACTGTATGGTGTTGTACTGCATCCGGTGCAGCTTGCAACCGTGGTCATTACTATTATCGCCACCAGCCTCACAGCTCCCGGTATTCCTGGAGGATCGATCATCGTCATGGCCCCCGTGCTTGCGTCGGCAAGCATTCCAGTAGCAGGAGTCGGCATACTACTCGCAATCGACACCATCCCCGACATGTTTCGTACGACGGCCAACGTTACTGGATGGCTATCTGTCGCTTGTATTCTGCGGCGTAGCCCATCTGCCACTCAGGCCGCAGGATCAGCACAATCATCAATGGCTTGATTGGCGAATCAACACAAATGGAAATCCGGTCTTATTTAAGTTGCAGTTTATCGACAAAATGGGGAACGTTGATTCTCAGTCGATTCAGAACATACTGGATTGATTTGTTGATCGCGGCTGCTTGCTCTTCAATCGACTGCATCACGGAGTTCGAATCAATGTGATACAGAGTAGTCAGGAATGTGCTAGGACCTTGAACCGTAATTGAATAAGGCGAAATAGCAGCTTGTGGAAAATCTTTAGCATTGTAAGTAACGATGATCTCCGCATCAGCGCGCACGGCCGCTGCCAGTACATGACGGTCTTTCTGATTGTTGGTCATTGAGGGGATCAGATCTTCATACCCTTCAACCCATGCTTCAGGGAAATGTCGCCGAATTTCGCGTTCTCTATATGCGGCCTGCTCGGAGGTGACCTCAAAATTTTCCTGCAAATTGCGGCTTACCTCAGCCATGATTCGATCTGTCCATTTTGGCAGATACAATTGAGGTCCAGCTGCGAGCCGCAGGAGTGTGTCTGCTAATGGCATTGGAATCAGGACGCAGGCATCAAGAACAACGGAAGGTCGTGCCCTCACTCGTCCTGGCCACCCTCAGGAAATTTGTTCTTCTCATACAGCCCAGTATCAAAGGCATGACGAGCGAGTCGGTTGAGGGAAGCTTGTCGCTCCTGTTCTCTCT
>DASZFK010000388.1:0-3827 GCA_035939855.1 Candidatus Angelobacter sp.
GGCGCGGTGGCCGCGAACAAGTCGTCGTCTACATTCGACGTGATGGCGAGCTGGTAGCGGCTTTTGAGCTTGCGCAGGGCTACGACAGTATCTGGGAATGGCAGCCAATTGGCCAGAGATTCCGGCAGCGATCGCACCTCCAACTCGGAAGGCACAAAACCCAGGCGCTCACCGAAGCCACGCACTACCGATTGCAAAACTTCGCGGTAGGGACGAAACTCTGCTTGCTCTCCTTGCTCCGCCTGCAACTCCAGTTCCGAGTAGAGCTCCAAAAGCGCGACATCGGTAACGGTTTTACTGTGGGCGGCCAGGACGGGACGCAAGGCGCCAAAGATGCCGGTTTCCCAGTCGATGAGCGTGCCGTAACAGTCAAAGGTCAGCACCTGAAAGCGAGCGAAGTCGAGCATGGAAACCTAGCTGTAGTGGTTGTCTGGTCTTGGCAAATGGAACGCGGATCAGCGACCGTCGATTCGAGAAAGAAGCCCGCCCCTTAAGCGTGATGCGGGGCGGGCCTAGATACTGGGAATCGAATCAATCGGCCGGCGGCGGGAGCGTCAAAGGCGCCGACAATCGGAAGGTGAGCGCTGACTCAGCCGGGATTTCGATCTGCTTGTTTCCGGTCATCGCACCTCCCAGCAAACCGGCACCCGCACCCACGAGAGCGCCAATGCCTGCTCCTTTGCCTCCGCCTGCCAATCCCCCGATCAACGCACCTCCTGCCGCTCCTCCGCCGGTCGTGGCAGCTGTCCTCTTGCCCTTCCCTTTGGAGGTGCTATCCAGCGAACTGGTCTGGATCGTATAGGTGTGCCCCTTCACCGTGACGCTAGTGAGTGCGATTGAAAGTTCACCCTCGCCTTTAAATTTGCCTTTCTCTTTGGCAGTCACCACTGTACCGCTGGCCGTTGCCCCCGCGGGGATCGCCGTCCTGCCGTCAACGCTCACTGGTTGTGCCAGTGTGGCTAGAAAAGTTTGGCCCGACTGGCTGGTTTTGGAACTCAACGCCTGTCCCATTCTGACCGTAAGAGCGGTTCCCGCGGGCACAACTATAGGTTCAGGTTTGGGTTTCTCTACGGCCGGAGCTTGCGCGGCCGCGGGCATCAGGTCGGGCTGGACCGCGGTCTGATCATCAACCCCAGTCTGGCCCGGCTCTGCCGTGGCAATCTGTTCTACCTTCCGCTGTGCAGCAGGTGTCTTAACCTTACCGGTCAGCGTAACTTTGCCGTCCTTGGCTGCCACGTTGACCTGGGAATCCTTGGTGTCGGGATCGGCGGCAACCTTGTCTTGAATGTCTTTCGCGATGGTGTCGTCATTTGAACGCTTGGAGCATGCGATCGATAGTCCAATCAATGCAGTCAAGAGGACGATTGAAATAGTTAGCTTGTGTGTGCGCACGATGCCTCCTCAATCGAATCGGTTCATCTCGCACTTGATCCCCACGACAAGATGAAGCGTTTGGATACGAATGAACCACGATTTTCATTTTTGATTTTCTAACTGCCCGGAAAGATATACCTAACTGCCTCAGCATGCAAGGAGCCCGATCTCGTCTCGCATGCAGAACCTCTGGCGGCTGCCTAACAATACAAAAACCAAAGATGACTGACCGAGGGAAAGCAACTGCAGCCTCCCGCCTTTACACAATCGAATTTACGGCTGCTTCTTTTCGGCGAATTCCAGCCCCGACTGAGCTAGTCCGCCTTCGGCGTCGGGATCCCCTTCCGAAGCCTGCGCCGGTGACGGGACCGGCGGCTGTTTCTCTGTCTTTTCGAGAAACTTTGCTGGGTTCAGCAACGGCCGGCCAAGAGAAGGGTTGAAACCGGTCCAGAAGCCCTCCGAATCACCACCGCGCTCGAAATGAGCGCGCATGCTTTCCATCTTGGAATCGAGATCGTCAAGATAATGCAGCATGAGCGCTTCCGGAAACATGGGGAGCTTGGGAGAACCAAACTCGTACTGTCCGTGATGGCTGATGATGAGATGTTCGACCAACGTCTTCAGTTCGTCAGGGAAACCAGGCGCCAGCGCGAGTTTTGCCTGCAGCATTTCCAGTTCAATGACCATGTGACCAAGCAGTTGGCCACGCGTGCTGTAGGAAAAGGACCGGTTGTAAGTGAGTTCGTGAATCTTACCGATGTCGTGCAGGAAGGCTCCGGTAAGCAAAAGGTCGCGGTTGATCTGAGGATAGTTACGGCTGACTAAATCGCAGGAGCGACAGAGCGAGACTACATGATCGAGCAAGCCGCCAATATAGGCGTGGTGCAAGGTCTTGGCGGCTGGAGCCATGCGATACGCCTCGGCAATTTCGGGATCGGCCATGAAGGACTCAACCAGTGCCTTGAGGTGAACATTCTGAAAGCTGGCGACATAGCCAGCCAGTGTCTGCCACAACTCGCCGATGTCTTTCGTAGTCTTGGGCAGGTAATCGGAGAAATCGACTTCCGAATCCCCGAGACGACGGAGCTTATGGATAGTGATCTGAAATCGGTTCTTGTATTTGTTGAGCAGGCCCTTGATCTTGACGAAGTCATCCTGCTCGAAAGCGTCCAGGGCATCTTGCACGTTGTCCCACATCTTGGCTTCGATGTGGCCGCTGCGGTCACCGAGCGTCAACGCCAGGTAAGGTTCACCCGTTTTTTTGGGCTTCACCTGTTTGACGACGACGACGAAGTTCGAGGTAATGATTTTGTTTTCGTGCTGGACACAATCGCATACAAAGAAGTCTTTCATGATGAATGGCGCCGTAGCCTCCGCAATCCCCAGTTCGAGTCCAACTCAATTAGATGACTTTGAGTTTTTTCTTCTTTTTCTTGAGTTCTTTCGCGCCCGTATCTTTGGCAGTGGTCTCGACGGGTTTGGTCTGGTTGGGGCTGGCGCCGGTGTCCACGTAGCCGGGCTTGACATCGATATACGCAGCCTCGCGGAGTTTTTGCAGGTATTCACGCAAGGCGGGCTGCAATTTTTGCATGTAGAGCGCGTCCTGAATTCGCGGTTCAACTTCGCTCATCGGAGGTATGCCAGCGGTGTGATGCTCGACCACTTTCAGAATGACAAACCCCTGCCGGGTGCGGATCACATCTGAAACGTCGCCCGGTTTCATGGCGAAGGTTTTGTCTTCGAGTTCCTTGGCAAGGGTCCCGCGCTTGAAGTCTCCAAGATCGCCACCATGGGCCGCTGTAGGCCCATCCGAGTTCTTCTTGGCAATGTCCTCGAACTTGGCGCCTTTGCGAATCTGGGCGAGCAGGTCTTCAGCTTTGGCTTGCGCGGTGGCCAATTGCTGCGGATCATCCGCGGCGTTAGCGCCGCCCTTTTTTTCGGTAGAAACCAGGATCTCGCTCAGTCGGATATGCTCAGGCTGCTCCATTTCATTCTTGTGTTCATCGTAAAACTTTTGCGCTTCCTCCTTGGACATGGACATCTTGGAGCCAACTTCTCTGCCGATAACCTGCTGCGTAATGATCTGATTGCGCAGGTTCTGCTTGAAATCTTCCAGAGAGACCCCTTGTGCCTGGGCAGCTTTGTCGAGATCCTCCATGCTCTCAAGGTTCATCTCCTTGCGCATATCATCGAGTTTCTTGATCAGTTCGGTGTCCGCGTTAATGCCCAGGTCCTTGCCCTTCTCCAGCAGCAACTGCTGATCAATCAGATCGCGCAAGATGTCCTTGTCGCGCTCGGCGACGATCTTGTTGGCATTGATTGGGTCCTGCTGCTGCGCTTCCTGCTTTAATTGGTCTTTACTGCGCAGATATTCGGTGCGGGTTACGATCTGGTTGTTGATGCGGGCAATGATTTCCTCGATAACCGTGTCTGCGCGCAAGGTCTCGGGCAGA
>DASZFK010000389.1:0-15539 GCA_035939855.1 Candidatus Angelobacter sp.
GAAACTTGATCTTGGGATTGTGCTTGGACAATACCTTGGTGATGGCTGCCGTCAGCGTGGTCTTGCCATGGTCGATGTGACCAATCGTCCCAACGTTGACGTGCGGCTTGCTGCGATCAAATTTTTCCTTGGCCATTGCTCAAAAGCTCCTTAACCTTTGCTTGTCCAGAACGCGCCTAAACGCGTCTCCTGTTGGGTTAATCCTTCTAGTTCTTCGTCCAGCCGTTGATACTCAGCCAGATTCTGCTTGTGAAAATCGTGAAACGCTTCTTCCGATTCCCAATAATCCAGGGTAAGAAAACGCTGGGCCACAGCGACATCCTTTACCAACTCTGTTCGAATGTAACCCTCACTGCTGCGGAAGAACCGGGCCCACACCCCTATGGACCCATACTTCTCAACAAACTTGAGCCGCTTTGCGGGCGCCTGAGCCCGCAGGCGAAATCCTGAGCGAAGCCGAAGGATCTCACCCAATTACCAAATCAACCTCACCGACCAACAGTCTTTCCCTGCACCTTGGCAATAATCTCTTCGGTCACCGAACGCGGTGCCTCGTCGTAATGCGCAAAGTGCATGGAGTAAGTCGCGCGGCCCTGGGTGCTCGACCGCATCTGGGTTGCATAACCAAACATCTCGGCCAGAGGCACAAACGACTTGATCACCTGCGATCCGGCGCGATGCTCAATGCCTTCAATGCGACCCCGGCGCGAGTTCAGGTCGCCGATGATCACGCCCATGTATTCTTCCGGTACCACCACTTCAACCGACATGATGGGCTCCAGCAATACCGCTGACGCTTTTCGGGCTGCTTCCTTGAAGCCCATAGAGGCCGCAATCTTGAAGGCCATTTCGTTGGAATCGACTTCGTGGTAGCTACCGTCGTAGAGCGTGACTTTTATGTCTACCATTTCGTAGCCGGCAAGCACGCCGCCTTCCATGGCTTGCTTGATTCCCTGTTCAATCGCCTTGAAGTATTCCCGAGGCACCGCACCACTCTTAATTTCGTTAATGAACTCGAAGCCTTTGCCCTTTTCATTGGGATCGACCCTCAGCTTCACATGGCCGTATTGGCCGGAGCCACCGGTCTGACGGATGTACTTGCCTTCCGCCTCGGCGTGCTTGCGAATCGTCTCGCGGTACGCCACCTGCGGCTTGCCGACATTGGCTTCGACCTTGTACTCGCGCATCATGCGGTCAATGATGATTTCAAGGTGCAATTCGCCCATGCCGCTGATGATGGTTTGTCCGGAATCAGGGTCGGTATGGACTTTAAAGGTTGGATCTTCCTGGGCCAACCTGGCCAGCGCCATGCCCATCTTTTCCTGGTCGCCCTTGGTCTTCGGCTCAACCGCTACGGAAATGACAGGCTGGGCGAACTCGATGCTCTCGAGAACGATCGGAGCCTTGTCCGTGCAGATCGTGTCCCCGGTTGTGACGTTTTTCAACCCCACGCAAGCGCAGATATCGCCGGCAAAGATCTCGCTGATCTCTTCACGTTTATTGGCATGCATTTTGAGCAGGCGGCCAATGCGTTCGCTCCTGCCCCTGGTGGTGTTCAGAACGCTGTCACCGGTCTTCAAATGCCCCGAATAAACACGGATAAACGCCAATTGTCCCACGAACGGATCGGCCATGATCTTGAAGGCCAGGGCGGCAAAAGACTCGTCGTCTTTGGCTTGTCGCGTCAGCTTCTTTTCGGGATGGTCAGGATCAATGCCTTCGGTAGGCAGGATGTCAACTGGGGAAGGAAGATAATCTACAACAGCATCGAGCAGTGTTTGTACGCCTTTGTTTTTAAACGCCGTGCCGCACAGGACCGGGAACAGCTTCAGACTGATAACGCTCTTGCGCAGGGAGGTCCGCAGCTCTTCGGGACTTATGGTTTCGCCTTCGAGGAACTTATGCAGCATGTCGTCGTCGTTTTCGGCGACCGTTTCGACCAACTGAGCGCGGAACGCCTCAGCCTTCTTCACCAGGTTGGCAGGAATATCTTCGACCACATACTCGGCGCCCAGAGTCTCGTCGTTCCACAGGATGGCCTTCATGGAGATCAGATCGACCACGCCTTTGAAAACTGCTTCTTGGCCGATGGGAATTTGAATAGCTACGGGGCGGGCATTGAGACGCTTGCGGATGGTATCGACGGCATGTTCGAAATCGGCGCCCATCTTGTCCATCTTGTTGATGAAGCAAATTCGCGGGACGCCGTATTTATCGGCCTGGCGCCATACGGTTTCCGATTGCGGCTCGACGCCATGCACAGCGTCGAATACAGCCACAGCGCCGTCGAGCACACGTAACGATCGCTCGACCTCGGCGGTAAAGTCCACGTGGCCGGGCGTATCGATAATATTGATGCGAATGTCGCGCCACACACAGGTGGTTGCGGCGGAGGTAATCGTAATGCCGCGCTCCTGCTCCTGCTCCATCCAATCCATGGTGGCAGTGCCTTCATGCACCTCGCCAATGCGGTGCGTGATGCCTGTATAGAACAGGACGCGCTCGGTCGTAGTGGTCTTGCCGGCATCGATGTGCGCCATGATGCCGATGTTCCTACACCGCTCTAATGGGACTTGTCTGGGCACGTTATTCCTGAACTTTCCACTCGGTTACTTCTCTGGCAGAGGAGCACAAAACTCTCCCTACCACCGTTGTTTCTCAAAAACTCAAATCTTCAAAAATTGCGGTCTTGCTAAAGGCTAATGGCTGCCTCACCACCGATAATGCGCAAACGCCTTATTGGCCTCAGCCATGCGGTGAACGTCTTCTTTCTTCTTGATGGCCGCGCCGCGTCCGTTGGCAGCGTCCAGCAGTTCGTTGGTAAGCTTGTCGATCATGCCTTTTTCGCCTCGGCCACGGGCATAACCGACAATCCAGCGAATGGCGAGCGAGGTGCGACGGTCAGGATTTACCTCCACCGGCACTTGGTAGTTGGCGCCGCCTACACGGCGGGTCTTCACTTCCAGCAACGGCTTGGTGTTCTCGACCGCTTTCTTAAACAGCTTCAAGGCATCATCGCCACCCTTGGACTGCAGGTTGTTCATCGCCTTATAAAAAATGATCTGCGCCGTCGACTTCTTCCCGCCCCACATCATGGTGTTCACAAACTTAGTCACCAGGGTAGAGTTGTAAACAGGATCAGCCGCAACGTCCTGCTTCGCCACATGTCCTTTTCTAGGCATATTTCGTTTGGTCCTTCAAAAAACTTAAATCTCGTTAGCAAACCTCTTCGCAACTTAGTGGCAGGCGAAAATGAGTGTCGCCAAATCGATCTTGGCTTTTTCCGATCACCGGATCACCCGATTCTTAAGCCTTCGGCCTCTTCGCTCCGTACTTCGACCGGCCCTGCTTGCGGTTGGCAACCCCGGTTGCATCCAGGGTTCCACGCACCACGTGATACCGCACTCCGGGTAGGTCCTTTACGCGACCACCACGGATCAATACGATCGAGTGCTCTTGCAGGTTGTGTCCCACACCCGGAATGTAGGTGGTCACCTCGATGCCATTCGTCAGGCGCACGCGGGCCACTTTGCGAAGCGCCGAATTGGGCTTCTTAGGCGTCTGCGTATAGACACGGGTGCAAACGCCGCGCCGCTGTGGACACGCCTGCAGCGCCGGGCTGGCCGTCTTGTAATTTGGCGCCTTTCGTCCTTTTCGAACCAACTGATTGAATGTCGGCATAGTTAGTTTCTTCCAAAGCCTCTTATTTCGCGCATCACACCAACGCGCACACGCACGTTTTAAGCCACGCTTTCATCCCGCATACGGGACTGGCTACGCATGCGCAACCATCAATCCGCCAAGAGGGCGGAAAATTTCAAATTACCAATCGGTGATTGGATTAACGACGGTGGCGCCGAGCCTGTTACCAGGAGGTGCTCCGTTTCGTTTCCTTGATCTACATACCCTTCCTGGTGGAAGGTCGCGCAGATCATTTCAGCGAGGTTATGCCCTGCTAACGGATGGAAGTCCTCGGGCAAAATCTTCTACAGCTCACTACCACAGACAAGCTAATGTGTACTCGCAGAACTTAATGAATATAACAAGCCCGAGTCGGCTGAGTCAAATGTCAGTCTCAAGTCCACCACGTCCACTTAAGTCCCTGGCGTCCGCTCAACGACAACGGGCGTACATTATTGACCATTACCAGAGAAAATTGCCTGCAAGAATATCCAGCATCCCTCGTTCTATGAACGCGCCGTAGTGTGTCGACACTCAGCGCGGGCTTTAATAGCCTCAAAGCCTTGAAGAAATCAGGACGAGAAACTACACTGAACCTTCACTTTTATCGACTTAGTCCAAAGCTTGTCCTGAGGTTCGCCGAAGGATATCCGCAAGGCTGAGCGCCCGGCGGGGAGGATGAATGCATCGGTCTGCAATTGTAACTTTATTGTTTTTAATGGTTTGCGGAGTTTTTGCGGGCTGTGGTGGTGGCAGCTCCAACAAAGCCAATACGGTTGCTTCCATTGTGCTTTCCCCAACTTCCTTCTCGCTAAACTCAGGCGATGTAGTCCAGATTTCGGCAACACCGGAAAATTCTGCCAACACCGCCATATCCGCCAACCTTACTTACTCTTCTTCCAACAGCGCCATCGTCACCATTTCCAACGCCGGTTTGATCTGTGCAGGTGTTTGGGATTCCCTGACTACCCCTGTCGTTTGCAATGGCTTCCCTGGCGGAGTGGGGGTTAGCGGCTCGGCAACGATTACCGTCACCGGCGGAGGAGTGAGCAGCACCGCCACGGTCAATGTTCACGCCAAGGTCACAAAGATTACCGTCGATCCAGTGGCCGGTTGTACCTCCAGTTCGCAGATGAAACAATTTACCGCCCACGCCTTCAGTGGATCGAACGACATCACCAGCCAGATCGGCCAGTTCACTTTCGGAACGCTCGACGGCAGCGTCGCGACCATCGATAACACGGGACTGCTGACAGCCCATAACCCTGGAGCTACACAGGTATTCGCCAGCGCATCAGGGCTCAACTCGGCTGGAGTTCCTTATCGGACTTGCATGCCGGTTCGCATAAGACTCCACATCTCCGGCGATCCGGCTGGAATGCCCACCACCTCCGCCACCATGACGATCGGGCAAAACATTACCCTGCAAGCGGACTCCGACGATGAAATTGGTTTCACCACCAATGGCGCTTCAGTCACGATTCTGACCGATAATCCCGCTTCCACCACCGTGTCAGGAACAACTTTGACCGCTAATTCCGGCGGCGGCGCCGGCATCATAGCAGCCTGTATTCCCCCTGTTTGCGGCAACGGTATCAACCAACCCGTTTACAGCAACCTGTTCAGGGTCACGATTCCCAATGCCGCAACTCCCCCATCGACGGTCTTCGTCACCAGTTCATTTGCTCCACCCAGTGGCACATCACCCACTTTGATTCCCATTGACACTAGCGCCGCCACAGCGGGGACGGCGATCACGCTGCCCGGCGTGCCGAATTCGCTTGTGATTGGCACAGGCGGAGCTCGCGGATTTCTTGGAACCGATGCTGGGCTGGTTACGCTCGACCCGGCCGCTAAAACCGTTACCCTCGTGGCTCCCGGTATCGTAGGAAAAGTGCTGGCGGTCTCAGCCAACGGAAATAAAGCCATAATTTCTAATGCAGCCAACAATCCCAGCACAGGCACGCCCATCGAGCCTAATCCCGCCAACCAGCGGCTGTGGGCCTTCGATTCACCCTCGAACACCCTGCAAAGCTTCATTCTTCCCGGTGCGATAGCAGCGGCCTTCGACAACGATAACTTCAAGGCTTTTATTGCTGTTAACAATGGGAATGTGTATGTGTTCTCGCCGGTGGTTACGTTGCAGATATTGAATCCGGGCGGATCTCCGAAAGATGTTGTCTCGCTTTCCTCCGATCCTCTAGTTTTCCTGGCGAACGGCAGTGCGGTGAACGTCTTTGCCACCTGTAACAATGCTCAGCTACCCGATCTGGCTCCTACCAGCGCTCCCCAGCTTGTTCAATCTATCCTCAATAGCGACACCATTGTGATTGCAAACCAGACCGGCCTCGACGTAGAGACAGTGACTGTGACTCCGCCTTCCGGCCTGACGAACAATTTCTGTCCCAACAATACCAATGTGTCCTTCAGCAATAACTTCATCGATTTCGGATTGGGCGCAATCACCGCCCGCCAACTGCTCGTAGGCTCGTTGGGAGTCCGCGCCGTTGTCCTTCCTGCAGGCATCAATAAGATATTGGTCGGGCAGCTTCAGGGAGGGGCGCCGATCCAAATTACGTTGCCGGCAGGAGCAACTGAACCTCTGGTAGGCGCTATCGTGCCGGACATCAACTCAATGTGGGTGAGCGTGGCCGGAACCAATACGGTGGACAAGATTGATCTGATCAACAACGCCGACGTGGCCCAAGTACCAACTACATTTAAGAAGTCAGATAACACGGCTGCGCCGCCAAACCTGCTCGCCTTGCGGTTCAGGTAGCACGAACGCTCTTAAGGTTTCGCATACGCCAAGGTCCCCAGGTCACCTCTGGGGACAATCTGGATTTCGATTGAGCCTTCTTCCGGCAAGGCATCCAGCGGCAAGCGGTCGCTCCAGAGAGAGAAGCGAATGCGCAAGCTTGTTCCGAGAGTTGCCGCAATCAGCTTAAATGGAATCTGGCATTCGAAAATGCTTCCTTCGCGCAAACGAAGTAATATCCCGGCCTGTTGTGTAGACCCATCGCCATTTTCCCGAAGGCCCCAGTCTTTGATTCCACCTTCGCCGCCCGGCTCGCCTGATATCGTGGCTTCGAGTCGATAAGTGTGGATTCTTTCGCCCAGTGAATCTGATTCGATGGTCAGCACTAACTTGGTTTCTGGCGGAGACCATTCGGAAATTTTCTCCATGAAATCCAGGCGGCAGTAGAGGTTGTGACCGTCGATTCCGGCATATCCCGTATCCAGAAGCAAGGCCCTCCCATGCATGGTTGAGGACCGCCGATCGGCTGTATGCGTTGCAGCCCCCATCCAATCAAAGTAGCCGGGGAAGGCAGTATCCAGTCGAGGCGAGATATAGTCGCTCTGGGGCGTGAACGTAGGTTGCGCATGACTGCCGATAATGGTCTGCGCCAGTACATCCGGCGGCGAAGCACCCAGGGCCTGGTAAACGTTGGAAAGATGCTTTCGATACAACTCATCGAACTCCCGGTCATTGGCGGAATGATGTTCCGGTCCATACCACCAGTTCCAGTCGCTGCCCTCAACGATCAATAGCTCTTCAAATGCCAGCTCTCGTTGTTCGGGCGTGGCCCGCTCTGCGTGTTCGTTGAAGAAATCCCTGGCTTCGCTGAGATGGTCCCACGACAAATTGTCTTCGACCGCGCCAATCCAGACATCGAAGTTCGCGTTGATCCATGAACCGGGAATGATGTTGGGCAGATTCTGCGCTGTCTTTTCGCGAGCAACGGCTTCGGAGACGGTCAAAGCCTCGAACTGCTTGTCTTTCTGAATCTCGTCGTAGAGGCGGCGAAGAAATTCACGTCCTGATTGCGGGTAATATTCCCAGGCGTTCTCGCCATCGAGAATGATGGGTACCACAGTATCTCTGCCGGTTTGCAAGACCGGCGCAGCGTTTTCTTTGATACGGCGTATGAAATCTGTTGCCGCTTCGCGGGCAGGAACTGCCGCATAGACAAATCCGATCAGGTCAGAAAGGGAGTGATCGCGAAACACCATTTTCATGCTGGCGGTGCGCTCTCCTCCGTCTTGCATCTCCTGCTTCTGCTCCCATTGATAACAACGATAGAGCCGGTCAGCGCTTTCGGCACTCAGCCGTCCGCTGTCCCGCTGAAATATCCAACCCAGAGAGCGTCCCAAGACACCTTCGTCGGTTGCCACCCAGTGGAGTCCGGCCTCGTGCGCCAAGGCGAGCACTTCGTTGGAGACACTGCCTTCCGAAGGCCACATACCTCGTGGACGAATCCCGAAGACCTTTTCATGCAGGTCCAATCCGCGCGTGATCTGCTCCAGTGCATCCTCAGGATGGCGGAAGCGATGCCGGGGCAGACGAAGCGCAGGATGAGAGATCGCGCCTACGTCGGTGTCGCAGACCAGAGGAAGAATCGGATGATAGAAGGGCGAGGTTGAGATCTCGATCGCGCCCCGATGGGCTGCATCAGCGTAGGCAGGCAGCACCCGGCCCAGCATCTGACGTTGATATTCGATGACAAACCTCTGGTCATCGAGTGTAAAGCCGCGCCCCTTCTTCACCAGTTCACGAATCTGTGGCTCTTCGATCACATATTCGTCAAACCAGGCAATCTGCGAGAGCACCTGGAGATCGGTAATGTCATTTTCCGTAAGCAGTGTCGCCACCCTTCCGATATCACTGGTCGAGCTGTGAAAGCGCTCCCACAGTTCCCGGTAACGAGGATAGCGGCCGATCATCTTGTCCAATTGCGCCTGGAAGAGATACAGCAGGGCAAATTGCCTCTCGGCTGGAGTGAGTTCGGCTGCCGGTTTGGCCGCTATCGCGAGAAATGGATCGCGTGCATTGCCATCCACGTAGTCCTGTATCTGGACCATCAACGAGGGAACCAGATTGAAGGTTTGGTGAACCCCGGGAAACTCGTCCAGCAATTTGATCATTCCATAGTAATCTTTAAGGGCATGTAGACGGACCCAGGGCAGGCGGTACTCTCCTGTGGCAAGGTCCTTGTAAAACGGCTGATGCATGTGCCACAGAAACAGGAGACGAATTGCAGGCATAGTTCCGGCTATCATTAATAACATAGAAGCCACATCTGTTAGACTTTTCTAAGAAGAAACCGTGCGCATTTTTACGCGCTACATCCTGAAGGAAGTTTTCTCCCACGGCCTGCTTGGGATAGCCGTGTTCACGTTTGTCATTTTCATGCGCGACGTGGGCCAGCTCCTCGAGCTACTGGTCCGTAACAGTGCCCCTATCCCCAGTATTGCCGAGTTCTCGTTCCTGCTTCTTCCCAAGGCTTTCACGGTGACCATCCCGATGGGTGTTTTGGTCGGGATATTGATCGGATTGAGCCGCATGTCCGCGGACAGTGAAATTACCGCGATGCGGGCTGCCGGTGTCGGTGTCCAGCGCTTTGTGTGGATCATTGCCATTATTGGATTCGGCGCATGGCTTCTGGCCATGGGAAACAGTATTCTTTTGGCGCCGCGCTCGGCAGCGGCTCTGGCCCGGCTGCAAACCAATCTTGCAGGCACGCTGGCCACCGCCAATGTGCAGCCGCGAGTCTTTTATGAGGACTTCAAAAACACTGTCATTTATGTCCAGGATGTGAAGTCGGATCCTGAAGGCGGCGAAATCTGGAGAAATGTTTTTGAAGCAGACATTAGCACGCCGGCAGCGCCCAAAATCACGATTGCCCAGGAAGCCCTGGTCAGCACTTCAGAAAAGGATGCAATCCGGCTGCACCTGATCAATGGCGAGGAGCACGTAACCGATGTTAAGACGTCGGACCAATACAGCATCTCGGCTTTCCAGGAGACTGACATTCGTCTTAACCTGCCCCCGCTGCCCAAGCCGGCCCAGGAGGCTATTCCGGTAGCGCAGTTGACCACGCCCGACCTGCTGCGCCAAAGCTACAATCCCAAAAAGGAATTTGCCCGCTGGTATTGGATCGAATTCAACCGGCGGCTCGCGCTGCCTACCTCCTGCCTGGTGCTCGTCCTCATTGGCATCCCCTTGGGCCTTTCTTCCAAAAAAGGCGGGAGAGGTGCCGGATTTGTTCTGACCATCGTCTTGGTCTTTATCTATTACTTCATCTTCTCAACCGGCATACAATTTGCCCGTGGCGGGAGGCTCCCGGCAGTGCTCGGCGTATGGCTGGCGAATATTGTTTTTGCCCTGATCGGAATTTTGCTGCTCTGGCGCGTCGACAAAATGCCAATGGAGCTTGGCCTGGGACGGGCTTTAGGAGCCGATCTCAGAAATTCGATTCGAAAACACTTGACCTCCAGAAACGGAGACCGTCCCACGTTTCAGAGGCGACGCTTCCTCAGCAAACGTTTCCCCTTGATTCTCGACGACTATGTATTGCGCAGCTTTCTCGGTTTCCTGGTATTGATTCTGGCGAGTCTTTTGGTTCTGGTGCTCATTTTTACCTTTTTCGAATTGCTCTCCGACATCATCCGCAAGGGAATTCCTCTGGCCACGGTGGGTGAATATCTCCTCGACGGTCTTCCCGCCATGCTTTATACATACACGCCCTTGGCCGTTTTGCTGGCGGTGTTGGTCACCTTTGGCCTGTTTCAAAAATCCAACGAGATCACCGCCATGAAGGCCACCGGAATCAGCATTTACCGCACCACGGTTCCGGTGCTGGTGATTTGCGCTTGTGTGGCAGGCGGTCTTTTCCTGCTGGAAGAATCGTACTTGCCTTATGCCAACACCCGCGTCGAGACGTTGAAAAACTTCATCAAGGGTAAGCCGGCCCAAACCTATCAAAGCCCCGGCCGTAAATGGATTTTCGGCCAGAACAATGTGATCTATTACTACGAATTCTATGATCCGGATCGGGACCAATTCGGCAGCATCTCATCCTTTGAGTTCGATCCTCACACCTTCCAGATCACGAAGAGAATCTATGCAGCGCGGGCCCACTGGGAAGAAAGCCTGCAAAAGTGGGTATTTGAAAAAGGATGGGAACGCTCCTTCCAGAGGCGTCCGCCCGACGACCATTCGGCCACCGACAAGCCTTTTGAACAAATAAGCCGTTTTGATGTTTCCACATTCCCGAAGTTGAATGAGCAGCCCAGCTATTTCAAAAAAGAGATCAAGCAATCTTCAGAGATGAATTATTCGGAACTGCACTCCTATATACGGGACCTTCAACAGAGCGGCTTTGACGTGGTAAAACTCCGGGTACAGCTGCAAAAGAAACTGGCTTTCCCTCTGATCACGCTGGTGATGGCGATCCTGGCCATTCCGTTTTCCCTCTCTGCAGGCCGCCGTGGAGCGCTGACCGGCGTAGCCGCAGCATTGCTGATCGGAGTCGTGTACTGGATCGTCTCAGGCTTGTTTGAAGCAATGGGCAACGTGAATCAACTACCAGCAATTCTGGCGGCGTGGTCGCCGGACATCATCTTCGGGATGGCAGGCGCTTATCTGGTGCTCAAGACACCATCGTAAAATGTTAGAGAAGACGAAAATCGAAGCAAAATCAGTGTAGTCCGCGTTGCACCAACCCCGAAGGGGTGGCCGAAAGTAGCCCAGGGTGAAGCGAAGCGGAACCCTGGGAAATCGGGAAACCGAAGCCAAGCCCCAGCGGGGCGGCACAAAACTCCAATTTTGTAGACAGGCTCGAATGTAGACTGAAGGGGCTTCCAATGAACCTCGATCGCTTGAACAGAATAACTGTTGAAGAAGGCAAATGCGGAGGCCGGGCATGTATCCGCGGCCAACGCATCCGTGTCGTTGATATTCTTCAACTTCTGGTCGCAGGCGCTTCCCCTGATGAAATTGTGGCCGATCTCCCTTCCTTGGAACGAGAAGACATTCTCGCCGCCATCGACTACATCGAATCAGGACGCATGTTGTAACGGGTGCAATTAGAAGTGCGAGTCAAAGCCTCCTTGACTAAGCCAAAAAATGAAATCGTCATCCCGACGGTCTCCTCGCGCGACAGCGCGGGGAGATCGGAGGGACCCTGCATTTAGCGTGGTAACACAGGCTGTCCTTGAGGTGCAACCTGTTATATCGTGACTCGCACTTTCAATTACACCGTGTTGTAAACCCGTCGTCCTATTTCCCGCAACCTGTTCTTGATAAAATCATCTATTACTTCATCATGTTCAAGCGTCTGAGGCCGCTCTTCCCTTATCTGCGTAAATACCGCGCGACCCTGCTCCTGGGGTTCATCTGTGTTCTGCTGACCAACGGAATTTGGGTTTTGTTTCCTCAGATCATTCTTCGAGCTACCGATGCCTTGAACGCCATGGACCGCCGCAATCTCGGAGCCATACGCCATCAACTATGGATCTATTCCCTGCTCCTGCTGGCTGTGGCGCTCAGTAAAGGCATCTTCCAGTTTTTGACCCGGTGGCTGGTGATCGGCGTCTCACGAGACATTGAGTACGATCTTCGTAACGATCTTTTTCGCCATCTGGAGTCGCTCTCGCTTTCCTACTACCAAAAAAACCGTACCGGCGACATTATGGCCAGGGCGACAAACGACTTGAATGCCGTCCGCATGTTGCTGGGGCCGGCCATCATGTATTCGGCCAACACCTTGGTATTTACCATCGCCGCGCTGATCTTTATGTGGCGCACCAGTCCAAAGTTGACGATGTATGCCTTTGTGCCGCTGCCTCTCGCAAGCGTCACCATTCAATATTTTGGACGTAAAATTCACGAGCGCTTCGAGCGGATCCAGGCGCAGTTTTCCGATATCTCTGCCCGGGCCCAGGAGAACTTCTCCGGGGCCAGGGTAATTCGCGCCTACGCCCAGGAAGATGCCGAGATCGCTCTGTTTGAAACCTCGAATGTTGAATATGTAAACCGCGCTCTTCCTCTGGCTCGATTGACCGGAATGCTCTGGCCTAGCCTGGAGTTCATGTTGGGCGTAGGCATCGTCATCGCCTTCTGGCTGGGCGGACGCGAAGTGCTGCTGCATCACATTACTGCGGGAAGCTTCGTAGCATTTCTGACCTACATCGTGCAGCTTACCTGGCCTATCATTGCCTTGGGTTGGGTCATCAACATCTTTCAGCGCGGCACGGCTTCCATGGCCAGGCTCAATGAAATCCTCGTTGCCCAACCGGAAATCACCGATGCCCGAATCGCCCCTGATCTTCGCTCTGCGGAAACCATCAATGGCGATATCGAGTTTCGCAACCTCAGCTTCAGTTACAACGGAACTCCGGTGCTGCATGACATCAACCTGCACATCCCTGCGGGAAGCAGTTTGGCTATAGTTGGTCCAACCGGGTCGGGCAAGACCACCTTGGTCAACCTGATCCCGCGCATCTACGATGCAGCTTCGGGCGCACTGCTGATCGATGGCCGGCCTGCCCATGAATACCCGGTGGAAATGTTGCGGCGCAACGTGGGCTTCGTCCCCCAGGAAACATTTCTATTCAGTGACAGTGTCCGTGAGAACATCGCCTTCGGCGTCGAGCGCGCCACCGATGACCAGGTGCACAGCGCGGCAGAAGGAGCCAACATTGCCCACGACATCGAAAGTTTTCCCGAGAGCTATTCCACTGTAGTAGGCGAGCGCGGCATTACGCTTTCTGGAGGACAAAAGCAACGGACCGCAATCGCTCGCGCCCTGATTCGCAATCCTCGTGTGCTGGTCCTCGACGACGCTCTCTCCAGCGTTGACACGTACACCGAAGAAAAGATCCTGAACCATCTGCGCCAGATCATGCGCGGACGCACGACAGTCTTTATCTCGCACCGCGTCTCGACAGTTCGTAATGCCGATAGAATTGCTGTGCTGCATGAAGGACGTATTGTGGAGCTGGGAACCCACGAAGAACTGCTGCGCCGCGACGGCTACTACACCGAGTTGTACAACAAGCAACTTTTGGAAGAAGAACTGGCACGGGTTTAACAGCCAAATCATGAAACGTGTGGTAGTCCCTGAACTTCTCGACAGCGACACTGGTACACCCCGCGAAGTCGAAGACTCACTCAAAGATCTGCGAATGATCAATCGGTGGTTCGGCGGAGCCGAGGCCATGTCTGGCCTGTTGTACGAGGTAGCAGTAAAGCGAAGACTGGAATCGGTCTCTTGGCTGGATGTCGCCGGCGCCTCTGGCGACATCGCCGGTCTTGCTCAAAAATCCCTTGGGCGTAAAGGTGTAAAGCTGGAGCCGATCCTGCTGGATCGGGCTGCCACTCATCTGAACGGGCATATACCCTCGATTTGCAGCGATGCGCTGGCTCTTCCTTTTCGCAACGACAGCCTCGACATAGTTGGTTGCTCGTTGTTCGTGCATCACCTGGAGCCCCCGGATGTTCTCAGTTTTGCGAGGGAGGCGCTCCGTGTTGCGCGCCATGCTGTAGTCATCAGCGACTTGATTCGTCATCGCCTGCACCTGGCGGCGGTTTATGCGGGGTGGCTTTTGTATCGTAGCCCTCTCACCCGTCATGATGGACCCGCATCCGTTCGTCGCGCCTACACTGTGACAGAAATGAAAGATATTCTGAAGCCAGTGGATGCTGTTATAGAAATTCGTCACTTCTATCTCTTCCGCATGGGAGTAATTCTTTGGAAAAAACCGAATACGACCTGATCGTGGTTGGTGGAGGGCCGGCAGGCGCCGCCTGTGCTACTACCGCCTCGCGATCAGGCGCCAGCGTGCTGTTGCTGGAAAAAGATAAACTCCCGCGTCACAAAGTTTGCGGAGAGTTCGTATCGCCAGAGTCATTGCGCTTGCTGGGTTCGTTGGTGGGAGAAACATGCTTTGCATCCAATCCAAAAATAAGCTCTGCGCGGATCTTCTACGACGCCAAGATTGTCTCCCTGCCAATTGAACCCTCCGCCCAAAGCATTCCCCGTTTTGATCTGGATGCGGCCTTGCTCCAGGCTGCTCGTGATAACGGCGTCGATGTTACAGAACGCGCTGCAGTGCACGACGTGCTTCCCGGCGAGTTGTTCCAGGTGCAGACGTCGACCGGGAAAACAGAAGAAATTTATAGAGCGAGAGCAGTCGTCAATGCCAGCGGCCGATGGTCGCAATTGACTCAGTTTCCGCACAACGAGGAGAAGTGGATCGGCTTGAAAGCACACTTCACCGAGAATGCTCCACCGGATTCCGTTGATCTCTATTTCTTTGAAGGAGGCTACTGCGGCGTCCAGGCTATCGCAGCCAATGCCGTGAATGCCTCTGCAATGGTGCGGTCCGATATTGCGCACTCGCTGGAAGAAGTCTTCTCCAAAAATCCGGAGTTATGGCGGCGGTCCCGCGATTGGGAGCCTCTTTTCAGTCCGATTGCAACTTCACCACTCTACCTTCGCCGCCCTGAGACTCATGACAAAGGCATGTTTCTCGTTGGAGATGCCGCCGGCTTCATTGATCCATTTGCCGGCGACGGAATATCGCTCGCCCTGCACAGCGGCAGACTCGCAGCCCAATCGGTCACAGCGTTTTTGCGAGGGGCACGTTCCCTGGCACAAGCCCACCAGCAATACCATGCTGGCTATTCAAAACACCTGGCTCCAGCATTTCGCAACGCTGCCCGCATCCGAAAACTGCTTTCCACTCCACGATTCATTCGCTCCGCACTTCTCGGCATCGCTGGAATAAGACCTTTTTCCAGCGCCCTCGTGCGACGAACCAGAGTAAAGACCGGATAAATTAAGAATCTAGCTTGAAAATGTTGGCGCCGCGACTCTGGCCATACGAAGCACTCGCCGTACCAGGGCCAGCAAATCCGGGACTTCGAAGGGCTTTACCAGGCACATGATCTTCGTGGCGTCTACAAACACTCGAACACCAGGATCGGAGATATTGGAAAGTACCAGCACGGTCTTCGTGATCTGGTCCGGATGGTATTTCTGCATCCAGCGATAGATGTCTTCACTGGTGCA
>DASZFK010000390.1:0-16598 GCA_035939855.1 Candidatus Angelobacter sp.
TCCCGGACACTTCACATCCACGATTTTATGTACTTCGGCTGGAACATGCTCTAAGGGACGCTCGCCACTGGTCTCCAATAACAAAGTATACCCACGAGCCAGAAGCTTCTCCATCAGAGGTACTAGCTCACGCTCTTGCAGCATCGGCTCGCCGCCTGTGAACTCTACCAGGCCACCAGGAGCCAAGGCGAAGACTTCCTGCTCAACCTCTTCTGGAGACATCTTCTTACCTCCAGTGAAGGTATATTCGCTGTCGCACCACGAGCAACGAAGATTGCACGCAGTAAGGCGCACAAAGATACATGGAAGACCGGAAAAAGACGATTCTCCCTGAATGGACCGGTAAATCTCAGTTATCTGCATGAAGCTGTGACACAGGAAGTTCGAGATACCATCTTGGCGATAAACCGCAGTCTTTGGTTTCCGATCACAAGCCTGCACTGAGGCGCGCCGAAGTGATCTCCCGATGTACTGATCACCCGATTCGTCTTTCACTCTGAATACCGCGCCGTCGTCGTATCAGTCTCCCAGATCGTTACGTCTCCAATGCGGACCCTGCCCTCCGTCACCAGCTTCAACCGGCTGCTGGCTTCATCGTAGAAGTACTTAGCAATGTTTTCCGCCGACGGATTAAGCTGGGTGAATGGTTCAATGTCGTTGAGCATCTGGTGGTCCAGCCGGTCGATCACATGCTTCATGACCTCTTTCAGGTCCCTGAAGTCGAGCAGCAGCCCGGCCCGATCCAGCTCGGCGCCCCGCAGCGTGACCCGTACTTTGTAATTGTGTCCGTGCGGGTTCTCGCACTTGCCCTTGTAGTTACGCAGGTAGTGCCCTGCGGCAAACGAATCTTCCACGGTAACTTCGTACATCCGCTCCCCTAAATGAAAAAACTCTTTTTCCGTCTATATCTCTATTGTAATGTCCGAAAGTGAAGCAATGCCACCATTGACGGCTGGAGCACAGGGCAGACGCATCTAAATATAAGCTCTATTCACCAAAGAAATACATAACGCGAATGGGCAACATTGATCTGGCGGATGGCAGAATATTAACAGTTTTCACCCTGATCAATCCTGATTCTGATGAAACCCACCCCACGCCTGTCATCCTGAGCGGAGCGCCTGAACTGTGCTTCCCAACCTCAGTTCTATGGCGCGAAGTCGAAGGACCCCATGATGCTTATTTTATAAAAACTGATTCAGGGAGTTCTCACCACACACTCTCATTCATACTGCCTGATACTCCCTGCTGCTTCGGTTCCAGCTTGATCCTCTTCGCCAGTTGCTCATCAGCCTCTTTGATAGATTGTCCCCGGAACAGTAACTCTCTGCCCCAGCCTTCAGATAAATCTTTCCATCGGGGATTCTTGCTTTCGATCAACGCAATCTTCTTGGAGCGCCTCCATCCCTTTAATTGCTTTTCACGGCCAATAGCTCTATGAACCCAATCGTAGCTCTCGTAATAAACCAGCCGGTCACAGTGATAACGCTTCGAGAAACCATCAATTTCGCCGGTCTTATGCTGCCTGACTCGGCCCCCCAGGTTATTCGTCATTCCAACATAGAGAGTGCCACTGGCACTGGCCATGATGTAAACCCAATATTCATAGTCTTTCGGCACTCTCGTTGAAACTCCCTGACGCTGCATGGTTGCCCCAGTCACTTCGGGGTTCCTTCGGCTTCACCTCAGGGCAGGCTCTTCGACTGCGCCCTCCCTCCTGCGTCGGTCGGGCTTGCTCAGGATGACAGGAGATAAGAGAGTTGATCTTGGAGGTTAAGATTTTTCACGTCGCAAAAAACTGCTCAACATCAGCCAGGTCTTTGGTCTTTCTATATGGCGGCAAGCTCTCTACAAATACCTTGCCATAGCGTTGCTTGAGAATCCTGTTATCCAGCAAAACCAGGACACCTCGATCTTTAATAGAGCGTATCAAGCGGCCAAACCCTTGTTTCAAGGCAATGACCGCCGCCGGCACCTGATACTCATAGAACGCATTGCCGTCTGCCTCATTGATCGCCTCAATGCGCGCAGCCACCACCGGATCGCTGGGCACGGCAAAGGGCAGCCGGTCGATGATCACACAGCTCAACTGTTCGCCTTGCACATCGACTCCCTGCCAAAAAGACCCGGTAGCAAACAAAACTGCATTGGGAGTAAGGCGGAACTGTTCCAGGAGCGCGTTCTTGGGAGCGGAGCCTTGCAGGAGCATGGGAAAATCTAGCTGGTCTACAAGCAGGTCATGGATCTGGCGCATCTGGGCGTGGCTGGTAAAGAGACAGAATGCCCGACCCTGGGTAATCGCCAGGAGACGGCGAATCTTTTCCGCCGCTTTTTCGACAAATGCACCATCCGTGGGCACGGGCAGGTCGGGTGGGACGTAAAGAATTGCCTGGTTGGGATAATCAAAGTGCGAAGGCACAACCAGTTCCCGCGCGTGCTCCAATCCCAGTCGTTGCCGGATGTACTGAAAGTTGCCGCCTTGGGCGGCTCCTGCCACCGCCAACGTAGCGGAGGTGAGAACTACCGTGTCCATGTCTTCAAACAACGCTTGCTTCAGAATCTGGGAAATATCGATCGGAGTGGCCTGCAGGATGATGTGCCTCTGCCCTGTACGTCCCCGGCGGAACTCGCCACGTTGCTCAATCCAATAGACAATATTTTTCTCGGTACCCTGGATGATGATTTCCAGGCTGGCTTGTATTTCTTGCGTGCGTCGCGAAAAATTGCCTACTTCAGGTATTTTGTTGGTGACGAGCTGAAGTTCGGAAAAAGTCCATTGCAGGGCTTCCATCACGGCGTCGTATTCGTTGCCTGCTTCTTCCAGAAACTCGGCGCGATTGGCAAACGGATAACGGCCTTGCCCTTCAGGCAAGATGCTGTAGAAAAAAGCCGCCCGCTCGCGCAACCGGGCAAGCGCCTGCAACAGAGTTGGCCGCATTGCATTTTCCTGCCGCAGCTTGACCTCGATGTCGCGAGCCAGTTCTTCGAAACGCAAGTTGCTTACACTGACGCCAAAGTAATTGCTGGCTATATCTTCCAGCTCATGGGCCTCATCGAAAATCACCGTCGTGAATTCGGGCAGGACTCCGTTGGGCGCCCCGGCCTTTTTCAATCCCAGGTCAGCAAAGAAAAGGTGGTGATTCACAATGATGATGTCGCTCTCCGACATCCGGCGGCGCATCTCGGTAATAAAACAGCGGTCCCAAAGGTTGCAGTCTTGTCCCGTGCAGCGCTCGGTGCCGGCATCAAGCTTTTGCCAGAGTTGGCTGTTCTCCGGCAGGCCTGCCAGCTCCGTCTTGTCGCCGCTCGCTGTCTCCGGCTCCCACTCGGCGATCTGCTGGAGATGATCGATGTTGACCAGGCCGCTCAACGCCGGCTGGGCTTTGAGGTCATAGAGCTTTTGCCGGCACAGGTAGTTATTGCGTCCCTTCATGTAGCAGACGCGTAACTTTCCCAGATGCTGCTCCAGAAAAGGAACGTCCTTGAAGAAAAGTTGTTCCTGCAGTGTCTTGGTTCCGGTGGAGATAATCACGCGTTCGCCGCTGCGAATGGCAGGGAGCAGATAAGCCAAGGTCTTTCCGGTTCCGGTCCCGGCCTCCACGATGAGATGCTTGCGCTCCTGGATCGCCTGCTCCACCGCTTCCGCCATTTGAAGCTGGCCTCGGCGAAACTCATAGTTGGGGTGTGCCTTGCTCAGCAAACCATTGGGAGCAAAAAATTGATAAAGAGTAGGGAATGAACGGGCTGTGTCGCGGGCAGGAGCTTCGGAATGGGAGGTCAACGGCACGGCGGGTTGCCATCTGATTGTACTCTAGTAGCTACTGGCTTCTGACTGCCAGTATCAGCGTCTAGCGGTTCGCTTGCGAATCGCGTGCCTCGGCCAGCCTGTCCTGAGGCAAGCCGAAGGATTCATCGCGGTAGCGATGAATAGGGAGGCAGCGAGGCATTTTTGATGCAGTTCGGTTCTAGCCAAAAAATGCTCTAATACAAGAGGGTGACGATTTGCACGGGACCTTTATCCCCTTGCCCCATCTTAAGCAGGAGTTTTTAATTGCCGGGAAGTATCGCTAAACCACGAATCCCTACATTGGCCATTGTTGGCCGGCCCAATGTGGGTAAGTCCACGCTCTTTAACCGGCTGGTGGGATCACGACGCGCGATTGTTGGCGATGAGCCGGGCATTACCCGTGACCGTTTATACGGCGAAGCAACCTGGAATGGCCAACGCCTGCGCATCGTGGATACCGGAGGAATCATTCCCGACGACAAAGACTTCATTCCTATCGAGATTTTTCGCCAGGCTCGGGTAGCGCTCGAAGAAGCGGATGTCATTGTCTTGGTGATTGATCTTCGCACAGAGCTTGCGGCCCCTGACTTTGAGTTGGTGCGTCTTATGCGGCGACTGGGCAAGCCTCTCTTTCTTGCAGTGAACAAAGTCGACGCTCAAAAACTCGAAGCTGAGGCAGAGAACTTCAGGACGCTCGGCATCGATCACCTTTTTCCCATCTCCGCTGAGCACGGATTAGGCACAGCGGAATTGCTGGATGCCGCTGTGCAGGTTGCGAGTCCCCCGGCATCGGTCTCTGCGGAGCCGTCCGCTTCTGAACAAGAAGAGTCCCAGCCGGTCGAGCCCCAAGATGTCTTACGTGAAACCAAGGTCGCCATCATTGGGCGGCCCAACGTGGGCAAGTCCACATTGCTGAATGCCATGACAGGAACCTCGCGAGCCATTGTCTCGCCCATTGCCGGCACCACTCGTGATGCAGTCGATGAAGTTGTTGAACGAGACGGTAGAAGCTATCGTTTTATCGATACAGCGGGAATACGGCGTAAGGGTAAAACACATCTGATGGCGGAAAAACTCTCCGTGGTTATGGCACGTAAGCACCTGGAGGCCGCTGACGTGGCTCTGCTCCTGATCGACGCCCCGGAAGGTGTGACCGCCCTTGATGCCAACATCGGCGGCTATGCCCATGAGAGCGGCAGGTCGGTCATTGTCGTAATCAATAAGTGGGACCTTGTTGGCCCTGCGCGAAAGGATGGACGTCCGCCCGCGGATCGCGACCTTTATGAACAGCAGGTGAGGAATTCACTCAAGTTCCTCGACTATGCTCCGGTTGTTTTCGTCTCGGCATCGGAGGGAAAAAATCTCGACAAACTCTTCAAGCTGCTGGACCAGGTTGCCGGCGAACGCCGCAAACGCATCAGTACTTCCCAGATGAACCGCTTCCTGGAACAGGTAGATTTTGAACGCGCCTCAGTCCCTCATCGCCAGAAGGTAAAGGTCTTCTACATGACCCAGGCATCAACATCTCCGCCAACCTTCGTGCTCTTTACCGACAAAGACGTGAAGCTCCACTTCTCTTACGAACGCTTCCTGCAAAACCAGATCCGCAAAGTTTTCGGGTTTGTGGGGACACCGATACGGATCAAAAACCGTGCCCGCAGCAAAGTGGAATTGGGGCCAAAGAAAAGACGGTAGAACCGAAGGTGGTTTAACTTAACTACAAACCGTGTTTCCTATGGATGGCATCAGCGGTGCAAATAAATTCGTGTTCTGACACAAATCCGTTTTGAAACATCCTCTACTTTTTCGCGCAGGTGAGGCTATCGATTGGCTTCCAGCCGCCTTGTTCCTGGCTGAGTTCAAAGGTCATCACAAATTCTTTTGGGCCTTTCCTATCGAACAGGAAGTGCTGGCTCGTCTTCTTATCAGAGGTGAGAAGGTCCCCAGTCCATTCGAGGCGGTCTTGCTGCCAGCCTGGGGAGGTAAACATGCGCACCGATCCGAAGTTGTCGGTCACGACAGCTACAAAACGGCCGGCCGTCTTGTCGAAACCCCAGGATTCAACGGCATGAAACTGGTTCGGAGGACGGTCATCATGCCTGAGCATGAGCCAAGCGCCTTCCAGGTCAGGCTGGAACGTCATGTCTGAGGAGATCTTCTTGTCGTTCTTGAGAAACTTGCCATTGCAATCCCAAGAGCCTTCAAAGAACGACAAACTAGCCAGTTCCGGCTTCAACCCGGATGGAGGCTTTTCAACAATCAAGCCAACCGCCGCCATGATTACGGTTGCCTGCAGGACCAGGCTTTTCAACCCTGCAACATTCATAGTGTGGAGTATTATATTGCGGATCACGTGGGTGAATAGGCTTTAGTTATCTTATCTCCCAAATCAGGAAAGCCAGGCCGGAGGCCCTTGAAAATATTGCTGCAAGATTTGAAGTATGGGTTGCGCATACACGCGAGATCGCTTGGCATCACCTTGGTGGCAGTGCTTACCCTGGCGCTTGGCATCGGCGCCAGCACGACTGTCTTCAGCGTGGTGAATGCCATTCTGCTGAAGCCGCTGCCTTACCACGATGCTGACAACGTGGTGATCGTGTGGCGTGTAGCGCCGGCTTTTTACGGCAACGACGACTTTCCCTGGAATCCGAAGGACTTTCGTCTGCTCTCCTCCGAGTCGTCCAGCCCGTTTCAGGACGTGGGCGCTTTCAAGAGCGACAGCTTCAATCTGACTGGGACTGCCGAACCGGAGCTTATCGAGGGCATGAGGGTGTCCGCGGGATTTTTTCCGTCGTTGGGAGTGGCGGCGATGCTGGGGCGCACATTCTCGCCGGACGAAGACCAGCCTGGGCACGAGTTGGTGGTAGTCCTGAGCCATGAGCTTTGGCGAAGCCGGTTTGGCGCCGATGGCAACATCATCAGCCATTCCATCGAACTCAACGGATATGCCTACACGATTATCGGCGTCATGCCGCCGGGGTTCGCATTTCCGCACGCGAATGAGATGCCGGCCAGCCTGCCGTTCCCACGGGAAGCGCGGCTTTGGGTGCCGATGGCATTGTCCGCAGCTCCGAGGGGCGCTGACGAATTGGGCGTAGTAGCTCGATTGCATCCGGGGATCACGCGAGAACAGGCGCAAGCCAACATGAACTTGTTTGAGAAGAAGATTGAGGATCAGGCGCCCAACGAGTCGGGCTGGCAATGCCGCATGAGATCGCTCGAGCGGCAGATCGTAGGCGACACGCGCCAGCCTCTCCTGCTGGTCCTGGGCGCAGTAGGTGTGGTCCTGCTAGTTGCGTGTTCCAATGTGGCTAGCCTTCTTCTCGCGCGCTCCCTCGAACGTACCCGGGAATTCACGATGCGCGCTGCCCTGGGCGCAAGGAAAGGCCGCTTGGTCCAGCAGCTCTTGACGGAGAGCATTTTGCTGGCCCTGGCAGGGGGCACGGTCGGAATTCTGCTTGCCATGGCAGGCGTCGCCATCGTGAAAAGCCTTGGGCCCTCCAATATTCCGCGCCTGGAAGAAACCAGCCTCGACCTCAAGGTTTTCGTCTTCGTTCTTGGGGTCACGATCGCCACTGGAATCATTTTTGGCCTGGTTCCTTCCTTTGGGGCGACACGTGGAAATCTGGTTATTAAAGACCGGCAAGCCAGGGACAGTGGCGGAGTCATAGGCGGCAGGCTGCGCAACATTCTGCTGGTTTCGCAGTTGGCGCTCGCGCTGGTGTTGGTCACAGCGGCAGGACTGCTGGTCCGGACCTTTACTTACATGATGCGTACCGACCCCGGTTTCAGTCCGTCACGGGTCATCACCTTTGAATTGCCGCTGCCGCCCCTGCAATACTCCGACACGGATAAAATGTCCCATCTCTATCAGCTCGTGCTGCAGCAGCTCGAAGCTCTGTCCGAGGTGGAGTCCGTGGGCCTGGTTTCCGCCGTTCCCATGGGCAGCGCTCCCGACGGCACTGTGCTTCGTATCCCGGATCACCCTGTAGTGGGCAACCAGCCAAAGCCCTTTGCGAATTATTCCTTTGCTTCTCCCAACTACTTTTCCACGCTGGGTACGCCTTTGTTGAGCGGCCGGGATTTCAAGGACAGCGACAACGCCACTGCATTGCCGGTCACGATCATCAACAATGCCATGGCCAAGAAATACTGGCCGGGCGAAGATCCGCTCGGCAAACGGGTGGGGGTTCCGATGCTAAAGTTTCCACCTCGGGTCATCATCGGAATCGTCGCCGACATCAAGCACGGTTCTTTGCGGGAAAGTCCCACTCCAGAGATGTACGTGCCTTACCTGCAAAATGAGATCAAGGTATGGCCTTCGATGCAGGCGCTGCAATACGCAGTTCGCACGAAGACCGAACCCACGGTCATGGAGGCGAGCATCCGCGCCGCGGTTCGCTCCGTCGATCCGAACCTGCCCGTGGCGAAGGTCGCGCCATTGACGACCCTGGTGGACGCCTCGATGGCGCAAACGAGGTTCTCCATGGACCTGATCGGATCGTTCGCCGTCCTCGCCCTATTTCTGGCCGCGGTAGGACTTTATGGCTCTATTTCCTATTCGGTGGCGCAGCATACACGAGAAATCGGCATCCGGCTGGCTTTGGGAGCGCCAAGGAAGAATGTTTTTGCAATGGTCCTCGGCCAGGGAGCGAGGATCGCCGCAATCGGCATGGCGGCTGGCTATATCATGGCGCTCGCTGTCAATCGGATGATCACGAGCTTCCTTTACGGCGTGCAGCCCACGGACCCGCTAACTTTTGCTGGAGTGTCGTTATTGCTGGCGGTGATCGTCTTCGTTGCCTGTTACATTCCGGCAAGGCGCGCGACTCGGGTCGATCCCATGATTGCGCTTCGATATGAATGACAACTGGAACCTGTTGCATAAATGAGGGATTCGCCCCCAGGGCTATAAAGCCCGATCACAACGGAGGCCAATAAACGCAGCCTAAACGACTAAACAGTATTTAGGAAACACGTTCTAGAAAGTTTTGCAGTTGTTCCTGTAGAGCAACTTTGTCCTCGTCGGGAGGATTCAGGGCCAAGGCGGTCTTGAGGTCCCGTGCGGCTTCTTCGGTCCGGCCGAGGTCAGCGAACACCACAGACCGGTTCTGGTAAAGGTCGATGTGGTCCGGCTTGAGTTCGATGGCCCGGTTGAAATCAGCCAGCGCCGCATGCAAGTCGCGCGCTTCGTAGTACAAGACTCCACGGCTGGCAACGACCTCCCATTGGCCGGGCTCATAAGACAATGCGCTGGAGTAATCTGCGATGGCCGCGTCCCGGTTGCCGAGCGCCTCCTGGGCTTGTGCGCGCCCCGCCAGCGCCAGCGCCTGCCGCGGCTGCAAGTCAAGGGCGCGCGAGTATGCTTCAACCGCCAGGGACATGTTTTCCATGTTCCGGTAGCACTGGCCAAGGTTGGTGAAGACCTCGTAGTAGGGCGGGCTCAACTCAATCGCCCGGAGATAATCGGCCCGGGCCTGCTCGAACTGTCCCATGCGGAGATAGATGTTGCCGCGCTCGTTGTAGTACTCCGAATAGTTGGGGTCCATGGCCATGGCCGCGGTATAGTGCTCGATCGCTTCTTCATAGCGGCCTGTAGCGAAGTAAACCTGGGCAATGTTATAGACCAGCACGGAGCGGTGAAGCCGGTGCTTGTCGGCGCCCACATGCTTGTTGAGGCGCTCAATGCCATCCAGGCAGATCTGGATCGCCTCATTGTGGCGGGCCTGAAAGCTCCGGATCATGGCCACGCCATTGCGATTGAAGACGTAATGAAAATGATACTGGGCTTCCGGCAGGCCAGCCTGTTCCAAGGCTGCCAGCCCGCGCTCCAAGTATTCTTCTCCCTTGGGGAAATTGCGGGGCTTCCGAAAACGGGCATGGACCATGGCCAAGAGATAAAAGATATCAACCCGCCACGCCGGAGGGGCGTGCTCGGCGAATTTAAGCGCCAAGGCCTCGATTGCTTGCAACTCAGTCTCCGACGCCTGATTGCCCATGAGGCCATTCAATATCTTGATGACGATGGAGCGATGCAAGTTCTCATCTTCCGGGGCGTGCTGCTCGGCGAGGGCCATGAGTCCATCGGCATAGCGGAGGGCGTCGGCATATTGACCCAAGTGAAGATAAACGACCAAACCGAAATACTTCAGATGAAGGACCTTGTCATCGCGTCCAGCGGCGCGCCAAAACCTAATCAATTCCGGCAGGCACACTTGCTTGCGAAAGCGATCGTCGCCCGCCGATTCTTCGAGTTGCCGCGCCTTCTGCGCCGCCACAACCGGATCGAGCGCAGGCCATGGCTCGCGAGAAACTTCTACGGCAACGACTTTGGGCGCACTCCACTCACTCAACGAAGCGCAGACATCTCTTCCATTCCCGGGATCCACGGCAATCAGAAAGCGGAGATTCAGATGCTTTCCGCGGCGACGAATGAGCTCCTGGAAGAAATACCGGCTCGTGGCGCCCGAGAGGTCATAGCCATCGCAGACAAGGACCCAGGGAATGTCCGCGCCCATTTCAGTCTTCCAGCTATCCAGCAGGTTGATCAGGCCATGCACGTTGCGCAAAGCTCGATCGGCGGCATAGTTGCGGACCTTTTCCTCGGCCGAAGCCACGTCTGTAAGAGTGAGATTGCGAAGGGTAAGCTCCCGCCGGAGTTCGGGAAGCAAATACACTAATTCGACAGCATGACGATCCAAAAGATCGGGACGGCGGGTCCGGATCTGCGGAAGCAGCTCCAGAAACAACTGATTGACCCCGGCCCAGGCTCCGCCCAAATCAAAATCGCAAGCCAAGATAAGACTGAGCGATCCTGGTCCGGCTGCGTCACGCGCGCGGTCCACAAGCCAAAGGCGGCGTGCAGGCCCGTTTGCGACCTCTGCGATCAGGACCGAAGGCGAATTGGCGGTGAGAAATTCAGCGATATCCAAGTCACTAGTTGTCATATCAGCTTACCAACGCTCGCAGACGGCGGCCGACATTGGGCAGCCAGATCATGAGTCCAAGGGTGACCGGAAGGATGAAGTAAAACATCATCAAGACGGAATCGATCACATCAGAGGGATGGGCCGCGAATCCGGCCGCCAACGTATGGAAAATATTGCCGATGTAGCGGCGGACCAGCGGTATGGTGACGGAGAAGAAGAACGTGAACGCCAGTATCCGGCCGCCCACCCATACCAGGGAATAAATAGAAATGATGCGGCGCTCCGATTTAGGAATGGCCGCTTGGTTGACCGGACGGACCCTCGGAACAAAACGCGCAATCTGGTTGCGCAGAAAGTCCTCGGTATCGCTCATCAGGTTACGGCAGTTGAATATGGTGGCAATCACATAATAGTAGTCAGTGCGGACAAACATGAATGTCTGCCAGAAGATCCGGGTCATGTACGTAAACGTGACCGCCCGCAATACCTGTAACTTCAATGGTTCAATAGCAACTCCATAGTGGTTGTGGGCATACAACAGGAGAACCAGCAACGCGGAGGTGAGGGCGTCGAATATGGAGCCCGCAAGAAGCGGGAGATACCGCTGATGCTTGGGAACCGACCAGAGGCCGCTCAGATCGGCTTCCACAACAAAGTCCCAAAGGCGATTGCCGAACCCGAGCCTTGAATTGATCCCCAGGGCGCGGGTGGCAATCAGATGCGCGCTTTCATGAAGGACCACGCTTCCATAGCTAACAATCAGCAGGATCGTCCAGATGATCGTGCGATGATTGGTGAAATACAGATCGCGCCCATGGGGCCAGATCGAGGGATCGAAAAACAACGCCGCCAAGGCCAGCCCGATGACTGCGAAGGTGCCGATGAGAACCGGGCGGCTGAAGATGCGTTGCGCAACGGATTGGGGAAAGTTGCTGAAGTGATAGCGCTTGACCGGAGGTTGCTTGACGTCGGAGTAGGCTTCACCATTGGCGGCAATGGGTTTGACGATTCCATTGGCCTCCAGGTCGCTCAAGAAATCATTCAGATCCGATACTTCGCTTTGCGAGAGCCTGGCCACTTCGCCCACGCTCTTGCCCTGGGCCAGATGATCCAGCACTTCGACGGCCGCGGCGGGAACCGCCAGAAAGACGCCGGTGTCAAGCCTGCCGATGATGACGTCGTCTCCCTCCTCCTGGCGGGTGAACGGGGAAACTGCAACCAAAGTATTGTGAGTATAAGTTGGCATAACTCGAAGAAACACCTCGCGCAAAAATTAAGAGCAACGAAGAATACACTCGGGTATTTTCGGTTCAACCGAAGGGATCATTTGGCCTGATTTCCAAGGTGGATGAAAACACCCGAGCGATCCGCTCAAAGCAGATGTTGACAACGACATTAGTCAGGACTACGCGCCGCAACCTCCGCCATACAATGCGCTCGTCGTTTTGAGTGTTTCCACTTTGCGAACCGTGAATTTTTTCATGAGTGTCACCTCCTTTCCTCGGTAGAACTTTGAGGCTGTAAAACAAGCAGACCTCAGGGCACGCACTCTAATGGAATCGAAAGTAAAAAACAAGAAACAAAACTTAACCAACTCGTGTTTCGAATCTATTCCTAAAATGGTATTAAAATTAGTTAAAGTGTGTCTGAAAACACCAAGAAGTCTAGACGCCAAGATCCAATTTTGCACACATCATGGTGAATATTATGCTCGGGCCATCTACAGTCCAACTTGCGCCCCGCTGACCGGCCCTGTTCAGCCGTGTACCAATTCGCCGGTCGATTGATCTGAAGGCGGCTGATGAAATTCTTCGCGCCTTGGCACGAATTTGATTGTTAGGAGTGCAATGGTTGCAGAACAGGATTTGGTTCGACCGCTAATCTGCAATCACAACCATCAACGCAAAGCCGTCGTATCCTTTGCTCCCCACCGTTTGGATCTCGGTGGCGCTTACGCGTCGCTCTGCCGCAACCAACTCGTTGAAGCGGCGCATTCCTTGTACCCTGGGATCTTCGCTTGCAGGATCGATCACCGCGCCATCGCGAATCACATTGTCTGCGACGATCACCGTGCCGCGCCGCGAGAGCTTCAGTGACCAGGTGAAGTAATCGGGATACCCAGGCTTATCGGCATCAATGAAGATCATGTCAAACGGACCGGCGCCTTCGGCAATCAGCCGAGGCAGTGTCTCCTGAGCCGGTCCAAGGCGAACTTCAACTATTTGGGCCAGCCCAGCGCGGATAATGTTGGCGCGGGCGACCTCGGCATGTTTAGGGTCGGCTTCCAGCGTAATCAAGTGGCCATCGGCAGGTAGCGCCCGAGCCAGCCAGATGGTGCTGTATGCACCCAATGTCCCAATTTCGAGGATGTTACGTGCTCCCTGAATCTGCGCCAGCAACATAAGGAACTTGCCTTGGTTGGGCGCGACGTTGATCGCCGGCAGTCCCGCCGCAGCGCTGGATTGCAGCGCCGCGTCCAGGGCAGGATCGGAGGGCGCCAGCAGATCGGTAATATAGCGATCAACGGCAGTCCATTGTTCTTGGGACATTGAAAAATCCTCGCTGTTGATATTTCAGAGCTAATGTTTTTGCAAATTACTCAATTACCAAGTTACCCAATTACCAAATTACCCAATTCTTCAAGATACTGGAACATCGATTGCAACCTGTTCCAACCACTTCGCGCACGCCGCGAGTGCGTTCTCACACACCAGCTTGTGCCGCTGTTTTTTATCACGAATGCGCTTGCGTGTGCCTTCATCGAGTTGGGGCAACAGATCGAAGGTGATATTGGCTGGCTGAAAATTCCTGGATTCAGCGTGGCAGATGTAATAGACCAACGATCCCAAGGCAGTTTCTCTCGGCGGCGGAATTGCTGGGAGTCCCTGGACAACGCGCGCGACGTGGATACCCGCCAACATGCCCATGGCAATGGATTCGGTATAGCCCTCGACTCCGGAAATCTGGCCGGCAAAGAAAACGTTGGGATGCTGCCTCATGTTTAGTATCTCGGCGAGCAGCGAGGGAGCATTGATGTATGTATTGCGATGGATTTGGCCATAACGCAGGAACTTCGCGTTTTCTAAGCCGGGAATCAGGCGCAGAATCCGCGCTTGTTCGTCGTATTTCAGGTGGTTCTGAAAGCCGACCAAATTATAAGAATCGGCGCGCAGGTTTTCCCTGCGCAACTGCACCACTGCGTAGGGCCGCCTACCGGTCTTCGGATCATCGAGTCCGACTGGTTTCATCGGGCCAAAACGCAATGTATCGCGCCCCCGGCGGGCAATTTCTTCGATGGGCAAGCATCCTTCGAAATAATTCAGGTTCTCCCAGTCGTGGCCCTCCACAGGCTGGGCTGCAGACAAGGCATCGCAAAGACGGTCGTACTCCTCTTTGCTCAAAGGACAATTGATGTAATCAGGCGAGCCTTTGCCATAACGCGCCGCAAAGTAGACGCGCGACATGTCAATCGAGTCGGCATCGACGATAGGGCTGATCGAGTCGTAGAAGTAAAGGTGATCGCTGCCGGAAAGGCGGGCAATCTCGCCTGAAAGAGCATCGGAGGTCAGCGGCCCCGTTGCAACGATGGTGATCTGATCACCGTTAGTTTCATCGATTCGAGTTACCTCTTCGCGAATGATCTCAATGCGATGCTCGGCTTCGAGAACTTCTGTGACTTTGTTAGCAAAGACCTCCCGGTCAACAGCCAGCGCATGGCCAGCCGGTACCTGCGTTTCGCGTGCGATTTCGAGGAGCAGCGATCCGGCGCGCCGCATCTCCTCTTTCAGCAGCCAGGGAGCCGTATTCTCGCTTTCCGACTTGAGCGAGTTGGAGCAAACCAGTTCAGCAAATCTATCGGTATGGTGCGCAGGAGTGGCTTTCACCGGCCGCATCTCATACAACTGAACCTGCAACCCACGGCGAGCGCACTGCCAGGCAGCTTCAGAACCTGCAAGGCCGGCGCCGATGATCTTGATTCTTCTCACAAAGTTATTAGATCGCAAGGAGAGACAAAAGCAAACCCACCACGGAGGCACTGAGACACCGAGAAACCCAAAGCTTTTTTAGCCACGAATAGGCACGAGTTAGCACGAATTAACAGCAGAAAAGACCGAAGATATAAACACATAAAAATAGGAATTAAAAAAATGGTGTTTTCAATTCGTGTTCACTCGCGTTAGTTCGCGGCTAATTTAGTTTTTCTCCGTGTCTTCGTGCCTCCGTGGTGGGTTTTGCCTTTGTCAGATTTTAGAGAATCACTCGTTCGTCTCCCACCCGCCGGGTCACTCGTTCGCGGTCGAGATATTCCAGCAAAGGGATTGCGTACTTGCGTGAAATTCCTGTTAAATCCTTGAACTTTGCTACATCGATTTTCTGTGACTTCGTTTTGTACTCTGCCAGGATTTGGCGCAGACCCTGAATCGCGGTTTGATGGAATACCAGATCGTCTGTGAGTTTTACGAGCACCCGGTCCCGTAATAGTAAGGTCACAAGTTTCTGGGCGCGAGTTTTATCGACAGGCAAGCTGGCCAGCACCTCTTTGAGGGCTGGAACTTTAAGCCCTGCGGAAGCAAACGCTTTTTCTATGTCTTGCTTTGCCTTGGCTTCGTCGTCTTTCAGGGCGACGCCGCGTCCGGCAAGTTTTACTTGCTCGCCTGCAACTTCAACTTTTCTTTCCCTGGCCATCTCACTCAGCAGGGCTTCAAGCACCGCAGACTGGAGACCGAGTTTTTCTCGAAGCTCTTCTTTGCTGATTCCTGCAACCAGAGGATTGGCTTTGTGAAACGCGTCCAAAACTGTGGCTGCGCGTTCGCGTACGACGGCAAAGGCCGCAGATGCAACCAGCAAATCTCCTGCCTGGATGACTTGTTTCTGTTGCAAGAGCGTGGCAATCACAGGCTTGAGCACGGATTGCCGTAATCCTGTCTCGCGCACCATATCGCCAACAGCAATGCCGTCTGAACCACGGCGTTGAAACCTGGCCAGCAATTTCTCTGCAAACGAGCCGCTGGCCATGGTTTGCAAAAATTTCAGTACGGCATCTTTCTTTTGCCGGCGCAGAGGAAAAGCATCGAGCACTACCGCGCCACCGATGGTGACCACCGGTGAAAACTGCCTCAAGATGAGGTGATCGCCGGGCAGCACCAGAATCGGATCAGCGGTGCGCATCCGGGCGAAGGCCGTCGTTCCTGGTTTCAGCTCATTGGCATCCGTGAACGTGCCTTCATGAAATGTGACTCCAGCGATCGTCTCCACAGTGAACACATGCAGGTGTACGCGTGCGCGGTTTTTCATGGGACGGGTGTCTTTGAGCAGTGAGAGCTGGACATCAATGCGTTGCGTCGTTTCCAGCAAGCCCGGAGGTACAAGCGTCATGCCACGCGCGAGCTCTTCCACCTGCATTCCTGCGAGGTTCAAGGCGGTCCTCTGGCCTGCGACCGCTTGGTCCGTGGTGCTACCATGCACTTGCACACCACGCACACGAACTCGGTTGCGCGCGGGGAACACTTCCACTTCTTCTTCCTTCCGCACTTTTCCAGCAATCAGCGTGCCGGTAACAACGGGCCCAAAGCCCTTCATGACAAACACGCGATCAATGGGTAAGCGGAAGAGAGTTTCCGTGTCGCGCGATGGTATCTCGACTGCCAGCCGGGCGATCTCCTTTTTCAGTTCGTCCAATCCCGTACCGGTCAAGGCGCTCACTGCTACCACAGGAGCGCGACTGGTCTCGAGAAACGAATCCCGCACGAACTCTTCGATCTCAAGTTTGACAACGTTCAGAGTATCGGCGTCCACCATGTCCGCTTTGGTGATTACGGTGATGCCGCGCGGGATGGAAAGCAGGCGGCAAATCTCAAAGTGCTCGCGGGTCTGGGGCTTGA
>DASZFK010000391.1:0-3031 GCA_035939855.1 Candidatus Angelobacter sp.
AAAAAGGAATAGGCACATGTCGACAACGGAAACAGCAGTCGTTACGGGTGCATCACACGGGATTGGAGCAGGCCTCGTGACTCGTTTTTTGGAAAAGGGCTATAACGTGGTCGGGAATTCACGCGCCATCAGCAAATCAACGAACTTAACTCCATCGCCGCAGCTGGCGCTGGTAGATGGCGATATCGGTGATTCCGCTACGGCTCAAAAGATCACCGACACTGCTATCGCGCGGTTTGGCCGCATTGATGTCCTGGTCAACAATGCTGGATTGTTGCTGGCCAAGCCTTTTGTGGATTACACTCCTGGTGATTTCGAGGCGTTAGTATCGACGATCTTAGCTGGCTTCTTTTATATTACCCAAAGCGCTGCTAAGCAGATGCTTCGCCAGCAGTCTGGGCATATTGTGAATATTTCGACCTCTATCGTCGATCAGCCGATCGCCGGGGTTCCGTGTGCATTACAGGTGTTGACCAAAGGTGGATTGCATGCGGTCGCACGCGCACTCGCAATTGAATATGCAGGGCAGGGCATACGCATCAACACGGTCGCTCTCGGAGCCATAAGAACACCGATGCACAAAATCGAAGCCCATGACTTTTTGAAGAGTCTTCAACCTGTCGGCAGAATTGGCGAAATCGATGAGGTCGTTGATGCGGTGATGTATCTCAACGATGCAACATTCGTCACGGGTGAAGTGCTTCACGTTCACGGCGGCGCGCATGCCGGAAAATGGTGATTAGAAAATTGGACTTATGAGCGGAGAAATTTTTCTTTTACACACAGTCTTACTTCCACGAGCACATGAACCATCGCGATGGCGGTGCACGATGCGCCAAGAACCTGAACTGATTTAAAGAAAACATGGACGATCAAAAGTCTCTAGACTCAAAGAGTGCGAGAGGTCGAGCGCTGGCGTTTTGTCAGCGGTATGGTCTGCGAATACCAATCCTTTTGGCGCCGATGGCCGGCTCCTGCCCAGTTAGCCTATCGCTCGCCGTCGCGGGCGCAGGTGGTATGGGCGCTATGGGTGCCCTTTTATCGAGCCCGGATGCAATCGCCAACTGGGCGGCCGAGTTTCGGTCGCGGAGCCTTGGACCTTTTCAACTGAATCTTTGGATTCCGCAACCAGCGCCCATGCGTGATTTCGCCGCAGAGCAGCGGGTGCGAGAGTTCCTGTCAAGCTGGGGGCCAACGGTTCCAGCCGAAGCCAGTGGAATCCAATTTCCGGATTTTGAGAAGCAATGTGAGTCAATTATCGCCATCAGACCCACCATTGTTTCTTCGATCATGGGTCTGTATCCATCGTCATTTGTCGCAAAGTTGAAGGATCAAGGAATTGCATGGTTTGCATGCGCAACGACTCTGGCTGAGGCACGAGAGGCGGAGCGCGCCGGGGCCGACGCCATCGTAGCGCAAGGGTACGAAGCCGGCGGCCATCGAGGCTCTTTTGATCAAGCGGCTGCGGAGCGTCAATGTGTCGGCCTTTTTGCTTTGCTGCCACGCTTGGCGGATAAACTCTCGGTTCCGATTGTCGCTGCGGGTGGCATCGCAGACGGGAGAGGGATCGCCGCCGCGTTGACTTTGGGCGCGAGCGCGGTGCAGATCGGCAGCGCCTTCCTCCGTTGTCTGGAAGCGGGCACGAATGCAGCGTGGGCGGATGCGTTGGCCGATTTGGAACCGGAAGCAACCATCATGACTCGCGCGTTCACCGGCAGGCTTGGCCGTTCGATCGAGACCAACTACGTGCGTGCCGCCAATTCGCTTGATGCACCGAGACCGGCTCCTTATCCGGTCCAGTTCGATTTAACTGCGGCCATGCGCCAGACCGGACTAGACATGAAGGACATTCACCGGATGCCACTTTGGGCAGGACAAAGCGCAGCCTTCGCCCGTCGCGAATCTGCAGGGGACTTCGTCCGCCGCACGTGGGTTCAAGCCCAAGAGCTTCTACCCTGACGCAATAACACAGGTCATTAAGGGAAAAGGATTGCGCTAGTTCGGACAAATATTAGCCGGTCCTAAAATTCTGCAGCTCATTACTGCGTATACAAGAATGCCTTGTGGCTCAAGAGATGGTTTACGAAATGAATGATAGAGCAACTATGAAAGTTGCCTTTCTGAATCTGCCGCTGACCGGGCACCTGAATCCGATGGCTGCACTTGCACGCAAGCTGCAGTCGCGAGGACATGGAGTTCCGGATATTAAACCCGTTGTTCGCGCAGCCGATCTGGACTTCGTACCGTTTTGCGAAAATGAATACCCACCAGGTTCTGTAGCCAAAAGCTGGGGCGGTTCGCGAACCTACATGGCTTAGACGTGGCGCGATACATGGCCCGGGAATTGACGCCTGGCCTTGTGAAGGCGGCATTGGAGCATTGCCAGGAAAGATAGCAGAAACCGATGTGAATGCGCTGGTACTCGATACGGCATACCGGCCACTTGAGTTGTTTCCATGCATCTGCGTCTGCCTTATGTTCAGATTTGGAATATCCTCCACTTCGACTTTTCCGGATCGACACCAATCGCTCTTTACAGTTGGCAGATCGACAAAGAGCAAAGAATGAAAGTCTCTAACAGCAAAGGAATAGCAAACCAGACTGGCCCTTAGTCATGCGTAGCGCACCTCGCGTTACGTTACGCATGACTCGGGGCCAGCGTGGCTTGCTATGTCTTTACTGTTGAGGACTTTCACCTTTTACTCTCTGCGCAGTCTCCCGGCGCACTAGCGTGCTAAAATTTCCTTTTAGTGGGTGACCCCTTCTACGCTGCTTTAGCAAACTGCGCAGCACTTGAAAGCGACAGCTCTGAAGCGACCTCGTTTTCGATTCTGCCGACGATTGACGGATCGTCTAGCACATTAAGTGGTTTAAGAAGGTTCCTGACATCCATGAGCAGTTCGAAAACGGCCGCGTCGCGAGCGGCTAACCGGCCTAACCCTTTCTGGAAATTGAGGCGCTCTTCTAAATTTTTCGGGCGTGCACCGGTAGTTTCCGGATAGATAAAATCAGGAAGCGCGGACATCGCCCA
>DASZFK010000392.1:0-1684 GCA_035939855.1 Candidatus Angelobacter sp.
CGGTATCGCGAGCCTTCGGTTATCTCAAATTCCTGCTGGTTAGAAGACTATGTGGCCGGCTGCGCCGCCGCCTTCTTCTGTTTGATTTGTTTTACTTGTTCCATCAAATCCGCCCATTGTTTGGTATAGGTATCGCGCTCATCCTGAGAAGTTGCCATGTCCGCCCTCTGCAAATCCAGCAGTGCCAGATATGCCAGAGCGTCGTCGTAATCGGACTTGCGCTGCGTAGCCTTCTTCAGGGATTCGATGCCGTCGGTCACTGTCTGCATCATCTTGGAAGAGAACTCGTCGCGCAGGCTGGGGGGCAACGGCTGATCGTCCTTGAGTTGCTTCTTGGGGTTGGCGTGATTGTAATCAGACCGCAATCCATTGTTGGTACGATATGCGAGAGTCCAATCAATCAGACCAATCCAGTAGTATGGTTCGGCGTCATCCCCCTTCACACTGATGTGCCGCAGCCAGTAACTCTGGGACTCCTTGAACTTGTCGGCCGAAAAAGGAGTCGCGGCCATGTTGTAAAGCAGGGACCCGATGCCGTCAATTGCAGTGAGATTATTCGGATCGACCTGGAGCACTTTTTGGAATTCCGCCAACGCCTGCTGGCCATTTCGCTGGTTTTCCTCGGAAGGCGCTCCGGGAATGTATTGGCTCTGATAGGCAACCGCCAGGTAAACCTGAGCCATCAGCAGGTTGGGGTCAAGCTCCCTGGCCTGCTTGAAATCCTCGATGGCTGCGTCGGTTTGTCCGGCTTTGTAGGCCTGCACGCCCTTCACAAGGAAGTCGCGAGCCTTGAGCTTGTCGCAGCCGCCCAGCCCCATAGCCACAATTACAATCAATGCTAGGGCAACGTAGGAGCAGGGACTTCTCGAAATTTCGACTAATTTCGATCTCTCGTTGATCAAGATTGCGTTCATGTCTCGCTTACCGTCCTGGCGCCCGCCACGCGATGCTCCGCAAACGGGCCTGTCTGGTCTGGGGCAATATATCACTTGATGTCCGGACGAGGGTAAAGTTATTGGCCGGATTCCATTCTGGGCGTTAACAAACCCACGTTATCAATCCCTGCCGCGCGCATGATATCGATAGCCCGCGCCACATCTCCGAAGAAAACCGTGTCGTCGCCCTTCACGAATGCCGTCTTATCCGCGCGCTGTCCGAAAATCGTTTCCAGGCGGGGACGAAGCCCTTCCCAGGAAGAGTCTTCCTCATTGATCTTTACTTTGCCACTGGAAAACACCTGCACCACGATCGTCTTATTCAGCAATTCGCTCTGATTCGCCTGGTTCGGCGGTTGAGGCTGCGGCACCAGCGCATTCAACCCCATCGGCGTGGTCGGCGTGATCACCATGAAAATAATCAGCAGCACCAGCAGAATATCGATCAATGGCACCACATTCATTTCCGCCAGCGAACTGCCTTTCTGTCCTACTGTCATTCCCATCGCTGAACTCCGTTTTCAATAATTCCGTTTAAGGATGCCGGGCTGAATAGAAGCCCGGGTTCCACTCACATTCGCTCGGTCATCAATCCAACTTGCTCAATGCCCGCCGAATGAATCACGTCGATTGCCTGGGCAACAATCGAAAATTGCGCCGCCGGCTCACCCTTGATAAAAGCGACTTTTTCCGCTCGCGTCCTGAAGATCTCTTCTAACCGCGGGCCGAGCCCCTCCCAAGAAGAGGCC
>DASZFK010000393.1:0-3696 GCA_035939855.1 Candidatus Angelobacter sp.
GAACTGATTCAGCAGTCTTCCGAATCTCTTGCCGGCCGGATTGAAACAGTCATCCTTGAAGGGTTCCGGCTTTCCGATCTAGGCGCAGCAGCCCAATATCGGCATTGGCTCCGCGGAGGCTTTCCCTTGGCCTATACGCCGCGCCAGGAGCGGGATTCGCTGGTTTGGCGTCAGCAGTTTCTCCAGACTTTTTTGGAGCGCGACATACCCCAGCTTGGCGTCAGGATCCCAAACACGGCCCTGCGCCGATTCTGGAACATGTTAGCCCATTATCATGGCCAAATCTGGAATGCCTCCGAGTTGGCGCGCGCTTTGGCTGTGAACGAATCTACGGTACGCCACTACCTTGATGTGATGGCCGGTGTCTTTATGGTCCGCCAACTGCCGCCGTGGTTCGAGAACATTGGCAAACGACAGGTGAAAGCGCCCAAAGTCTATGTGCGCGATACCGGTCTCCTGCACACGTTATTGGGTATAGCCAATGGTCGCGCCCTTGAACATCATCCAAAGGTGGGCGCTTCTTGGGAAGGATATGCTGTCGAAGAAATACTCAAATCATTCCGACCCGATGAAGCCTACTATTGGGCAACACACAGCGGGGCTGAAATCGACTTGCTGCTGTTCAAGCGCGGCCGTCGCATTGGCATCGAATGCAAGCGCGCCGATGCACCCCGGCTTACGCCTTCCATGCGGATCGCGTTGTCCGATCTCAAACTCGATCAACTTTTCGTCGTCTATCCGGGCGAGCGAACCTATTCGCTGGCAAACAATGTAGAGGTCATGCCCCTGGCGCAATTCGTAGAGGCCAAGTGAACAAGGCTTTTTGTTGTGCATGAAAGGTTAAGACAGCCTATTTGCCCTTCTCCTCGGCCTTCTTCGTTGCCTCGAACAAGATGTCTTTGAGCAGTTCGGCTTTAGGTGGAAGCTCAGCTTTGCCCGGCGGAAAGCTGTTCATGCTGAGCATGTAGGCCAGAATATCGGCTTTGGGCTGCCTTCCTACCCGCGCCGGATTGTCTGATGGCATGCTCGCGCGAATCCTCTCAAACAAGACATCGAGCGTGAGACCGTTCCAGTTCGAAAGGAACTGCCCACCCGCCAAGGGCGGTGCGGATTCGCCCCCGGTTAGCTTGTCTCCGTGACACAAGGCGCATTTGTCGTGGTACAACGACTCACCGCGCCTGGATTGATCTTCGCTGTAAACGCCATCCCAAACGGAATGAGCGGAAGATTGCGGGGGTTTGTTTTCCTGGGCATGAAGCGTGCGGTAAAACAAGCCCAAGACTGCAAACACAACGACGATGACTGAAAGCAACTTGGTTCTCATCTCAAATATCACGACGGATAAAAATAGTCAGCATCAGCAAGATACACTCAGTCGTCGGTATTCAGCAATCAGCCGATTAACCACACCGAGGGCGTGGTCCATTGAAAACCTAACTTCCTGGCAAATTTCTCCACCGACATGCAATCGGGTGATCACTTCGGCAAACCTCAGTGCAGGCTGGGCGTGATCGGGAGATCGGGTGATCGGTTTTGGAACAGTCATTGATTTTAAACACCTTATCGTTGCAGTTAGTGGAGAGCAGTTCGACCCAGCAACAGAGTAGTCCGCGGAAGAGCTAGCCAAAAATATTTGGAATTTCGTAACTCGTGTGGATTGCCAAAATCGCCACTTCGGCGCGCCTCAGCGCAGGCTTCATTGCCAAAATTGCCAAAATTTGAAGAGCAATGACTTGATTTTGTGGCACTGCGTTTTGTCTAACATGCGGTCGAGAAATTCTTCAGGGCAGTTTTCAAGTGACCACACTCGTGACGCGGTGAAACGTCAGCCAATCCCGTCAAAGAGTTGGGCAATCGTGATCCGCAACCGCCGGGTGATCAGAAGCAGGCTCATCAACGTAACATTGGTCTCGCCGCGTTCAATTTCACCGATATAGCTGGGATGCAGACCGCATCTGCGGGCAAATCCTCTTTGTGAAAAGCCTCGCTGTGTTCTCAATTCGCGAATTCGGCTTCCCAGCGCCTTTTTGATTTCTTCCATGACTGGATGCAAGCGAAAAAAGGCCACTGTCCACCGCCCAGTGGCCGAAGACATCAACACAGCTCAAGTGCTCCGGCACCTCTCCCGGACGCCGGAACGATTTAATTTGTAACATAATTTCTTGTATACGTATAGATATCGTTTTATAATACGTATTGGTATCATCAATTCGAGATTGATTTCTCCTGTGATTTCACCGGGAGACCTGTGGCTAAGGCTCGGACCGCAGGCAAGTCCGTAACGGGCGTACGGTAGCTGCCAACCTTCGAGCCGGCCGCAGATAACGTTCTTGCGGGAAACAGGTTTCGAGCGGCGAGGTATTCGGCTGCCTTGCCGCCCGGAGCCACTCATCGGGTATACGGAGCACGTGTAGCCCAGGTCACGTAACTTGCTACGTTCCGGCCCTTTGATCTCGCAAGGAACCGGGGGCATTGGGTGGATAGTCCACTGTTCTATACACTCATTGCCCGCCGGCTTATTCCGGACGAAAGTGTCCTTAGGCGGATCGCTCCTGATCTTCAATCACTCAATCAAAAATTTGATCTGCTGTTGACCACCATATACTTGAAAGCACACTCTGTTTTCGTTGTCATTTTGGGCTCTCAATTTTACTTGTTATATACAGCCTTTTTATAGCAAGCCATATCGTATATGGCAAACCTGTTCCGAAAACAGAACAAAATAAAATATTTTTTCGGATCTGCTGGTTCTTTCGTATATACAGCTTGCCGAAAGCCAGGAGAACCTTGCGATGATGGACAATGCGCTTTTATTGATGTCCATTGGAGCCGTCGCTTACCGCCTTATTGCTCTAGGTCTGGACCGCGCTAGCCGCTTCAAAGAACGCACTTTGGAAGAAGTGTTTGATTTTGTCTATCCCTTGACCAACCAGGATGCCAATACGCTGTTTTCAGCCAAAGAAGAAGAGGAAGTCGCTCAATTCTGGCAAACCAGGGAACTTTACTGCGAGGAGCAGAGACGCAGGCTGGGCCGGGCCCAGGCTTACATCCTGCGCAGGCAGCATAATGCTTTGATCATCGAACAATGGGCCAATACCGAGTGGTCCGACATGCGTAAACACAGCCTGCAGGATGAGGCAGGCCCCGACCTGATCCAGGCGATTCTGGATGTCCAGAAGGCCGCCAGGTGTTTCCGCATGGCTTCCTCAATGGTCCTGGCGAAAATCAGCTTCTGGAGTCTTCTCCGGTTGGTAGGCAAGTCTCGCCTGTTTCCTGCTCCCAACATTGCCGGCTTGCGTAGGAGTGGACGCCTCGATCTGCTCACCGGGTACCAAGCCGTACGAGAAACCGCTTTGGCCCTGGCCAGATTCTATGGCTCCGAACGATATGAGCTTCTGCAATCCTTGATTTAGCGTTTCTGAAATTCCCAGTTTCTGGAAATCTCCGATCGATTTGCACGAGACCCACCTATCTTTTCTCGCGAACACCTGCCCCCACGCAAGTTGGCGGGCATATTTCAAATGTTCAAGGAGAAAAGATCATGAGAAAAAATGCAATTCGCCTGGTTCTAACCCTTCAGTTGCTGGTGGTTGTATTTACACAAGGAGCGGCTGCAAACGGCAGTGGAGGATTCCCTGCCCCCCCTTATTGCCCACCGGGCTGCACCTGCAACTAATGCGTTTTGCGGTTTATGGG
>DASZFK010000394.1:0-3361 GCA_035939855.1 Candidatus Angelobacter sp.
AGCACCAGCCGGGCTTGCACTGTCTCCGCCAATTGTTCGGCAAACACCAGACCAATGCCGCCCAAGCCGCCGGTGATGAGATACGTTCCTTTCTGCCGCAGGGGCAAAGGCGGCTGGGAAGGCGCAACGGACAAGGGCTCAAAGGTCTGCACCCAACGACGACCGTTTCGACTGGCCACGATCTTGTCATTCGATCCAGAGGTGAACTCCGCGATGGCCTGGGACAAGGCTTGCTCTTCGGGAACCTGACTGGGAATCAAATCAAGATCAACGTGACGGCAGGAGATATTGGGATACTCCTGGGGAATCACGCGGCACGGCCCGATTAATGTTGCTCGATGCGGGGCGAGAACCGGGTTTCCAGTCACGTCGTAGAGATGATTGGAAACCAGCACCAGCTCGACTGGGGGCAGATTTCCCAGAGCACCTATAGCCTGCGCGAGGAATAGCGGACTAAAGAAACTTGCATTCAGGGAATCGCGTATTCCGGCGGGGTTTTCGCGAGCATCGACCAGGTTCCCCAGATGGATAATCCTGCCGGGAAATTTGCCGCTTTCATTCAGAGCCTTCAAAACAGACTGATAATCTTCGGCCGCTTCTGAACGGATGGTAAAAGCATGGTCATTCCGCGCAAACTGAGATCCTTCGGCGACGGTAAAGACTTCACTCCCCTGGCGCTGAAGCTCGCCTGCCAGACTAGCCCCAATGCCATATTGATCGCAGAGCAGGAGCCATGGTCGAGCTTCGGCGCTGTTCATCGAAGGCTGGGGCAGCGGCGTTCTCTTCCACGAAGGGGTGTAAAACCACTCTGTAACGCTGGCGCGCTTGTGAGCCTTGGCCGCGGCGGCAATACCATTCGCCTGTTGCCGTGCGTCAATCCAGTAGCGCTGGGCTTCGAATGGATAAGAGGGCAGCGGAACGCGCTTGCGCTGTTCATCCTTGTAGAAACCAGACCAATCGAACTGCACTCCCGCCAGCCACAGCTTGCCCATGGTGGTGAGCAAGAATGCTTCGTCATCGAAAGAATCTTCGGGATGGCGCACCGAGTTGAGCACGACCTGACCGGTGGCGCGGTAGGGATTCCAACGCGCCAGAGTGCCCAGCGTCCTACCGGGACCAACTTCCAGCAAAACCCAATCGGGATCTTTGACGAGTTCGCGTATTCCATCGGCAAAGCGCACGGTTTCACGCAAGTGCCGCACCCAATACTCAGGGCTCTTAGCCTGGGACTCGGTGATCCAGGCGCCGGAAAGATTGGAGACATAGCGAAGCTGGGGCGCATGGAAACGGATTTTGCTGCAAGTATTCCTGAATGCTTCCAGAATGGGATCCATCATGGCTGAGTGAAATGCGTGGGACGCAGCCAAGCGGCGGCAGGCGAGGCCTTTGGCCGTGAGCTCCTGGTTCAACTGCTCAATGGGCTGGATTGGACCGGAGACCACACAGAAAGCAGGACCGTTCACAGCGGCCAGCGCCAATCCGTTTTTCAGCAACGGAGTGACCTCCTGTTCCGGTAGAGGAACAACCAGCATTCCTCCTCCGGGGAGAGACTGCATGAGGCGTCCGCGAGCCGCTACCAGGGCCAGTGCATCTTCAAGAGAGAATACTCCGGCCAGACATGCGGCAACATACTCGCCGATGCTGTGGCCAATCATGGCCTGAGGCTGCAGGCCCCATTCCATCCATAAGCGAGCCAGCGCATACTCGATCACAAAGAGCGCCGGCTGAGTGACCTCGGTCTGAGTCAGCCTTGCAGTGCTCGCGGCGACGTCACCGTGCTGGGCAGGATAGAGCACGCCGCGCAGGTCGAAGCCCAAGTGAGGCTGCAAGAGTCGGGCACACTCATCCACTTCCTTCCGGAAAACAGGTTCATGGTCATAAAGGCCCTTGGCCATGTTGACGTACTGCGCGCCCTGGCCGGGGAACATAAATACCACAGGACGTTTCTTGGCTTCGTAATATCCGGTAGTAGCGCGGCGTGGATCAAGCGTGCGAAGCGCCTGAAGAGCATCGTCATAATCGCGGCACACGAGGGCACGGCGGTGATTGAACTCGCGACGACCCACCTGAAGCGTGTGCGCCAAATCAGCCAAGTTAAGGTCCTTGCGGCCTTCGAGGTGAGCGGCAAGACCAGCGGTGGCCGACTCCAGAGCAGTACTGGTCTTGGCGGAAAGCAGAAGCAGTTGATAAGACCTGGTCTCTTTTCCCGACTCTACCGGCGGCGGCTCCTCCATGATCACATGGGCGTTTGTACCTCCTATACCGAAAGAACTGACGCCGGCGCGCCGGGGTCCTTTTGAATTCCAGGGTCTTAACTGCGCATTGACAAAGAAGGGGCTGCTGGAAAAATCGATTTCAGGGTTCGGCTGTTCAAAATGAAGGCTGGGCGGAAGCATCCCGTGCTTGAGACTCATCACGGTCTTGATCAGCCCCGCAACTCCGGCTGCGGCGTCCAGGTGACCGATGTTGGTTTTTACTGAACCGATGGCGCAAAACCCTTTATTTTCCGTGCCTTCTTTAAAAACCTGGTTGAGCGCAGCAATCTCAATGGGGTCCCCCATTTTTGTGCCGGTGCCATGGGCTTCGATATACGTGATGGTTTCGGGAGCAACTCCTGCGACCACCTGCGCTTCGGCAATCACTTGCGCTTGCCCTTCAGCACCGGGGGCCGTATATCCAACCTTTACGGATCCGTCGTTGCCAATCGCGGAGCCAAGGATGACGGCTTCAATGTTGTCCCGGTCGGCGAGCGCGTCCTGCAATCTTTTCAGGACCACTACGCCAACACCATTTCCGGTGACAGTTCCCTGGGCCTTGGCATCGAAGGCCCGGCAGTGTCCATCGGGAGAGAGAATTCCGCCTTCCTGGTACATGTAACCGTTTTTCTGAGGCAGAGAAATGGAAGAGCCACCGGCAAGCACGATATCGCACTCATGGTTGATCAGGCTTTGCGACGCCAGATGCACGGCCACCAGAGAGGTAGAGCAGGCAGTCTGCACAGTGACAGCCGGGCCTTTCAAGTTGAGCTTGTAGGCAACGTTGGTTGTAAGGTGGTCGGTGCGATTCCGAATGGAGGTCTGCAAAAATCCGATGGAATCAATAAGCTCGCGATTCGAAAGCAGATTGACCACCAGGTAATGATTGAAGCTGGCACCACCAAAGATGCCGATGGATCCCTCGAACCGGTGGGCATCACAGCCGGCATTCTCAAGGGCCTCCCAGGCGCACTGCAAAAAAAGCCTCTGCTGGGGATCAGCCAATTCGGCTTCGCGGGGAGTGAATCCGAAAAAGGAGGCGTCAAATAGCTCCACATCGTCCAAAATCGCCTTACTCTTCACATAACGAGAATCATGAATCGCCG
>DASZFK010000395.1:0-2610 GCA_035939855.1 Candidatus Angelobacter sp.
GGCAGGACATTCGTACTATAGTCCATCCACTGTTTAGATTCTTACGTTTTTTCGAGCGCACCTGCCTTGTAGCTTTTGATGCATGAGTTGATGTAGAGTTTAGTAACATTAAACTTCCTTAACTATTCATGGCCCTGATTATTCAGTTGATAGCTATCGTCTCACTGGTAACGTCCGCGCCAGTTGTGGATCAGGCGGATCACATCCTCATTGAGAAATCGAAACACCTGATGACGCTGATGCATGGAGCGAAGGTACTCAAGACTTATAAGGTGGCCCTGGGGACCGTTCCCGCCGGCGCAAAGGAAAAGCAAGGAGACCACAAGACTCCTGAAGGCAATTATGCGATCGATGCAAAAAACTCACATAGCCGCTTTCATCTTGCGTTGCATGTTTCTTATCCCAATGCAGAAGACCGGGAACGAGCCAGAAAGATGGGAGTCAGTCCCGGTGGCGACATCATGATTCATGGCCTGGAGTCGCGGTTCGCATTTCTAGGCGCGTTACACCGCCAGACAGATTGGACCGATGGCTGCGTTGCCGTGACTAACCCTGAAATTGAGGAGATATGGAAGCTTGTGCCGGTCGGTACCAAAGTGGAGATCAAGCCTTGAGATTAACGGAGTCTTCAAGTGAAAAGGCCTCTGCTTTGGAGCAGAGGCCTTTTTTTTGAAAAACGTCAGTTTGACAAGGTTGTAGATTTCACCGGCGTGGGACTGGGTGCCGGAGCCGGAGTGGGGCTCGGACTTGGAGTCGGGCTCGGTGATGGCGCCGGCGTCACGCACTGCGATGTGTCGGTGGTGGTAAATGTGGCGCTGCCGGTTTTTGCGCCGGCAATCGGAGTGGGTGATCCGACTGACTGGCAATTCATGAAATTGTTGAATTCATCCTGATCGGCTTGGGAATTGGTGAAACCGACTCCGTGACCGGCGAGAACGAAATAGCCGAGAATGTCATCTGCGTTCCATAGCGGAGGATTGGCGTACTTGAACAGAATTGGGACGGCAGTGCTGGAGTCGTGCAGATAGACTACCCTGGGCGGAAGGCTCGTCAAGTTGTAGTTCTTGACCAGCAGCGGCGACGAATTGTAAAGCAGCGCTCCTGGAAACGCGCCGCACGCGGGTGCGTCCACCTGGACGAAGATGTCAAAGAAGCTGGAAGCAGGCAGGTCGTTTGCACGAGCTCCGTTTGGTCCGGAATGCGATTCAACCTCTCCTGGACTGATGCGCGAGGGCGGAATCGTCTGTTGATTGGGATTGTCATACCAAACACCGGCTCGCACTGTGGTGTTGGTCCGCCCGCTAAGGTCGGTCATTTTGAGCGACCGTACTTCGGTGTGGACTTCCCATGTATTGGCACCGGAACGGCAGTTGGCCACGCCTTGGCACGGGTATCCCGCGGGCGGGAACAACATATTTTCGCTGACGATAGTGCCTGCAGTGCCTACGGCAACTCCATTCAGGTCCGGCTGGGTGCCATCTTGAATAGGATTGCTGCGGCCTACCTTGGTTTGCGAGTCATACAGAAGCGGGCTGGTGAATATCTGCGTGGCTGGATCGTAGGGCGGGTTGGGGCAACCGTTGAACAGATTGGTAAAATTTTGGGCAATCTGAATCTTGAAGCTTCCCAAAGAAGATGTGTTGTCATCTGCGGGTCCACCGGGAAACTGCTGCGCAAATCCCGGGATCGCTATCAGCATCAGCGCGCCCGCGAAGACTGCAAATAAACGCTTCATCATAAAAATCGGTATCCTCCTAATTGCCAGGTAACTCCGAGACCCGGCGCTTTCGAATACGCGGGTGATGGTACGGGTTGCGAAGCGTAAGCTGCTTCTCCTGAATTGCTTTTTTTGTTCAGGCAGAAATGAAAGAAGGTTGGAGATTATTAATGATTAGTGAAATCGTAGGAGTGTCGGAGGTGTGAACTGCTGTCCGGCCTTGAGAGCGCCGGAATCATCGATCTTGTCCCAACCTACATTTCCCGTTACATAAAACCAACCATCCAGCTCAATCACGTGAGTTGGTTCTCCGAGGCGGTCTGTCGATTGTTCGATGACTTCTGCAGAGAGTATTTCAGTCTGGCTGTGGTTCAGGCGATAGCGAACAATACGCGCCGGCTCGGTACCATTCTGGATTCCAATCAGCGAGTCTTGATAAAGACAAAGTCCATCCAGTCCAGTGACTGCAATATTTGCCGGATGCCTCAAATATTCGAGCGTGCCTGCTTGTGGGGCTGGGTTATTTCCACGGGTAGAGGAGTCGTCCTGACGCTTCAAATTCACTATGGCGATTCCCATAGGATAGTCCGCCACAAAGAGGCGTCTGCCATCGCGGGCCAGGGCCGGCGTTTGCGGCGAAAACAAATCCCCAGCGATCTTTTCGAGCGTGCTGTTCGTGAGTTCGCCGCGCACTCGGTAGACCCCGCCGCCGACGCTGTCGCTGATGTATATGGAACCATCGTGGGCCACGGACATATCTCCCAACACAGCTTTGGAACCCGTCGACGGGTAAAGACACCGCAGGATTTTCCCTGTTTTTCCATCGATGGCCAGCAACTCGGCCTTGCCATCATCTTCCTTAGGATATCCACCGAATCCGGGCATGGCGGAAG
>DASZFK010000396.1:0-9030 GCA_035939855.1 Candidatus Angelobacter sp.
CAAGAATGTTTTGGCTGGTAGGGTCAACATGCACGCGGGTGGGTCCCAGAACGACGGAGGTTGGGGGAACAACGATCATAACGGACGGGGTGGTAACGGTACGGCCATCGATGGTCCCAAAAACAAATACGCAGGTGTTGCCGCCGGCTCCATTACCAATTTGGGCATAAGCAGCAGGGGAGATCAGCATGGCAACCAAGGCTAGCAGCATCAGACTCATCAAAGTTTTGGAACGCGAACTCATATACTCTCCTTTGTGTCGGCCTTTTTGATCTTTGGCCTTATAAAAGGTAGAGCGAGAGACCTAAAAAAAGTCCGCCACCCCCTACACAAAAACTCTTCTGTCCACTAACTGCAACGATAAGGTGCTTGAAATCAATGACTGTTCCAAAACCGATCACCCGATCATGAGCCTGCACTGAGGCGCGCCGAAGTGATCACGCGCGATCACCCGATTGCATGTCCGTTGAGAAACTCGCCAGGAAGTTGGCCTTTCAATGGACCACGCCCTCGGTGTGGTTACGCGGCTGGATGTTGACAACGGCTATTTAGAGGATTTTGGGCATCGATGCAGATCGGTTAACGCACAAGAAAGTATCGCCGAAGAGCTTGTCCCCGGGGGAACGAAGGAAGCTTCAGAGCCTGCGGAATGAGCTTTAGCACCTGAAGTCAATCCTTGCATCAAGGATTCGCCTTCCTAATCTTCTTTTCGCTCATTGCGCCTGACATGCGACCGGAGGCCTGGGGCCGGATTGAGGGGGAGGAGGCGCAATTTGTCCTATTCCTGTATCTATGGCCAGAACCGGAGCAGTCAGAACAGTGCCGTTGAGACCGACTGCGATGGTTTGTTCAGGAGTGCCCACTGTCCGTGCCGGTACGGTCTCGCGCACTCCCGGAATAACGATGGTCTGGCAATTTATGGTGAGGGTCTGCCCTGCCACAGTCTTATTGATCCCTAGTGCGTTGATGGTGATTTCCGGTGTATCGACAAGGGTGCCTGGAACAGTGAAAACGCTGGTAGGGACGTCGATTTCGACGGCTGGTACAGTGGCGCCGAAGTTCAAGCAGGTCTTATTGCTCACGTTGAGGCCATTGAGGGTGGCGGAGTATGAAGGAACGGTCGTGTCCACACCCGGCACGAACAGAGATGTGCCATTAACAGTTTGGTCAACACCAGGTGTGGTGAGGGTGAAACCAAGAATGGTCAGATTGTCCGGGTCAACATGGACGCGGGTAGGGCCAAGCACGACGTTTGTCGGAGGTACAACAACCATGACAGAGGGCGTGGTCACCGTCTGGCCGTTGATCGTTCCAAATACAAATACGCAAGTATTACCGCCTCCCTGCGCATGAACCGCCGAGGGCAGAAATATAGCCGCCAGTCCCAACAGCACCAGGGCACGCGAGATGCGTGAACTTGAATTCATAAGCTATCCTCTCATTCCTTAATTCCAGTATTACAGTCCTTTTGGGCGAATCGAGTCTGCCCTGCTCAAATGATTTCTCTCATGATTCGGGGAGTCCCGTAAGGTAAAGCGAGAAAATTATCGATGTCCAGCCACTCTCGCCAAAAATTCTCTCTTGGCTGAATTAAAGGAGACTCATAGTATCACCAGGGTTTCGGATTGGAAAGATGAACCAAACCCAGTGGTTTCCTGACTGGCCCCGTGAAGGATTTTTGCCTATAACTCATTGATTTTTAAGACTAAAATCCTCTCTCTGGCTTGATTCCTTGGGCACGTCTTGGCACGTTGGTTTGCGAGTTTTGGGACTATAATCTTCAAACCAAGGGGGTATGTGGCCAGCAAGCCAGCGGACATTACGAGGCTGCTACAGCAATGGCGTGAAGGAGACAGGGAGGCAGAATCTCACCTGTTTGAGCTTCTCATGCCGGAACTGCGGAAGATTGCGGACCGGTATTTTCGCAATGAACGCAGGGACCACACCCTGCAGCCAACTGCCCTCATCAATGAGGCTTTCCTTCGATTAGTCCGGGCCAAAAACATTGAATGGAACGACCGCGGGCATTTCTTTGCCATTGCTGCCACCATCATGCGCCGGTATTTGATCGACTACGCGCGAGCTCGTCCGGGTGTGGAAATGCTGCCCATGGAAGGGGTTCCCGACCGCATTTTAGGTACTTACAACCGATTGGAGATGGCGGTTGCCGTCGACACGTTATTGGATGAGCTTGAACAGGAGTCACCCCAACGGCGCAGCATTGTTGAATTGAAGTTTTTCTTAGGGCTTACGGATGAAGAGGCGTCCCAGGCCCTGAACCTTACCTTACACACCTTCCAGCGGGAATGGGCGCGGGCGCGCCGCTGGCTGTTCGAACGGCTCAACAGGAAATCATGAAAATCGATCCAGAGAGAGACCATCGCCTGATGACCATGGTAGCCACGGCTCTCCAGCAGCCGGCAGAGCTGCGGAGGTCCTTTTTGCAGGATGCCTGTCACGACGATATCCAACTCTACCTGGAGGCTTCTGAAACTTTGGAATGGGAAGAACGGATGGGCAACTTCCTGCTCGAGCCTCTGCTGGTTTTCAAGGATTTGGAAAGGCCATTTCGACCCGGCGAGGTGATCTGCGAACGCTTTGAAATTGTCCGCGAGGTTGGCGAGGGCGGCATGGGCGTGGTGTACGAAGCGTACGATCGCAAACGCAAGCAGCGCATCGCCATCAAGTCAGCCAAGGCGGGCTTTCGCCGCCTGCTTACGCCGGAACTCGAGAGCGCCCTTCAGGTGCGCCATGCAAACATCTGTTTAGTCAACGAGATCCACAGCGCGGATACCTCTCAGGGAGAGATCGATTTCCTGACCATGGAGTTTCTGGATGGCCAGTCGTTGGCGGCTGCATTGTCGTCCGGCATCCGGTTCAGCCCCGCGGAAGCGCTGGAGATTGCCCGTCAGCTTTGCTCCGGCTTGGCGGAGGCCCATCGCAGCGCAATCATTCATCGGGACCTGAAGAGCGCGAATGTAATCCTGTCTCGTTCGGCAGAGGGCACATTCCGCGCTGTGATCACCGATTTCGGGTTGGCGAACGCTGCCCTTACCGGCTCCGGCGAACTGGCTGGAACCCCAAGATATATGGCGCCCGAGCTGTGGCGCGGCGAACCGGCATCGAAAGCTTCTGACATATATGCGCTCGGAGTGATCTTGTATGAGTTGATAACCGGCTGTCAGCCATTCGCAGACCGCCAAGAACCGGCCAGCGATGTTTCAGGCCACCCTGTTGCTCCAAGTGCCTGCGTTAAGGGTCTGAGCCGGCGATGGGATGCTGCCATCTTGCCATGTCTGGATCCTTCGCCGGCAGCGCGTCCTCAGAATGCAACTGAGGTACTGGCCCGGCTCGACCAGAAGCCTCTACGCAAGACGCCGCTCGTCGCTTTCGCCCTGCTGGTATTCCTGGTGATTGCAGGCTTGGTTCCTGCCCTCCGCGAGCCGCTTTTGGACCACCTCAGGCCTGCGCAGGTGAGGTTGGCGATAATTGCCCCAACGGCCTCGGAAGATACTACAGCCCAGAGCGGAAAGATCTTACAGAATGTAAGCGAACGACTGAGACGATTGCGTAGCGGTGGAGCCTTGGTAGCTGTAAGCTCGCCTTCAGAGATGCTACGCAGCCACATCCACACTGCGGAACAAGCCAAGGCGCTTTTGCGCGCGACTCATCTCTTGCAAGTGACATTGCACCATGATGGCAATGATCTTGAGGTCAAAGCCGCCGTCATTGATTTGGGGACGCAAGCGCATCTCCGGGATTTTTCCGGGCGCTATGCCCCTGAAATTGTAGAAGATGTGCCAATAGCATTAACAGGCTTGGTTTCCTCAGCCTTGCGCCTGCGTGGAGCGACCGCCAGTGACACAATCTCTGCGGCGGCAAAAACATTTTACGAGCAAGGACTTGGTTCTCTGCGAAAAGACAGTTACCACTATGATCAGGCGCTGCCTCTATTGGCGGAAGCGGCCCGTTTAGACCCCCATTCACCCTCACCTTTGGCGGGCATTGCCGAAGCTGAGATTCAGGAATTTCTTGGAACAAAACAGCAACGCTACCTGGAGGAATCACAACAATCATTATCCAGGGCGGAAGCCCTCAACCCGGATTCCGTGGCGGTACACCTGGCGACCGGTCTTCTCTATTACACCAGAGGACAATATGGCAGGGCCCTGGAAGATTACCAGCGAGTGCAAGAAATTGATCCTGGAAACGTCTCTGCATTGCTTCGTAGCGCCCTCATTTACGAGGCACAAAACATGGTCGATAAGGCAATCGAAAACTGCCGGAAGGCGATCCAGTCCGATCCTGGCGCAGCTATGCCTTACCAGCAGTTGGGATCTTTCTACTACTATTACGGTAAGTATCAGCTAGCTGCTGAACAATTTCAAAAGGCAGCCGCTCGCAATAACACTCTGGTGGATGCTCACGCGAACTTAGGCGCAGCTTTGATCGCCCTCGGACGCGAGGACGAAGCCGAGCAAGCTCTTTTGAAATCATTGACGCTTAGAGAAACCGCGAGAGCAGTGAGCAACCTGGGAGTCATAAGGGATCAGCAGGGGCGCGACGCCGAGGCCGCCGGTTACTATCAGAGAGCAGTCGCACTGGAACCCGGTAACTACATCAACTGGCTCAACCTGGGAGATGCGGAGCGGCGCCTGCGCCATCTGCCGGAGTCACGCGAGGCATTTCGCAAGGTAAGAGAGCTGGCATTAGTACTGTTGCATGAGAATCCTCATCTAGGCCAGCTTCGGGCAGTTGTTGCTTATGCTGAATTGCGGCTAGGTCATGGAGCGGCGGCGGAAGAAGAAATCAATGAGGCGCTGCACTCGGTTACTGGAAACAGCCAGGTCATCTACCTTGCGACCGTCATTTATGAAACTTTGGGTCAACGTAATCGAGCCATCGAGGTCCTTCGAGGATCAACACTGGAGGCAATGCAAGACATCAATCATGACCGGGAGTTGGCGGCCCTGCGTCAAGATCCGCGGTTCCTCCAGTTGATTGCAAAGACTCAGGAGAGTGGACGTAACTGAAAGATACATCTCTGGTTGACAGACAATCCATCTTCGTATACTATTCGACCTAGTGTTATCGAATGCGTTCGTCATTCGCGGGACGTTAACTTGAGCCGTTATGCGGGCGTGACCCTGAGGCATCGAAGGGTTGACCCTGAGGTGAAGCCGAAGGGCCGCAGTCGAAATCCTGAGCGTAGCGAACAGATCATACAATCAGAGTCATTCGCGGGGACGTTAACTTCCGTGGCTCATTTTTCCCAGGTTGGCGGAGCTATCCACAACAAAAAAAATTATAGAATTCCAATGAATTTCTTGGATCCCCGGCCTATGCTCTAACCCCAGATTAACCTGTATCTAACTTTTTTGATGTGACAAAGCGCGAAATACATTAGAGTTTACAAATAAATATCCCTTGCCGCTCTCAAGTTCCCCTGCTGCTCGAATGTTAAACTAAATTCAATGGCACAGATTCAACGCAGGAAGACAATTTCGGTCAAGATCGGCAATGTCGTCGTAGGCGGTGGCGCTCCAGTGGTTGTGCAGTCGATGACCAACACGGATACCGCCGATGTTCCCGGCACGATTCAACAGGTGGCCCAACTCGCCCAGGCGGGTTCAGAATTGGTGCGGGTCACAGTCAACAACGACGCCGCAGCCAAGGCTGTTCCGGCGATTATCGAAGGTCTGGAAAAGCGCAATATTCGTGTTCCGATTATCGGGGACTTTCATTACAACGGACATCTGTTGCTGACGCGCTATCCCGAATGCGCGCAGGCGCTGGCCAAGTATCGAATCAATCCCGGCAACGTGAGCATTGGCCGCAAAGACGACAACAATTTTCTTGCCATGATCGAAGTCGCAATCAAGAACCAGAAGCCGGTGCGTATCGGCGTGAACTGGGGTTCGCTTGACCAACAGTTATTGACTCGCCTGATGGACGAGAATTCCCGCAGCAGCAATCCAAAAGATGCGCGTGAAGTCACCATGGAAGCCATGGTGGTCAGCGCTGTGCGATCGGCAGAGATAGCGGAGCAGTTTGGCCTGCCGCATAACTTCATCATCCTGAGCGCCAAAGTCAGCGGCGTACAAGATTTGATTGATGTTTATCGCAGCCTCGCCTCTCGTTGCGATTATCCTCTGCACCTGGGGTTGACGGAAGCAGGCATGGGAACCAAGGGGATCGTGGGCAGCGCTGCCGGGTTGGCCGTGCTCTTGCAGGAAGGAATCGGCGATACCATCCGCGTTTCGCTGACGCCTGCCCCCAACGGAAGTCGCGATGAGGAAGTGATTGTTGCGCAGCAGATCCTGCAATCGTTGGGTATTCGCAGTTTCACGCCCCAGGTCACCGCGTGTCCCGGCTGCGGACGTACGACCAGCACCTTTTTCCAGGAGATGGCCGAACAGATCCAGTCTTATCTCCGCACCAACATGCCGGTTTGGAAAGGAAAATATCCTGGCGTGGAGGAGCTGAAAGTTGCCGTTATGGGTTGTGTGGTAAATGGTCCGGGAGAATCAAAGCACGCCAACATCGGAATCTCCCTGCCGGGAACCTTTGAAGAACCTAAGGCTCCCGTGTTCGTCGATGGACGCCTCATGACCACTCTAAAAGGCGACCGCATTGTTGCGGAATTCATCGAAATCCTGAATCAATACGTTGCTACGCGTTATGGTTCAGAAGCCGCCAAAGCCGAAGTAAGTGTTGGTGCGGTCTAGCTGCTGGCTTCTTGCTCAATGTGATTTACTGTAGATACAGAGTGCTTCGCTGATGTTAAGAATCTACGCTGCCAACACTCCATAAGCGATTGCCAGCCAAACACCAAAAGCCAGCACTAACATTCCTGTACGTACCACAAAGTTATCAACGACTTTATTCCATTTTGCATCCATAACTGCCTCCCGATGATCTTGCTTTGCACTGTTAGACTTGCGCCGTATCTTCTGGTTAGTAATACGTACTCAAACAAATCTTGGTTCCAGGAAAGACTATGACTGCTAAAAATTATGCTGCCCAAAGTGATCGTCATCCCGAGACGTGTCCGCGAAGCGGAGACGTGGAGGGACCTTGTGTTTGCTTTTATTAGAACGACGTGGGTTCGATTAGACGTTACGAGGTTGCTAGTTCTTGAAGAATTATCGAAAATCAGTCTTGGGGTAAAGCTCACGTTTGGACTGACAGCGCTCGTCCTACTACTAATGCCCTTTGTGCTGCACTGGGCAGACGACAAGTAGGCAGGAACGTCGGGAAAGGTGCGGGACGATCCTGAATCTGCAGGGCCCATATTCTGTACAGCAAAGCAAACCACAAGGTCCCTCCACGTCTTCGCTTCGCGAACACGCCTCCGGGATGACGGTTGTTGAAAACAAGCTCATTCATATCTCAACGCATCCACCAGATCGACCCGCATGGCGCGGCGGGCGGGAACATAGCACGCGGCCAGGGCGACTAACAGTAGCAGGAGAGCTACGCCGATGAAGGTAAACGGATCGCGAGCGCTGATGCCATAGAGCATCTTGACCATGAATCGCATGAGCCACAGGGAGAAAACCAGGCCCGCGACCACTCCTGCGAGCGCCATCTTGGCTCCCTGGCCCACAACCAATCGCAGTACATCCAGCGGTTGGGCGCCAAGGGCCATGCGAATGCCAATCTCCTGCGTGCGTTGACCGACCAGGTAGGAAATCACTCCGTAGATGCCGATGCTCGAGAGCACCAGGGCCAGCGCGCCGAACACGCCGAGAAGGACCATTACAAACCTGCGGGCGGCCAGGGAATCGGCAACGATCGATTCCATGGTGCGCATGTCGTAAACGACTTGCTGATTACTGATGCTGGTGACAGCGTGCCGGATATCGCTGACCAACGATAGAGGAGCGGGCTGGGTGCGCACTGTTACTCCAATGCCATGGGCCACCAGCGGCATGAATTTATCCGGGATTTGTATCAATGGTATATAGAACTGCGACTGGATGAACTCGTGGCCTTCCGAATCCAGCCCCCAGTGCTTGATGTGTCCCACAATCCCAATGATCTCCACCTGGTTGCCAACGAGTTCAAGGTTCAACCGCCGGCCGATAGGATCCTGGTTGGGAAAGAATTTGCGCGCCAGGCTTTCGTCGATCACGATTACCTTCGGGGCGCTTTCGTTGTCCCTTTCAGTAAAGAATCTGCCCTTTAGCAATCGAATACCCATGGCTTTCAGGTAATCCGGCCCAACCAGGTAGAACAGCGCGGAATTCATTTCCTGGTTGGTGGCCGGCTTAGGCTGTCCATCAACCCAGAATGGAAGCTCCGAGTCTCCTGACATGGGCAACGAACCACCCATGACGGAGACGGCCTCAACACCGGGAAGGACCTTGATATGTTCGTGAATTTCACGCAGACCGGTACGAATCTTTTGAGGATCGTCACCCGACGACGGCGGAAGGGCGACGGAGAAGGTCAGCAAATTCTTTGGGTTGAATCCCGGATCCACACTCCACAGGTGAGCGAGACTGCGAATCATGAGGCCGGCGCTCACGACCAAAACCAGAGCCATGGCCATCTCAAGAGCAACAAAAATACCTTGGGCACGCTGCCAGCTGGCGCTCGCGCCGCGTCCGCCCTCTTTCAAAATGTCCTGTAAATTCGACCGCCAGGTCCGCAACGCCGGAGCCATGCCAAAGAGGATGCCGGAAAGAACCGAGAGGAGCAGAGTAAAAACCAAGACGCTCGCATCGATCGAGATTTCGCGGGACCGCGGCAAGGCCCGCGGTAACACGGTGAGAGCGAGGTGCGTGCCCTGCCACGCCAGCAGCAGCCCCAGCACGCCGCCGGCAAGAGACAGCAACATGCTTTCCGTAAGAAGTTGGCGAACCACGCGTTCCTGGCTCGCTCCGAGCGCAATGCGTATGCCAAATTCGCGTGTGCGTCCGGTAGCGCGAGCCAGCAGAAGATTGGCAACATTGGCGCAGGCAATCAGCAGAACAAAGCCCACAGCGCCGAGCAGAACAAACAAATAAAGCCCAATATCGCCCA
>DASZFK010000397.1:0-15901 GCA_035939855.1 Candidatus Angelobacter sp.
CCGCGCACAGCCGTCGAATCCTTCATCGTGACATCAAGCCCGCGAATATTTTTGTGACCGATCGCGGACAGGCCAAGATTCTGGATTTCGGTCTGGCCAAAGTTACGTCTGAGCACCGGATTACCGAGCCGGTTGCAGCAACAGCCGTAACCTTAGCGACGGCCGGGCACCTCACCAGCCCCGGCACGACCGTCGGCACCATCGCGTATATGTCTCCCGAGCAGGCGCTGGGAGAGCCGCTGGACCAGCGCAGTGACCTGTTTTCTTTCGGTGTGATGCTGTATGAAATGTCGACTGGCGCTCTCCCCTTTCGGGGAAACACGACTGCCGCGTTATTCGATGCAATCTTGCATAAGGCTCCTGTTCCACCTTTACGGCTCAATCCTGATTTGCCGCTGGAGCTTGAAAACATCATTCATAAGTTGCTGGAAAAAGACCGAGACCTGCGCTATCAGACGGCAGCAGACGTTCGCAGCGACCTGAAGCGCTTACGGCGAGACTCTGATCCAGCGCGGGTCTCCATGACAACCGGCGTAGCTGTCAGCCCGGCTGCCTTTCCGGCAACAACGCCGGCATCGTCGGGCCGGGCCTTGATCGCCGAGGGAGTACGGCAACATAAGCTGGGTCTCGCAGCCACGGTGCTGATCGGCCTGTTCGTCCTGGCCGCCGCCAGTTACGGAATTTATGCCATCCTGCATCGTGCTCCGGCTGTGCCCTTCCAGAGCATGAACATGGCCAAGCTTACCGATAGCGGTAAAGCATCGGTTGCGGCAATTTCGCCCGATGGCAAATATGTAGTGCACGTAGTCTCTGACGCGGGCCAGCAGAGCCTGTGGATCAGACACATAGCCACCAACAGCAACACGCAGATATTGCCGCCCTCTGATGTCCGATATTCAGGGTTGACCTTCGCTCCCGATGGTAACTATTTGTATTTTGTGGAGACCGGCGCAGGCCATCCAGGCATGATCCCTCTTTACCAGGTTCCGGTTCTGGGTGGAACTCCCAAAATGGTGATGAACAACGTGCAGAGCCGTATCACCTTCTCTCCCGATGGCCATCGGTTTGCATTCCTGAGGGACACCCTCAGCGGCAAGAGCGCAATCGTGATTGCCAATAGCGATGGGAGCAATGAGCAAAAACTGGTGGAGGTCTCGCCACCTTCTGTTTTTGCCGGGAACCCGGCATGGTCGCCGGACGGCAAGGTGATCGCGGTTATGGAATACTTTGGCGAACAGGCTAAAGATGTGGGCCGGTATATTGTCGTTGATGCTGCCACAGGCAGCCGAAAAGAAATCGCCGCCTTCGCCACAGTAGGTCAAGTCCTGGGCGCCGCATGGTTGCCGGATGGCTCCGGCCTGCTGATGGCTTATGGCAGCCCGGCCACAAATTTTACGGCGCAGATCGGTTTTCTTGCGTACCCTTCCGGACAGTTTCGGCGCATTACCAACGATTTGAACCGCTATGATGGAACTATCAGCGCCACACGTGATGCAAAGTCAATCGTGACCGTGGCCGCCGAAGTCTCCAACAATATTTGGGTTGTGCCGGGATCGGGCGCAACCTCCCAGGCAGCCCAGATCAGTTCCGGCAAAGCCGAAGCGCGCGAACTGGATTGGACTGTCGATGGACGTATTCTGAACAGCACCTTTGCCAATGGGTTTGAATTTGATCTGCGCGCCAGCGATGGCTCGGGAAAAACGACTTTGTTTTCCGATGCATCCCCGGCGCTTGGCCCTTCCATGTGCGGCGACGGACAGCATATCGTTTTCACCTCATTTCATTCGGGTAAGGGCGTCGACCTTTGGAAAATTGACAGCCACGGTGGCAATCTTCAGCAGCTTACCAATGGGATTCAGGACATGAGTGGGCAGTGCTCTCCTGATGGCAAATGGGTATTCTACCAATCGCTTGCCGGAGGCCAACCCTCGGTATGGAAGATTTCCATTGATGGTGGAGCACCTGTGCGCTTTAGTCCCAGTGTTGGACTCGGTCCAGCCATATCGCCGGATGGAAACCTGGTCGCTTACGCCAGCGTAGAAGGCTCGGAACCGAATCTTCGTCACGTGGTCGTCATTGCTTCCAGCGTGGACGGAAAAATATTGCACACCATTGACTCCAATCCCAGGTGGCGGCAAGTTCGCTTCGCGCCAGATAGCCAGTCTCTGGCCTGCCAGATTAATGAACATGGTGTCTCGAATATCTGGATCCAGCCAATCTCGGGCGCCCCTGCTACAAAACTGACCGATTTCAAATCCGATCTTATCTTCGATTTCGCCTGGTCACGCGATGGAAAGAAGCTGGCCCTTTCCCGAGGCCAGGTGGGCCAGGATGTGGTTTTACTTACGGACAATGGAAAGTGATGCTCATTTTCAATCACTCTGAAATCTATCGGCATAGTTGAAACGCGTTGAAAGCAGCCCAATACACCATTCTCTAACTGACACAATCCTATCAATTACTGGAACGGAAGCTGATTGTGTGCCCGCACTTCTCACTCCCAGACCCAGGCCGAGTCGCGCCAACCTTCAAGATCGTAATCAGACATGCATTGCTCGACCAGGTTTTGGCAGCCCGCAAGAATATTCTTCCTGCGAGATACATTGGCGAGATCAAGGCGAATCTGTTCGTGGTTGCCGGAGTAATTGGTCTCGTAAAGCTCGTGGCGCGCGCCAAATTCCGAACCGATAGCATCCCAGATCAATTTGAAGAGCTTGATCCTCTCTTTGGCCGATGTGGATGAGCCTCGGTAATACTTATCCAGCAGCGGGCGAATCTCGGGGCTCGATAAATCCTTATGACTGGAAGGCGCCACCAGCAAGCTCCCGCCGAGAAACTTTTCGAAGATGTGCCGGACTGCCGGCCAGCACTCCGTTGCGAACATGCGCAATGTATATGCGTATTCAGCTTTGGGAACGACGGTGTTCCCCGGGGCCTCTTCGGGATCGAGACACATGGCGGTCGTAAGGGCCCAGATCAAGTGTCTCCAGGCAAGAATCTCACCTAACGCGGCCTGCACTCCACGAAAAGCATCCGTTCCATTGGTCTCAATGGCCTTGGAAAACAGCCCGGCCATCAGATCAAGTTTCACGCCGAGCCGCGATCCGGAGTGGAGGTTGTAACGGTTTACAAAACGCGACTGCTGGTAGAAGGCGTTGGCCCGCTCCGGGTCGCGATAAACAAGCACGTTTTCCCATGGAATAAATGCATGGTCGAAGATAAGGACGGCGTCGTTCTCGTCGAAACGGCTGGAGAGCGGATGATCGAACGGGCTTTGGGCGCTGCGTTCATACGATGGACGGCAGATGAGTTTTGTCCCCGGCGTATCCATCGGCGTAATGAAGACCAAGGCGAAGTCTTTGCCTTTCTCTTTATCGAGAACCACGGCGCTGTTCTGGGCGACAAAGGTTGCATGGGTCATGGCCGAGCCAGTGGCCAGCATCTTGGCTCCGCTGACGATCACGCCGTTGTCTTTTTCTTTCACCACGTGAACAAACACATCATCGACTTCATGCACCGGACGATTGCGATCCACCGGAGGATTGATGAGCACATGATTGAGGAAAAGGCACTGCGAGGAATACTTTACGTACCACTTTCGCGCGCTCTCATCAAAGGGGGCGTAGAACTCCGGATTAGCTGCCATGCTAGCCATGAAGGCAGCTTTATAGTCAGGAGTGCGGCCCATAAACCCATAGCTCAGGCGTGCCCATGTAATCAGGGCTTCGCGGGCTTCGAACAATTCCTGTGCTGAGGTGCTGGGCTTGAAAAATTTGTGCGTACGATGGCCGAGTGCATCAACAGTTGTGAGCACGTCCTTGTACTTGGGATCGTGCAGGGCGGCATAGAGACGGGCAATCGAGCGGCACGAATTCCGAAAAGCCGGGTGCGTGGTCACATCGGAGACGCGCTCTCCATAGATGTAAATCTCGCGGCTGTCGCGGAGGCTCGCCAAGTATTGAGCGCCGTCGAGCAGGTTGTTATCTTTAGTCACATAGTCACAACTGTTTGACACAGGATGTTGCATTTTGCGGCGGAGTGTACTTTCCTTAAGACTTCCCAGGGTTCCGCTACGCTTCACTCTGGGCTGAGTTGTCGACGCGCCTCCGGCGCTTGGTCATCCTTTTGCAACTACGTTTCAAACGCATCGCTCGATATTGTTCATAGGGAATAGATTTTTCGTTGCGGCGTGAGTCGGAAATAAAACCGTCAACGAAATCATTCCAGATTGCTTCGCGTTCACTTCTTCGCCGTCTTTGCCCGCTCATAAACCTTGCTCTGCTGACCAACAATATCGACCAGGTTTCCGATCGCCAGATTGACGTCGATCAAATGCAATCCCCAGTCCGCCTGGACCTGCCCGCCGATAACTACGTCACCTGTAATGTCGTCCACGCGAGGATCGGAGGGATCTCCGTGAACTGTGACTGCCAGGTAAGACCCTTTGTCGTTGGAGACACATTCAGCCGTCAGCAAACCGGGCACGCTGACAAAAGGCGTCGTAACCGGCTGAGGCGGAGTGACCCAGGGTTTCGGCTCGACCGATGCTCCGTTGACGATGCTACCGCCCGAAGACAAGTAAGCATGCAACTCGCCGCTTCCACCACCCAGGGCTGCCGGATTCGTGCAAGCTGAGACCTTGTCTGCATCGGCAGTCCGGCCAAAGCGGCTGTTAGCAGGAGGCGGGACATTAGACCGAAAAGATGCGTAGGTTATAACGCATCCGGTCTGTGTGGCCGCATGGCAGAGCGGTATATGCTGAAAAGCGCCGCCTACATCTTTTCCCTTCGGTACTGGAAGGTTGGTTCCCAAGAGCAGCGCGGAGATGATCTGCGACTGAATTGGCTTGCCGTCGATCTCGTTGCGGATGAGTTGAGTAAGCACGCCAGACCCCTGGGAGTGCCCGATCAGAACCACGCCCCGCCCATGATTATCGTGTTCAAGATAGTAGTGCCAGGCATCGGCGACATCGTTGTAGGCAAGGGCGCGATCGACATCAACCTTCTGACCGGTTAGAACGGCCCGCAGCGCCGTCAGCGTCACCTGACGATACATGGGCGCATAGAGCCGGCATTGTGAACCGAAGCGCGCAAATTGGGCGCGCACCACGTTCTTTTCCTCCGGTCCGGGAATCATGTCGCTGTTGGGCGTGGGATCATTGGAAACCGTGGGATAGACGTAGAAACAGTCAATCGGCGCCTTGGCATTCTCTGCCCAGTTTTCGCGGGTCAGCTTGCCATTTGCAGCCACGACGGTTGTGGAAAGATCGACAGCACAGGCATCCTTGCGGCCCGGACGGCAGAGCCAGGAATCCGGATTGCTGTAATCATTCTTCGCCGGAGCGGCCGCAGCAGGCTTGGATGGCTCTTGTGCTTGCGCAAAAGCAATTTCGGTAGCAAAGCCGGCAAAGCTCATGATCATGACAAAGGCGGCAAGGTAACGTCGAATCATAGGTCCCTCTTCGTGTCTTCAGGTGATTTCTAGAGCACCAAATCATACTGGACTGAAAACCACTTCACAAGCGATTCGCGCCCAGGCAGTGGGGTCTGTTTGTAAGAAAGCCGATCCGCTACCCCTACATAACCCCTACATCTTGTGGCTTGACACACATTGAAACGGATGGCAACATAGAGACGAACAAAAAGAGAAAACAATTGAGGGCTTCTACGGAAAACTCGAATGTGGGCCAGAAATGCCCCAGGTTAGTTTTCAATTTTGGCAATTTTGGCATTGTAGCCTGTCCTCGAGGCGAGCTTGCGTAGCCGAAGGAGCAATTTTGGCAATGGTCTTGCGGAAATCAATCCGCGCCATCGGAGCCGATTGGGGAGGAATTGAGCTTCTTCCGCAATTCCTCACCACGAAATCTCCTTGATTGGCGCGCCTTTGGTGAGGATGGGAGGAATGGGAGGAATTCTCGGGCGTTTAGACGACGCCCTTCAACATAGCGGATACGGTAATGTCCAATCCTTTGGCCAGCTTGGCGAGCGTGCTGATGGCCACGTCCACTTCGCCCCGTTCAATTTCTCCCATGTGCGAGCGGTGGATTTCGCAGATGTCGGCAAAGGTCTCCTGCGACCAGCCACGGGCCATCCGCAGCTCACGTATCTTTGCTCCCACAGCTCTTTGTAATTCAGCCATCGACAAGCGATTGTGGGAGAACGGGTGATATCCGTCTACTGGACTTAAACGGGCCTGCTATGAACGTCATAATATAACGCTCAATTGCGTGAAGACATTCGCCCCCTGTCATTCTGAGGCCGTTCTGTGGCCGAAGAATCCCTACTTTATCGAATACACTGTCGGTTGGGACGATGGGAGTCGTGAAAGGTGTTTAAAATCAATGACTGTTCCAAAACCGATCACCCGATGACCCGATCACGCGCAGCCTGCACTGAGGTGTGCCGAAGTGATCACCCGATTGCAGATCTTCCCTTATCCTTTGAAAAAACGACCGAAAGGCCCTCAGTGAAGATCGCCACTTTCAACATCAACAACATCAACAAGCGCCTGGATAACCTTTTAGCCTGGCTCACCAAAGCAAAGCCTGACGTGGTTAGCCTCCAGGAACTCAAGGCGGAACAGGGAGCCTTTCCAATTCGTCCCCTTCAGAGCCTCGGATATGAGGCAGTCTGGCAAGGCGAACGCTCCTGGAACGGAGTGGCAATTCTCGCGCGCCACCAAACTCCGGTGCTGACCCGCGCAAGCTTGCCGGGCAATCCTGAAGATCGCCAGGCCCGCTACATCGAGGCGGCTGTTCATGGATTCCTGATCACTTCCATCTACCTCCCCAACGGGAATCCGCAGCCTGGACCGAAGTTCACGTATAAGCTGGCATGGTTTGAGCGGCTTATCGCCCATGCCGCTGAACTTATGGCAGCCGGCGTACCCGTGGTGTTAGCTGGCGACTACAACGTTGTGCCAACGCCGCAGGATATCTATCCAACTCGATCACTGGACAACAACGCATTAATCCAACCGGAAAGCCGCCAAGCCTTTGCGCGTTTGCTGGCCCAGGGCTGGACCGACGCAATGCGGAAGCTCTACCCCTCCGGGCCGCTCTGGACATTCTGGGATTACGAATATGAGCGATGGCAAAAGGATAAAGGCATGAGGCTCGATCATTTCCTGCTCTCACCGAAGGTATCCGACCGGCTGGTGGAGGGTGGTGTAGACCGGTGGGCGCGTGGCGAGGAAAACTCGAGCGATCACGCTCCGGTGTGGATCGAGCTTGATCTCTAAAGTTATTTTGGCGGCTTTTGCAATCGCAGCACGTAATGGCTATTTTTTTCGATTTCAGATGCTCTTCTGACGAGGTCGTCGAGATCGTCGGTGATCGACAGGAACCTTCCGGAAAGCAGGTTGGCTTTTCCGGAAGCCAGATCGAGTATGAGCCGAGCCGGGCGCTCAGCCGGGACATCGCGACCTTCTTCAAGCGTGCTGCGAAACCATGGCAGCCACTTCTGCCCTTCCGGCGAATAGATCGACTCCGACATCGCAGTTCGAACTGTGCCGGGCGAGATGGAAAACACGGCAACGCCATGCGGCTTGGTATCGGCGGCCAGGCATTCGGTGAAGCGGATGAGCGCAGTCTTGCTGGTCACGTAGCTGGAAAAATTGGAGAGCGGCACCGCGCCCGTGCCTGCTCCGCTGGCGACATTGATGATGGTCCCGCGTTTGCGCCCGATCATCCCCGGCAAAACGGCATGACTGCATAACAGCGAGCCATGAAGGTTGACCTCCATGCCCTGCCACCACTCGTCCACATCTGTCTCCCAGAATGGCCCCAAAGCCCCTACTGCGCCCGCGTTATTCACAAGCAGATCGACAGGTCCCATGGATTTTTCAATTTCCCTGAACGCTTCGCGCACGGCTTCTCGATCGGTCACATCGGCAGGGAACGCGCGGGCAATTCCACCGGAAGTCTTAGCTAGATCGACTGTGGCATCCAATTCGTTAGCGGAACGAGCCATCACCGCAACCAACATTCCGGCTTGAGCCAACTTCGCGGCAACCGTCTGCCCAATGCCTCTTCCGCCTCCAGTCACGATCCCAACCTGGCCTGCAAGTGTCATCGACGTTCCTTTCATCCTTCTGTACACGAATTCAAATTCATTTGTAGATATCAACGTTATTTCTATAAGAAATTGTAGAAAGGGTGCCTATAAAGATAAGCCATAAAAAGTCTGCAAGAAAATCTACAGATACGTTCTATAGAGCAGAGCGCTGCGGAATCAGTGGTTATGTGTCGACGCTTGGAGCGTGACCATGCGACTGAAGGACCTTGCCGTCACTAACAAAATCTTATTACCCCCGAACGGCCGTTGCGTCTGCAAGGTTCGCCCAGAACCAGCCAGCCATCATAGCTTCAATCATGAAGGGGGACCATCTATGAGGAGTTTTAGCAGTCGAAGCGCCCGGCATCGCTGGGTAGTGGGAATGTTATTTGCATTCCTGGTTGTGATTTCGCTTGCAACCAGCCAATCGTGGGCGCAGCAGATCGTGAATCCCGCCGGCTGGGTTGTTATTCCGGTCGCGGAATATCAAGCGCTTCACGCGAGAGCCTTCCCTACGGAAGTCGAACCGGAACCGCCAACCGTCGATGCGACTTTGACTCGCGTTGACTACGATCTTCAGATCAGGAGAGATATCGTCACGGGTCGCGCGAACCTTACGATCGATGTCCTCAAGGATGGCTGGGTCCGAGTTCCTATTCCTGCCAACCTGCTGGTCCGCGAAGCCCGGCTCGATGGCAAGTTGGTCTCGCTTGTACCCGCACCGGCTGGAACTGGCAAAGGCAGTGGCCAGTTGTCCGCGGTTTTATCACATCCGGGGCGGTCTGTTCTTCTGCTTGATATTGTGTTGCCCATTGATTCCTCCGCCGGTGAAGAAAGTATTTCTTTGCCTTCGACAGCCTCTGGGGTTACGTGCGCCTCCATTCTTCTTCCGCGCCTGGGAGTGGATGTCAGGATCAGCGGCGGGCTGCTTTCCGAGAAATCCGAGTCGGACTCCCAAAGCAAATGGCTGGCTTACGCTCGCGGTAACGAGCCGCTCAGGTTTACTTGGAAGAGGAAGACCGAAGATCATCGCATCACGCTTCCCTTGCGAATGCGCGGATCGCTCACGCAACTCTTTGGGCTGGGCGAAGACTTAACCTCTGTCTACGCCGAAGTCAATGTCGATGTGGTCCAGGGCGCAGCCAGCGAGGTAAGCGTTCAGCTTCCAGACAAAGTCACGATTAACCAGGTATCCGGGGCGATGGTGGCCGATTGGGAGATCAAGAACGGCGAACTCGCGGTGAAATTTCTGGAGCCGGTGGAAAAATCAGCGCGATTTGTGATCACCGGCGAAACCCGCGCGCCTCGCGAAGGAAAAATCGAGATTCCTTTGCTTCGTCTCCTCAAGACCGAACGCGAAACGGGTGGAGTCGCAGTTGAGGTGCTGGGCGCGGGCGAGATCAAAGATTTCAAACCTCAAGGCCTGGAAAGGGCCGACGCAACCGACCTGGGCGAGATGGTCGCCAGCCGCCAATCGCCCTCGCTTGCTGCTTTCACCTTGCGGGCAATCGACGCCTCGGCCCCTCGCTCGCTCACTGTGGATGTTGCCCGTTATACACAGCAGGCGGTGTTAATGGCCATCGTCGAGGAAGCTCGCTATTCCGTGCTGATGAGCGCCGATGGTAAGACGCTGGTGCAGGCCCGTTATGCCATTCGCAACAATCAAAGAAACTTCCTGAAAATCACGCTTCCTGCAGGCGCAACGATATGGTCAGCGTCTCTGGCGGGCAAGCCCATTCGTCCGGGCCAGGCAACGGATGGCAGCCTGCTGCTTCCGTTGGAGAAGTCGCGCGCAGGCGAAGAGTCTCCGGTATTCATCGCCGATATCCTGTACGTGAGCCGGAACCCGGTTTGGGGAGAAAAAGGCAAAGCCCATCTGGCGCTGCCAGCCGTCGATCTCCCGGTCTCGCGCACTGGACTGCTCGTGTACCATCCGCCCCTATTCAAGGTTACTGCCGAGCCAGGGCCTTTCCGGGTGGAGCCTTACGAAAGACCGTCGTCGGTGGCGTTCAATGGAAGTTTCGGTGCGCCTTCATCTTTCGAATCAACAAATGGAGCTGGATTCACAGCAAACGGGCTGCACGGAAGGAACAACGATCTGCAACTTGACGGTCAAAACAACAATGACAACAAAGACAAAGAGTCACAGGCGCTGGTCGACAAATTTCGCACCAAGGCGCAGGCCGGCAAGGTTACCGGAATTCTTCCAATCAAGGTTTCATTTCCGGCGTTCGGACCTTCAGTATTTCTGGTTTCTGAGCTAACCAGCGAAAACCAGGCGCCAGCCGCCGAATTCGACTATCAGCACGACAAAAAAGGAGGCTCCAGATGAAAAGGAACTTATTGGCTTTGATGTTGGTCATTTCAATCGTAGCAACGGCGGAAGACAAAAGCTCTCTTCCACTGCCTTCATCGGGAGATGTCACCCTGCCTCTGGGCGAATACAACCACCTGGTCGAATTGGCCGCCAAACCGGTGAAGAAGCCCGAGATTCCTCCGCTTCCCTATGCCATCAAACGCGCGGACTTGAAGCTGCAGGTTGGCAATGAATCTGTAGTGGGCAACATTCAGATGCAAGGAGAGGTCTTTAGTAAAGGACTGACCAAGGTTCCGCTTACCCATGGCATCACCATCCTTGATGCGCATCAGGAAGGCCGAGGCTTGCCGTTGGAACAGGAAGGCGGCGCGCATGTGGCCATCTTGCCTGGCCCAGCCGAGTTCTCGGTTACACTCGATGCCGGCTTGCACCTGGTTCAGGAAGCCGGCCGCGCTTCCTTCAATCTGCCGGTACCTTCAGCCGGAAGCGTGCGGCTTACATTGGTGATCCCCGGAGATCATACTAACGTCAGGATCAACCCTGGCTTGATCACCGCGCGCACGTCCGAGAAAGGCCAAACGGCAATCGAGGCAACACTGATCCCCGGGCAGCCAGCCAACGTTTGGTGGACGACACGCGAAATCGCTGCGCCCACCGTGCCGAAAGAGGTTCGCTTCCTCTCTGATTTGAAGACGCTCATCTCGGTGAGTGAAGCCGATGTCAAGATCGCAACACTGGCTGACATCTCGGTCGTGCAGGGAGATCCTACGCAGTTTGAAATCGAGCTTCCGCAAGGATACGAAATTACCGGCGCTACCGGCAGCTCACTGGAGTCCAGCGAAGTGCAATCGGGCGTGCTTATTCTGAAAGTCAATGCACCCACGCTGCGCAGCCATCAGTTTTTGATTTCGCTGGAGAAATCCATCAGCACCCCAAAGGCGGATGCGCCTTTTCTCAGCTTCAAGAACACCCAGCGCGAAACCGGCGAAATGCTGGTTGAAGGCGCAGGAACCATGGAGTTGACCGCAACCGAACGTGGTGGACTCAAGCGCATGGACATGAAAGAAGTCAACCCTTATTTGCATTCTCTGGCCCGCTTTCCGCTCCAGGCAGCCTTTCGCTATCACAAGCAACCTACAGAGACACCGCGACTCGCTTTGGAGTGGGTCCGCTTCCCCGATAGCGGCGTGTTGGCCGCAGTGGCTGAGCGGGCCGTGGTCACTACGCTTGTAACCTCCGAGGGCAAATCGCTCACCGAGGTGACGATGACCATCAAGAATCAGGCGCAACCATTTTTGAAGGTTGATCTGCCCGCAGGCGCCATACTCTCCGCCGATGTCGCCGGAGAAAAAGTCAAGCCTGTGCAAGGCGCCGACGGCAGCCGCGTGCCTTTGCTTAGACCCGGTTTCCGCCCCACCGATTCCTATACGGTATCGTTTGTCTTCATGCACTCCGGCGCTCCTTTTGCCAAAAAAGGCGATTCCCAACTTTCTCTACCGAAGATGGATGTTCCCATCAGCTTCATGCAGTGGGAGGTCTTTCTTCCCGAGCAGTACAAAGTGAGAGACTTCGCCGGCGATGCTTTAGCAGCCAATCTGTTGCCGCCATCGTTTCAGAACACCAATGAAGGGCTTGACGCGCTGGCGCTCTATGCCCCGGTAGCATCGACCAATTACCTCTATTCAACCTCTCTCCCTGCTCCACCACCACCGCCTCCCAGCGCCAGCCCATTGGGCCCCGGACAACTCGGAGGAGTAGTCACTGATCCTTCGGGCGCTGTGATTTCCGGCGCTCTCGTGACCGTCACCAGTTCAACTACTGGCGTGAAAAAAACGGCAACGACTGATTCCTCGGGCCGCTGGTTCATCGCCAACATGCCCCCAGGCCAGGTCACAATCGCGATCTCAAGTCCTGGATTGCAGACAACAACTGGCAGATATGACCACGATGCGACCACACCACTAGAGACAAACATGAGACTCAATGTGGGCGCGGCAATGGAAACAGTTGAGGTGACGGCCGAAGCTTCCATGATCGGAGGTCTGAATCCAAATCGTGGCTCCAAGAATGAACGAGACAAGAAAAAGCAGGTAGAGCAACAGATCAATGGGCCTTCCAACAACGTAATGAACCTTCAGCGGAGAGTGGCAGGCGTGCTACCCGTACGCGTGGACGTTCCAAGGGCCGGAAATTCATTCCGCTTCGTAAGACCCCTGGTGCTCGACGAAGAAACCAAGGTCACCTTCAACTACAAGAACAAATAACATCTCGTCGTCCGTAAGCTCTCTGCGCGCGCCAGCGCGCGGAGAGCGCTGGAGTTCTACGTCTCCTGCGGTATTTACTCGCTTGACTTCAGAGGAAGCGTATTCTAACGTAAGCACGCCCCCAAAAAAGCCTTATTGCTTCCCATGATTTTTCGAAAATTCATCATGGCTTCACGATTTACTCTTGGGTCAGGGATTTCCCTGAGATTCTTCCTGCTTGCGGCATGTTTCGCGTCTCTGGCCGCCCCAACTCTTGCCAAAGACGCTCCTCCTATCAACGCGATTGCGGTCTTCGATGGCCCCAATGGCCCGGCTTATGTCCAGATCAGCGGGCTGCTGATCAATGCCAAGACCGAGCTTCGTGTATGCGATGGTGTCTCCAGGTTCGACAAAAAGATCTATGACAAGCTGCCCAAAATACAGCTTCAAGGGGCTACCTCACTGGAACGCGGCCAGAATGGAGTGCTGTCTTTGGCCAGCGCGTCAGGAACGGTATGCGTAGTTCCGAGTGGGCTTAAGTTCGATAAGAGCGCAGAATTTACGACCTCCGATGCAGCCGATCAAGCCATTCTTCAGGGAACGATCGCAGGCGCATCCGCGAAGCAAGCCCTGGAAATCCCTCCGGTGAAACCAGGCTTGCGGCTGGTGTTTGTTCCTGCCCCGGACACTGAGTTGGCCGAATTTCTGCGCGCCGAACGCGCGCAAAGCATCGCGGGATGGCGAGACTTCCTCTCCCACTATGATTCCTCGCCGCATGTTGCTGATGCGAAGAAGAACCTGGCAACACTCCACGATGAAGCTGGAGAGAAGGCGTTTGCCGAGTATCTAAAATCCTCGGATGCGCATCATCCCGACTTGGCGCAGTTGAAGCAGGCCCTGGCGCAGACAGCGCAGGCGAGCCATCTTTTGCCGGGCCACGCTCCGGCGGTTGAGATGAACGCGCTGGTTCGTGGGCAGTTAGATAAGCTCATAGAATCGGACCGGGCCCAGCTAAAGGCTTATCGCAAGGCTTTAGCTGACCAGACTCCCGGTTATGCTCACCTTACTGCGGCCAAGAAACATATCGACCTGGTCGTGGATGTAGACCCAAATTACAAACCGGCGTTCGATTTGCAAACCGAGATTTTCGATGAGACCCGCAAGTTCGATAGGGATCTTCAGAATGCCGAAGCCTTGGTCGCTTCAAGACGTTTTGACGATGCGCTCACCGCGGTTGCTTCCTATCGCTCCTTCGAGAGCGAAGAGCCGCGCATCGAAGCCATTGTGACCTCCGCATTCAGCTATCACTTCAACCGCGGACGGGAGTTGAGCGCCCAGCCTGATTGGGAAAAAGCCGTTCCAGAATTTCGTAAAGCAGCCGGCATCCGGTCAGAAGATAAAGATGCTGCTTCGTCCTTGAAAAATGCCGAAACTCAATTGACCAATATGCGCAACCGGCAAGCTGCGGACCGCGCGCTACAACAGAGCAAGGCCTATTCCGATGCGAACCAGCCGATCGAAGCTTATGAAGTGCTTGCAGACCTGCCCGATGCCCAGAGGTCGATGGTGTCCAGTGAGATAGAAGCGCTCAGAGCAAACTATAGCATCGCGGCAGTCCAGCGGGCCCAAAAGTTACAGCAGATGCACCTGCCCATCCACGGTCGCGTAGATGAAGATGGTTTGCGCGAAGCCCACGCTCTGCTGGCGCGCGCAGGAGGATTGGGGGACGATCCCTCGATCCGGCTCAAGCTCGATCTTCTTTCTGACAAAATCAGCGGTTACTACATGGACCAGGCAAAACGTTATCTGGAAAAGCCGCTAGCCTCCGGCGTGGGGCTGGGCTGGCTCTATTTAGGCGAAGCACAGCGCTACAAGCCAAACCTTGAGACAGTGAAAGATGAGATGACACGCTACGCGCCTGCCTATCAGTTGCACGCCAAGCTTTCCGTCGGCGTGCTGTTTCGCGACCAAAGCTCCCGGCGCGAGAACGCCGGCTTTGCCGACCAGCTTGCGGATGCCATTGCGACCAGCCTGGAAAGCTCTGGACTGGTTGCCAAGGTGATCCGCCAAAGCGCCGAAAATCCTTCGAATGTGCAGCCCGGATTCATGCTGGTAGGCGAAGTCCTCCAGCATCGGTTGGTAAAAAATCCAACGCTTGAGACTCTTCCGTCGAAATATAGAGTAGGCACGCGCGAGGTCAAAAATGAAGCCTGGGTCGCCGCGAACCGCGATTACGAGGCAGCCCAGGCGCAGTTGACCACTGCCCAACACGCGCTGACCGATGCCCAGGCACACAACAAAAAGAAAGAAATTGCGGCGGCCAATGACGCTGTTGTCGCGGCGCAGAAGGAGGCCGATGACAAACGCGCCAAGCGTGACTCCCTCGAGCCTACCCGTCCTCAGGATGTTGTGGAAACATACAACTACACCAAGAAGACCATCGACCTTTCGGCAACCATCGAGGTGGCGTTTCGCCTGACCGATCAGGCAGGGAACCTGGTTGAAGCAGGCCAGCCTCTTCAGGTCGACAATAAAAAGACTTACATGCTGGTGGAAAACGTCAAGCCTGAAGATACCGAAGGAGTCAAGCAGCAAGGCGCCGCACCTGATGAAAACCAGTTTGTGACCGACCTGGAAATCAAGGCGCGCGACGTGCTCATCAAATCAGTGCGCGAAAAGGTCATGCATCTTCCCGAAAAAATCCTGGCTGAAGCCCGAAAAAGAGCGCAACAAAACGACGCTGAAGGGGCCGCAGAACAATACATCCTCTATCTCAACGCCGCCCCTGAAAGTCCTGCGGCGGAACGCAAAGAAGCGGTTGGATTCCTGCGCGATCATTTCAACGTGGCCCCGGCCATCGGCCCGCAAGCGCCTACACAGTCACAACTGCGCTGAAAGTTCTTTGCACACCACTAATGTCAAATCATCTCCTTGTTCGCCGGGACTGAACTGCTGTACACCAGTCATGACTTTTTGCACAAGCTCATTGGGCCGGAGATTCTTGTTCGCCTGCAAGAGCTGTATCAGCCTTTCCTCGCCGAACTCCTCACCTTGGGGGTTTGCCGCCTCGGTGATTCCATCGGTGTAGATCGCTAGCACGTCACCTGGCTTTAGTTGAATTTCAGCGACTATACATTCCCACTTCTCAAAGAGTCCTAAGACCGTGTTTGTGCTGTGCAGCCGTTCAATCGTGCCGCTATCTCGCAGCAGCAATGCCGGATTGTGGCCGCAGTTCGCATATCGCAACCGTTGTGTCGCGTCTTCATACAAACCGAAAAACATGGTGG